>NC_009719.1:3244830-3579787 GCF_000017565.1 Parvibaculum lavamentivorans DS-1
TCGAGAAAAGGCCGCTCCACATGCGGCGCGGCATAGGGCGCGCCCGGTTCATAGCCGTGTGTGCAGTCGAGCATCGCAGCACTGTCACGCACGCTGCGCGTCACCACATGTTCATGGCAGAGCCCACTCAGCACATCTCCATAATCCGGTCCGAGCGAGGTCCGTGCCCTTGTCGGCTTCAATCCCACCAGCCCGCATGAAGAAGCCGGAATGCGGATGGAGCCGCCGCTGTCATTTGCGTGAGCCAACGGAACAAGGCCGGCGGCGACAGCTGCCGCCGCGCCGCCCGAGGAGCCGCCGGTCGAATGGTTCACGTTCCAGGGGTTGCGCGCGGGTCCGTAAAGCGCGCTTTCGGTGGTCGGCAGAAGCGTGAATTCAGGCACATTCGTCTTGCCGAGAATGCTCAGCCCCGCCTTCTTGAAGCGCTTCGCCAGTGCCGCGTCTTCCGTCGCCGCAGTGCCTGCCCGAAAGCGTGAGCCGAGGCGCGTTGTCGTGCCGGCGAGGTCGCCGAATGCGTCCTTCAGCAGAAAAGGCACGCCCTTGAAGGGGCCGTCGACGGGTGCTTTTGCAGCGGCGCGGCCAATGTCATAGAGCTTCGATACGACCGCGTTGATGGCAGGATTGTGCTTTTCGATCCGCGCGATGGCTTCTTCGGCAAGCTCTTCCGCTTTTACATCGCCCTTGCGCACCAGCTCGGCGAGCCCCAGTCCGTCATAGCGCGTATATTCGCCAAAGCTCATCCGCTTCTCCCGCCCCCGCGTTTCACCGGGCAGAAGCTTAGCCGCTGACTGCCGCGCGTCAAACGGTCAGGGCCGGAGGTCAGGTCTCTTTGTCTTTCTCGTTCGCAATCCAGGGATAGGGAGGGGTGCCCTCGAAGACCGGGCCTTCAAGTGCCGGTTCGCCTCCACCGTCCCATGGCTTGGCCGAAAAGCGGGCGCGGCGCAGAACGGCCGCTCCTTCGGGGCCAGCATCCCTCGTCACGTCGCCGACATTCACTTGCTCCACCTGCATTGTGGTGTCGGTCAGCGTTACAAGCGTATAGCCGTGGCCATCGGCATCCATGTAGTCGAGGCCGGGGCTCGCGCGCTCGTTGCGGAACATGTTGTGGATATATTCGGAGGACGAATAATTCGCGAGAATGCCGGCGCGCAGGCCGTTCACCAGCGTGTTGTTCCAGTTCTCGCGCTTTGTCCCCTCGTCATCGAGCACCACGGCACGATGGAAAAAGCCGCTGTCGCGCGTCGCGCGGGCGGCGCCTTCATACATCGAGCCGGAGCTGATCGCGCCCGTCATGATTTCGAGCGCCGCGAAGGTGAGTTCATCCGCATCGGGATCGACAGGCAAGCGGCCCGCCGCGAAGGCGTGATAGTCGCCCGCCAGGGAAACGACATTGCCGATCTTTTCTTCCTTCAGAAAAGACATCAGCTCCGCGAGTTCGCCGGGATAGCCCTGCCAGGCATCGGTCCCGACATAGCCGTCCTCAAGCCCCGCGAAGGGGATGCGCGCGAAATCGAGCCGCATCTGCAATGCGGGGGCGCTATTGGCCCAGATCCGCCATCTCGCCGTCGAGGCTTTCATCGCGGCCTTGAACCATGCCTTTTGCGGTCCGCCCAGCTGCGTGCCGCGCGGCGCCTTGACGCGCGGGTTCGGCATTTCCTTGCCGCCATAGCGGAGTGTCTCGGGCGGGTTGCCGTCATTCGCGCTGCGTCCGGCATCCAGCAGTTTGACCAGGCGGACGGGTGGCACGGGTGCGCCCTTGATGAAACCCTTTATCTCTTCGGTAATGACAGGTGGGCTCCGATAGCTCCGAAGGTCTGTTATCACCATGTCGAGCATCGCGCCCCAGCGCAGCGTCCGGTAAATGGTGAGGCTCGATATGGCTTTCAGGTTGTCCGTACCCTGATAGAGATAGTTCTCGTCCGGTTCGCCCAGCTCGCCATCCTCGACACGCACATTCCGGAAGTCATGCGCCGCGCGTTCGATGCCGTTGAATTTCGGCGTTTGAGAGAGCACTGCGGGAATGAATTCAAACCACGCCTTGTTGGCGGCGAGCTTCCGCTTTGCCGCGGGCCCGCCATCGCCGAAATAAGTGTCGTGGCTCTGCCAGGCATCGTTCGTGAATTCATGGTCGTCCCATGTATGCACGAAAGGAAAGCGTGCCCGTGCCGCCTGCAGGTCGGGATCGGTGAGATAGGTCTTGTAGAGCGCGCGGTAATCGGCAAGCGAAACGGCGGCCTGTCCGCCCTTCTGCCACCACGGTCTTGTGCCGTCCGGCACCCAGGGTTCCGTGCCGTCGGGCAGGGGGCCGGCCAGCCGCGACGGCCGCCGGTCTTCCGGCACATCGCCAGTGCGTTCGTAAATGAAGTCGCCAAGATGCAGCACGAAGTCGATCTGTTGCTCCGGCGCGGCGGCAATGTCGTCATTCACCAGCCGCCGCAACGCGCCGTAATAGCCTTGCTCGTAGTTCTGGCAGGAGACAGCGGCAAAGCGTACGTCGCGCTTGGTGCCGGGGCGTGGCGCGGTGCGCGTGCGGCCCGGCTCGGCCGAGCTGTCGCCGCCGGCATAGAAGCGATAATAGTAAACAGTGTCGGGAGCGAGCCCGCGCACGAAGACGCGGACGGTGTGGTCGGAGGCGCGTGTCGCCCGTACCGCTTGTTGTACGACCACGCGCGCGAAATCCGTATCGGTCGCGACCTGCACGTAAAGGTCGATATCGCCGTTCGGCAACGCCGCCTCCGGGTCGATTGCCTCGACGCGCGTCCACAGCATGACGGCGTCCGGCTGCGGGTCACCGGAGGCCAGGCCTTGCGGAAAATGAAAGGCGCCGCGCGCCGCTCTTGCCGTGCCAAGTGACGGCACAAAGGGCGTGGTCATCGCGGTGGCGACGAAGCATCCCGCCGTTGCCGCAAACAGCTTCAGAAATTCGCGACGGTCTAGCGACGCCCCCGACATAAGTCCCTGTACCCCACACTCTTCACCGGTTACGGGCGCAGTTATAGAGACTTTGGGTGCGGGCGGGAACGGCGCTAGCCGATCTTTTTTCGGCCCTTGACGCGGGCCGCCGGTTTGGGCGCGGCCTTGCGGGCACTTGTCTTGCTCTTCGCCGCGGCGCTTGCCTTGCGTGTCTTTGCGTTCGCTCCGGCGCTTTTGCCGGGCCGGCGCTTGAAGAGCTCTTTCAGATAGTGCCCGGTATAGGAGCGCGGTTCGGCCGCGACATCTTCCGGTGTACCCGCCGCCACGATCTCGCCACCGCCGTCGCCGCCTTCGGGGCCAAGGTCGAGGATCCAGTCGGCGGTCTTGATGACTTCGAGATTGTGTTCGATCACGACCACCGTGTTGCCGCTCTCGACCAGCTCATGCAGCACTTCAAGCAGCTTCGCCACGTCGTGGAAATGAAGTCCCGTGGTCGGCTCGTCGAGAATGTAGATCGTGCGGCCGGTCGCGCGCCGCGACAGTTCCTTGGCTAGCTTGATGCGCTGCGCCTCGCCGCCCGAAAGCGTCGTCGCCTGCTGGCCGACCTTGATATAGCCGAGGCCAACGCGCTGGAGGATTTCCATCTTGTCGCGCACCGCCGGCACGGCCTTGAAGAAGCTCGCCGCCTCATCCACCGTCATTTCCAGCACGTCGGCAATCGACTTGTCCTTGAATTTCACTTCCAGCGTCTCGCGGTTATAGCGGTGTCCGTGGCAGACATCGCACTCCACATAGACGTCGGGCAGGAAGTGCATTTCGATCTTGATGACGCCGTCGCCCTGGCAAGCTTCGCAGCGGCCTCCCTTCACGTTGAAGGAGAAGCGTCCCGGCTTGTAGCCGCGCGCGCGGCTTTCCGGCAGTTCGGCGAACCAGTCGCGAATGAAAGTGAACGAGCCCGTATAGGTCGCCGGGTTCGAGCGCGGCGTGCGGCCGATGGGCGACTGGTCGATGTCGATGATCTTGTCGAGATGTTCGAGCCCGAAAATCTCGTCGAAGGCGCCCGGGTGGTCGCGCGTATTGTTCAGGCGCCGCGACACGGCCTTGTAGATCGTTTCGATCAGGAGCGTCGACTTGCCGCCGCCCGACACGCCGGTAACGCAGGTGAAGGTGCCGAGCGGAATTTCCGCCGTCACATCCTTCAGATTGTTTTCCTTCGCGCCCGTCACCTTCAGCCATTTGCCATTGCCGGGGCGGCGTGTGGCGGGCAGGGGGATCTGCAGAAAACCCGTCAGGTACTGCCCGGTGAGGCTTTCAGGATTCGCCATGATGTCTTCGGGCGTTCCTTCCGCCACCACACGGCCGCCATGCACGCCCGCGCCCGGCCCCATGTCGACCACGTGATCGGCGACGCGGATCGCATCCTCGTCATGCTCCACCACGATCACCGTATTCCCGAGGTCGCGCAGCCGCTTCAGCGTCTCGAGCAGCCGGTCATTGTCGCGCTGGTGAAGGCCGATGGAAGGTTCGTCCAGCACATAGAGAACGCCCGTCAGGCCCGAACCGATCTGCGATGCGAGCCGGATGCGCTGGCTCTCGCCGCCGGACAATGTGCCGGAATTGCGCGCCAGCGTCAGATATTCGAGGCCGACATTGTTGAGGAAATGCAGCCGTTCGCGGATTTCCTTCAGCACCCGGCCGGCGATTTCGTTCTGCTTCGCCGTCAGGTGGCCGCCGAGTTCGGCGAACCATTTGTCGGCCGCGCGGATCGACATCTGCGAGACTTCGCCGATATGGCATTTGGCGATCTTCACGGAGAGCGCCTCCGGCTTCAGGCGGAAGCCGTGGCAGGCGTCGCAATCCGTGATGCCCTGATAGCGTTCGATTTCCTCTCGCGCCCAGGCGCTGTCCGTTTCTTTCCAGCGCCGCTCCAGATTGGGGATCACGCCCTCGAACGGCTTCTTCGTCTTGTAGGAGCGCATGCCGTCATCATAGGCAAAGGTCACGACTTCATCGCCGGAGCCGTAGAGGATCACCTCCTGCGCTTCTTCCGGCAGTTGCGACCAGGGCGCCGTCATCGAGAATTTGTACTGCTTCGCTAGCGCCATCAGCGTCTGCGTGTAATAGGGCGAGGTCGAGCGTGACCAGGGTGCGATGGCGCCCTTTTTCAGCGATAGGCCGTGATCCGGCACCACGAGGTCAGGGTCCATATAGAATTGCGTGCCGAGCCCGTCGCATTCCGGGCAGGCGCCGAACGGGTTGTTGAACGAAAAGAGCCGCGGCTCGATTTCATCGATGGTGAAGCCGGAGACGGGACAGGCAAACCGCGAGGAAAAAATGATCCGCTCCGCGTCCGCGCTTTTCTTGTCGTCTTTCGGGGCATCCGCCATTTCGATCACGGCAATGCCGTCCGCGAGATCGAGGGCGATTTCGAAGCTGTCGGCCAGCCGGTTGCCGAGATCGCCGCGCACGACGATGCGGTCCACCACCACGTCGATATCGTGCTTCAGCTTCTTGTTGAGCGCAGGCACGTCCGCGATCTCGTAGAAAGTGCCGTCCACCTTCACGCGCTGGAAGCCCTTCTTCTGCAGTTCGGCGAATTCCTTGCGGTATTCGCCCTTGCGGCCGCGCACGATCGGCGCCAGCAGGAAGAGCCGCGTGCCCTCCGGCAGCGCCATCACGCGGTCGACCATCTGCGTCACGGTCTGGCTTTCGATGGGCAGCCCCGTGGCGGGCGAATAGGGAATGCCGATGCGGGCCCAGAGGAGGCGCATATAGTCGTGAATTTCGGTGACGGTGCCGACCGTCGAGCGCGGGTTGCGCGAGGTTGTCTTCTGCTCAATGGAGATGGCGGGCGAGAGGCCGTCGATCTGGTCGACATCCGGCTTCTGCATCATCTCCAGGAATTGCCGCGCATAGGCCGACAGGCTTTCGACATAGCGGCGCTGGCCCTCGGCATAGATCGTGTCGAAGGCGAGCGACGACTTGCCGGAACCCGACAGGCCGGTAATCACGATCAGCTCGTCGCGCGGCAGTTCCACGCTTACATCGTGCAGATTGTGCTCGCGCGCGCCGACCACCCGGATAAAGCGGTTCTGCACGTCGCTATGCTTGTTGGGCGCGGATTTCTTCGAGGCGGTGCTCATCGGGCCGGAACTCTCACGGGCGCGGACTGCCTTGCGGGCGGCGCGCATCTTTCGCTACGGGGAATGTGGCTTGGTCTCAGGCATCATGTATGTAGGGCCGCAGGGGCAGCTTCAAGGGCCAAGACCCCGCGACATAAAAGAATCGCAGGACCCGGGAAGCATCTTGCCTCAAATTGCATGTTGTGAGAACATAATAAGAACAAACAGGCTTTCAAGGCGGCGGGGGACAGATGGGTTTGAATTTTGATACGCTCACTTATTCCGAAAGGCTCCAATCGGCTGGCGCTTCCAAGCAGCTGGCCGACGAACATGCAAAGCTGGCGCGCGACATGGTCATCGCCGATCTCGTTACCAAAGAGGATTTCCGGGCCGGCATGAATGCGCTGAAGTCCGAGCTGGAAGCCACGATGGCCAGACATGGCCTGCGAATGACCCTGTTGTTTGGCGGTATGATCGCTGGCGCGATGACTTTGCTGCTTGCTGCCATTCCTCTTGTCGTTTGATCCACAGCTTTTTTATCGAGATCGCTGGCCCATGACCGCACCTGCGGCTAGGGTCCGCGCAATAAACATCCAACCGGCGAGGGCGAGAACATGGCAGGCAGCGTCAACAAGGTCATCCTGATCGGCAATGTAGGCGCCGACCCCGAAATCCGCCGCACGCAGGACGGCAGGCCGATCGCCAACCTCCGCATCGCGACGTCGGAAAGCTGGCGCGACAAGAACACGGGCGAGCGCCGCGAGAAGACCGAGTGGCACCGCGTCGTCGTCTTCAACGAAGGCCTCTGCAAGGTCATCGAGCAATATGTGAAGAAGGGCGCCAAGCTTTACATCGAAGGCGCGCTCCAGACCCGTAAGTGGACCGACCAGTCCGGCGTCGAGAAATACTCCACCGAAATCGTGCTGCAGGGCTTCAACTCGACGCTGACCATGCTGGACGGCAAGGGTGGCGGCGGCTCTTCGGGCGGTGGCGGCGATTACGGCAGCGGCTCCGACGATTTCGGCGGCGGCAGCGGTGGCGGTTCCTCGCGCGGCAGCTTCAGCCAGGACCTCGACGACGAAATTCCGTTCTAGAGCTCCCTTTCCCGGGCTGCCTCATGCTTCGCATCGTCGAGACCTTGAGCGACCCCGGCAATCCGGACAAGGCGAATGAAGACGCCTTCGGTCATGCCGGCGCCCATGCCTGGGTGATCGACGGCGCGACCGATGTCGCCGACGGTCCGCTGATCGGCTCTGAGACCGGGGCGCACTGGCTTGCGCGGGAGGCGAGTGCGCTCTTCGCTGCCCATGCCGCGCGTTATGGCGCCGATCTTCACGGCCTTGTCCGTTTCACCATCGAGACGCTGGCGCTTCGCTTCGAGCAGGAACGTCTTCGCCCGCCGAACGGGCGCCACGAATGGCCGAGCGCGGCCATGGCGCTTCTCCACGCCGGCGAGGGAAAGCTCGCCTGTGCGAACTTCGCCGATTGCGGCCTTATCCTTCTCGACGATGACAGCGGCGAGGCGCGGGTCTTCGGTGTGCAGCACACCTCGCGCGAGGCGCGGGCCGTGAGCCGCACGGCGGAACTGATCGCCGCGCTCGCATCCGGCGAGAAGCCTTTCGACAATGAAGCCATCATGGCCTATCTGCGCGAAAGCCGTCGCCGCCAGAACACGGAAGAGGGATACTGGATCCTCGGCATAGACCCGAAAGCCGTCTCCCATATGCGCCATTGGGACATTCCGCTCTCGCGCCCCGTCACCGGCCTTCTCTTCAGCGACGGGTTCGGCTCCATCGTCTTCGACTATCACCGCATGGACCCGGCGGCGCTGGTGCGCCGTGCCGCGCTTGGCGGCCTCCGCTCCATCGCTGACGAGGTTCGTCGCATCGAGGCAATGGAGGATCCCGACTGTCTCGAACACCCCCGGTTCAAGCGCCATGACGACGCGACGGCGGTCCTTTTCCGCGTCGAATGAGAGGCTGCGGCGAAGGCTTTCTTCGGGCGGATTTTTCTCTTTTATTTCAGTGGGTTACAAGGCGCTATCCGGCGCGTTTGAAGTTGCCGTGATAGGGCGGAACTGCTAATCTCGCGGGCAGTCAACGAGAGGGATTCGGCGCCTGCCGGATGTCCTCTTTTTCGTTCCTTTCAGGGGTTGCGCGAGCCGCTTTCACAGGCCTTCGCGACAGCGCCCTCAACGTCAGAAAAACACTTGTCCGATACGCAAGACAGCGACATTCCGGGTGACGAGCCAGGCCCGGGCGACGATACCGGCATGGATAGTTTGAACGGTTCGGGCACGCCGCCCGGCGGTCCGGGCGGTCCTTCCGCCGGCGGTCCGCCGCCCGAGCGCGACGTCGCTCCCATCGCCATCGAAGATGAAATGCGCAGTTCCTATCTCGATTACGCGATGAGCGTGATCGTGAGCCGCGCGCTGCCCGATGCGCGGGACGGATTGAAGCCCGTGCACCGCCGCATCCTCTTTTCGATGAACGAAAACGGCTACGACTGGAACAAGCCCTATCGCAAGTCGGCCCGCGTCGTCGGTGACGTGATCGGTAAATACCATCCGCATGGCGACCAGTCGATTTACGACGCGCTGGTGCGCATGGCGCAGGATTTCTCCATGCGCCTGCCGCTCTTGGATGGGCAGGGCAATTTCGGTTCGGTGGACGGCGACCCGCCCGCCGCCATGCGATACACCGAAGTGCGCATGGCGAAGACGGCCCATGCGCTGCTCAACGACATCGACAAGAACACGATCGACTTCAAGGACAATTACGACGGCACCGAAAGGGAGCCCGTCGTTCTCCCCGCCGAATTGCCGAACCTTCTCGTCAATGGCGCGAACGGTATCGCCGTCGGCATGGCGACCAACATCCCGCCGCATAATCTCGGCGAGGTGATCGACGCCTGTATCGCGCTGATCGACAATCCTGACATCACGATAGATGAATTGATCGAGCATGTTCCCGCGCCCGATTTTCCGACCGGCGGCATCATGCTCGGCCGGCAGGGCGCGCGTCTTGCCTATCACACGGGCAAGGGCTCGGTCGTGGTGCGCGGCCGCGTCGAGTTCGAGGAAGTGCGAAAAGACCGTCAGGCGATCATCATTTCCGAAATTCCCTATCAGGTGAACAAGGCCTCGATGGTGGAAAAGATCGCCGACCTCGTGCGCGAGAAGCGCATCGAAGGCATCGCCGATCTGCGCGACGAGTCCGACCGCAACGGTATGCGCGTGGTGGTGGAGCTTCGCCGCGATGCCGTGCCGGATGTGGTGCTGAACCAGCTCTACCGGTTCTCGCCGTTGCAGCAGAGCTTCGGCTGCAACATGCTCGCGCTCGATCACGGGCGTCCCGAGCTGATGAACCTGAAGCAGTTCCTCGAAATCTTCGTCGCTTTCCGCGAGGAAGTGATTTCACGGCGAACCAAGTTCGAGCTCAACAAGGCGCGCGACCGCGCCCATGTCCTTGTCGGCCTCGCCATTGCCGTCGCCAATATCGATGAGGTCATCAAGCTCATCCGCACCGCGCCAGACCCGGCATCGGCCCGCGAAAGTCTGATGGCGCGCGACTGGCCGGCGCGGGACATTGCGCCGCTGATCGCGCTGATCGACGATCCGCGCCACCAGTTGCGTGAAGACGGCACCATCCGCATGTCGGAGGAGCAGGCCCGCGCCATTCTCGAACTCCGCCTGCAGCGCCTCACCGCGCTTGGCCGCGATGAAATCGGCGACGAACTGAAGGGTCTGGGCGAGCGGATCGAGGATTATCTCTCGATCCTGCGTTCGCGTGCCCGCGTGCTCGACATCATGCGTACCGAGCTGACGGCGATCAAAGCCGAGTTCGCGACGCCGCGCCGCACCGAGATTGCCGAGTCCGAATCCGATTTCGAGGATGAAGACCTGATCCAGCGTGAGGACATGGTCGTCACGGTCAGCCATCAGGGCTATATCAAGCGCGTGCCGCTCTCGACCTATCGCGCGCAGCGCCGCGGTGGCAAGGGCCGGTCCGGCATGTCGACCAAGGACGAGGATTTCGTCACCCGTCTCTTTGTCGCCAATACGCATACGCCCATGCTCTTCTTCTCGTCCACGGGCATGGTCTACAAGCTCAAGGTCTGGCGTCTGCCGCAATCGACGCCGCAAGCGCGCGGCAAGGCGATGATCAATATCCTGCCGCTCGACCACGGCGAATACATCACCACCGTCATGCCGATGCCGGAAGACGAAGCGAGCTGGGACAGCCTCCACGTTATGTTCGCCACCCGCAAGGGCAGCGTTCGCCGCAACAAGCTGTCGGACTTCGTGCAGATCAACCGCAACGGCAAGATCGCGATGAAGTTCGAAGGCGACGATGCGGATGACGCCATTGTCGGCGTGCAGATCTGCACGGAGGAAGACGACGTGCTGCTCACCGCCGCGAATGGCCGCTGCGTCCGCTTCCCCGTTACCGAGGTTCGCGTCTTCTCCAGCCGCAAATCAACTGGCGTGCGCGGCATCCGTCTCGGCGATGACGACAAGCTGATCGCCATGAGCATCATGCGTCATGTCGACGTCACGCCGGCGGAGGCGCGCGCTTACCTGAAGCAGGCCGCCGCCATGCGCCGTGCCGTTTCCGGCGAGGGCGAGGAGCCGGAAGCCGAAATCGTCGAGGCGGAAGAGGGCGAAGAGGAAGCAGCCGAAGAGATGACGCTCTCGACCGAGCGTTATTCCGAGCTTGGCGCCCGCGAGCAGTTTGTGCTCACCGTCAGCGAAAAGGGCTTCGGCAAGCGGTCCTCCTCCTACGACTACCGGACGTCGGGCCGCGGCGGCAAGGGCATCATCGCCATGGCCGTCACGCCGCGTAACGGCAATCTCGTTGCCTCCTTCCCGGTCGATGTGCAGGACCAGATCATGCTCGTCACAGATGCCGGCCAGCTCATTCGCTGCCCGGTGGACGATGTACGCGCCGCGGGACGCGCGACGCAAGGCGTCACGATTTTCCGTACCGCGCCGGATGAGCGCGTCGTCTCGGTCGAGCGGGTCGAGGAAACCGGCTCGGACGAGGAATAGGAGAGCGAACCATGGCGCGCATCGGGCTCTATCCCGGCACCTTCGATCCGATGACCAACGGGCATCTCGACATCATCCGCCGGGGCCTCAAGCTCGTCGATCACCTGATCGTCGCCATCGGCGTCAACGCCACCAAGACGCCGCTGCTGACGCTTGAAGAGCGGTTCCAGCTCATCGAGCAGGAGGCCGGGCCGATCGCGAAGGAACTCGGCTCGAAAATCTCGACTGCCTCCTTTTCCGGCCTCGTCGTCAATGCGGCGGACGAACATGGCGCAACTGTCATCCTTCGCGGATTGCGCGGCGCGGTCGATTTCGAGTACGAAACACAGATGGTCGGCATGAACCGTGTCATGAACCCGCATGTGGAGACGGTCTTTCTCGCCGCCTCGCCGGATACGCAGTTCATCTCCTCCACGCTCGTCCGGCAGATCGCGGGCATGGATGGCGACATTTCGCCCTTCGTGCCGCCTCATGTGAAAGCCAAGGTGCTGGCGCGCGTCGCCGAGCAGAAGAAAAGCCGCTGAAGGCGGCTCCCTCGCAACTCGCTGACAGGAGTTTTTCATGGCGAGACTGACACATATAATGATGGCGTTCGTTCTCGCCGCCGGCATGGCCGTGCTGCCGGGCCGTGCCTCCGCCGCCGATCTCGAAAACACCATCTATCTCGACCTGAAGGATGGCCGCGTCGTTATCGAGCTGCTGCCGGAAATCGCGCCGGAGCATGTCGAGCGGATCAAGACCCTCGCGCGCGAGGGCTTCTATGATGGCATTGTCTTCCACCGCGTCATCCCGGGCTTCATGGCCCAGACGGGCGATCCGACCGGCACCGGCATGGGCGGCTCGATGCTTCCCGATCTCCGTGCCGAGTTCACGCGCGAGGAAAGCTTCCAGCGCGGCACGCTCGGCATGGCGCGCTCGCAGAGCCCGAACAGCGCCAACAGCCAGTTCTTCATCGTCTTCGACGATGCGAGCTTCCTCGACGGCGAATACACGCTGTTCGGCCGCGTGGTCGAAGGCATGGAGCATGTCGACAACATCGCCGCCGGCGAACCGCCTGCCAATCCCGACAAGATCGTGAAGATGCAGGTCGCGGCAGACGCTCAGTAAGTTACACGAGGACCGATACCAAATGACCGATATCAAAGACCCGGAAAACACCCTCGTCATGGAAATTCCCCATGGCGAAGTCATCATCGAAATGCGCCCCGATCTCGCGCCGAAGCATGTCGCGCGGATCAAGGAACTGGCGCGCGAGGGCTTCTACAATGGCGTTGCCTTCCACCGCGTCATCGACGGCTTCATGGCGCAGGGCGGCGATCCGACCGGCACCGGCTCCGGCGGTTCGGGCAAGAAGATCCCGGCCGAATTCTCCAAGGAGCCGCATGTGCGCGGCATCTGCTCGATGGCCCGCACGCAGGACCCGAACAGCGCCGACTGCCAGTTCTTCATCTGCTTCGGCGACACGCGCTTCCTCGACAACCAGTACACCGTCTGGGGCAAGGTCGTCTCTGGCATGGACGCCGTCGACAAGCTGAAGCGCGGCGAACCCGTCCGCGACCCCGACCGCATCGTCTCCATGCGCGTCGCCGCCGACGCGGCATAAGACGCGCCGTTAAAAATTCCGGAGCCCTTTCCTTCCCACCCTCCCCCTGTGGGAGGGTCGAAAAATTCGAGCAGCGCGAGGATTTTTCGGGGAGGGGGCTCTGACTCGATGAAGTGAACTCGCTATCGAGTGTGATGGCGGGCCATGCCGTTACCCCTCCCCAAACGGCTTGCAGCCGTTTGACCCTCCCACAGGGGGAGGGTGGGTAAGAGCAGGTTGCCTCAATGCGCGTCTCGGATTTCGATTTCGATCTGCCGGAGGAACTGATCGCGCTCAGGCCCGCAAGGCCGCGCGACAGTGCCCGGATGCTCGTCATCGGCCCGGCGGAAAACGCGCTTGCCGATAAATCCGTCTCCGACCTGCCGTCTCATCTCCGCGAAGGCGACATCCTCGTCTTCAACGACACGAAGGTTATCCCCGCGCGCCTTTTCGGCACGAGGCGGCGGGGCGAGGCGTCGGCCCGTATCGAGGTCATGCTCCACAAGCGCGAAAGCGCCGATGAATGGCGCGCCTTTCTCCGTCCGGCGAAAAAGCTCAACCTCAGCGAGACGATAGATTTCCCGGGCGGTCTCTCCGCCGCCGTCGAGGAAAAAGGCGAGGGCGGCGAGGCGGGACTTCGCTTCTCGCTCTCCGGCCCCGCGCTCGATGCCGCCATCGCTGCGGCGGGAGAAATGCCGCTGCCGCCCTATATCGCCCGCAAGCGCGCGGCGGATGATGAAGACGTTGCCGACTATCAGACGCTCCATGCCGACGAACCGGGCGCCGTCGCCGCGCCCACCGCCGGCCTCCATTTCACGCCCGCGCTCATGGCTGCCATCGAAGCGCGCGGCGTCTCGACCGTCCGCCTCACGCTCCATGTCGGCGCGGGCACCTTCCTGCCGGTCACGGCGGAAGACACCGATACCCATAAAATGCATGCGGAGCGCGGCGAGATCACGGAAGCGGAAGCCGCCGCCATCAATGAGGCGCGGGCGAAGGGCGGCCGCATCGTCGCCGTCGGCACCACCTCACTCCGCCTCCTCGAAAGTGCTGTGGACGAGGCGGGCACTGTCCATCCCTTTCGCGGCGAGACGGATATCTTCATCACGCCGGGCTACCGTTTCCGCGCCGTGGACGTCCTCATGACCAATTTCCATCTGCCGCGCTCGACGCTTTTCATGCTCGTCTCGGCGCTCCGGTCGACGGAGGAGATGAAGCGTGCCTATGCCCATGCGGTGGCGGAGAAATACCGTTTCTATTCCTATGGCGACGCCTGCCTGATATATGGCGCGTCATGAGCCAGTTCAAATTCACCCTCGCCGCCACCGACGGCCGCGCCCGCACCGGCGCCATCGACACGCCGCGTGGGACTATCCGCACGCCCGCCTTCATGCCGGTCGGCACCGCCGCCACCGTCAAGGCGCTATATCCCGAGCAGGTCCGCGCCACCGGCGCCGACATCGTGCTCGGCAATACCTATCATCTGATGCTCCGCCCCGGCGCGGAGGAGATCGCGGCGCTGGGCGGCCTCCATTCCTTCATGAACTGGCCGCATCCGATCCTCACCGATAGCGGCGGCTTCCAGGTCATGTCGCTCTCCAAGCTCCGCAAGATGACGGAGGAGGGCGTCACCTTCCAGTCGCATCTCGACGGCTCGCGCCATCTCCTCTCGCCCGAGCGCAGCATCGAAATCCAATGCCTGCTCGGCTCCGACATCCAGATGCAGCTCGACGAATGCACGCCCTTTCCGGCGACGGAGGCGGAAGCGAAGAAGTCGATGGAGCTGTCGCTGCGCTGGGCCGCGCGCTCCAAATCCGCCTTCGAGGCACAGCCCCACCGCACCGAAGGCATGGCGCTTTTCGGCATCGTGCAGGGCAGCACCTATGAGCCGCTCCGCAAGGCGTCTGCCGCCGGCCTGCAGGAGATCGGCTTCGACGGTTACTCGGTCGGTGGTCTCGCGGTCGGCGAGGGCCAGGCGGAAATGCTCCGCGTTCTCGATTTCACGACCCCCGCGCTTCCCGAAAACAAGCCCCGCTACCTCATGGGCGTCGGCACGCCGGACGACCTCGTGGAATCCGTCGCGCGCGGTATCGACATGTTCGATTGCGTGATGCCGACGCGGAATGGCCGCCACGGCCTCGCCTTCACCTCGCGCGGCAAGGTGAACCTGAAGAATGCGCGCCACGCCGCCGACAAGCGCCCCCTCGACGAGACCAGCACATGCCCCGCCGCGCGCGATTATTCACGCGCCTATCTTCATCACCTCATCAAGTCGGGCGAGATGCTCGGCTCCATGCTGGTGAGCTGGATCAACGTCCATTACTACCAGTCCCTCATGGCCGGTATGCGCGCCGCCATCGCCGAGCAGCGTTTCGCGGCCTTCGTCGCCGATTTCAAGGCGGCGCAGGCCGGTGGCGACATCGAGCCCCTTTGAGGCTCAGTCCTCCGGCAGCGCATAGGCGATCACGTAATCGCCGATTTTCGTTTCCATGAAGTGATGCCCGCCCGGTGCGATGGCGATGTATTGCCGTCCCTCCACCTCATAGGTGATCGGCGTCGTCTGGCCGCCCGCCGGCAGTTTGGTTTCCCACAGCGTCTCGCCGGTCGCGATGTCGATGGCGCGGAACTTGTCGTCCGTCGTCGCCGCGATGAAGATCAGCCCGCCCGCCGTCAGCAGCGGTCCGCCATTGTTCGGCGTGCCGATGGTGAAGGGCAGCATCGTCGGAATGCCGAAGGGGCCGTTATTCTCGGCGCTGCCGAGCGGCCGGTCCCATATCGTCTTGCCGGTCGCAAGTTCGATGGCACGGATATGGCCATAGGGCGGCTTCTTGCAGAGGAGACCCGTCGGCATCCGCCAGCCCGCATTGACATGCACCGCATAGGGCGCGCCTGCCTGCGCGTCGCCTTCGCCTTCCGCGCGGCTGCTGCTGCTGCCTTTCTCGCCTTCCTCGCCGCCGCCTTCATGAATGCCCTTCAGGCCCATCTCGTCGGCTTCCTCGCGCGGGATCAGGCGGTTGAAGTTCGGCATGTCGTTGTAATTTGCGATCAGGATGCCGCGCTCCGTGTCGACGGCGACGCTGCCCCAGTCGGAGCCGCCATTATATCCCGGATATTGTATGAAGCGCCGGTCGGCGGTCGGCGGTGTGTATTCGCCTTCATAGGATGCGCGGCGGAACTGGATGCGGCACCAAAGCTGGTCGAGCGGCGTCATGCCCCACATGTCGCTTTCGGTGAGCCTTTCCTTGCTCAGCGTCGCATAGCTCGAATAAGGCTGCGTCGGCGACAGGTTCTCGGGCTCGACGCCGCCTTGCGGCACCGGCCGCTCCTCGACCGGGAAGAGCGGCGCTCCCGTCGCGCGGTTCAGCACATAGATCGGTCCCTGCTTGCTCGACAGGATCAGCGCAGGCACCGCGCCATCCTCCGTAGGCAGATCGATCAGCGTTGGCTGCGAGCCGAGATCGTAGTCCCAGACATCGTAATGAACCGTCTGGAAATGCCAGGCAACATCGCCGGTCGTCACATCCAGCGCCACAAGCGAAGTGCTGTATTCATTCTCGTAATCGGCCCGGTCGGCGCCCCAGTAATCGACAGAGGAATTGCCCATCGGCAGATAAACAAGGCCGAGCGCGCTGTCTCCGGCGGCGATGGTCCACATGTTGGGTGTGCCGCGCGTATAGGTCTCGCCTTCCGGCGGTGCGCCCTTGCGGTCCGGTCGGCCCATGTCCCATGCCCAGGCGAGTTCGCCGCTCACCGCATCATAGCCGCGGATGACGCCCGATGGCGCGTCTTCAGCCTGCCCGTCCTTCACCTGCGCGCCGACAACGGCAATGCCGCGCACAATGGTCGGCGGCGAGGTCACGGAATACCAGCCCGGCACCGTCTCGCCGATGCCCTCATTGAGATCGACCGTGCCGTTCTCGCCAAAGCCGGGGCAGGGCGCGCCCGTCGCGGCATCGACGGCGATCAGCCGCGCGTCGAGCGTCGCTTCCATGATGCGCGTGGCGCAGGTCTCGCCGGCAGCCGCCTGCGGCGCCTCGTAATAGGCGACGCCCCGGCAGGTCGCGCCATAGGGAATGGCGGCATCGGGCACTTCCGGGTCGTGGCGCCAGATTTCCTCGCCGGTTGCCGCGTCCAGCGCCACCATGATGTTCTTCGCGGTGCAGTGATAGAGATTATTGCCGATCTTGAGCGGCGTGTTCTCCGGCGCATATTCGCCCGCCGCCGCCTCGCTCGGCATGTCGCCGCTGCGATAGGTCCAGACCTCCCGTAGCCGCGACACATTCTCCGGCGTGATCTGCGTCAGGGGTGAGTGGCGCGTCGCGGCATTCGAGCCGCCATAGGCCGGCCAGTCGGCGCCCGCGCTGAAAATGCGGTCCGCTTCCACCGCAGTGGTGGGCGCCGCCGTCACTTCAGGCGGCATGTCGATGTTTTCGCCGCCGTTCCCGCCTTCCTCCACCGGCTCCATGCTTTGCTGCCTTTGGCCGCCATTCGCGAAGGCGGGCGGCGCCACATCGCGCAGCAGCAGCGCCCCGCCAAGACCGAGCAGCACGAGAATGCTCAGCGCCGTGCCGGAGGAGGGGTATCGCCGATCCATCCGGGGTTTACGCAGGCCCGGTATCGCGGTGAGCGCCAGCAGAAGCAGCACCGTCGGCGCGACAAGGCGCGGCACTTGCGCCCAAGGCTCGAGGCCCGCTTCCCAGTAAGCCCAGGCGAGCGTGAAGAGCCATGCAGCGAGATAGGTCCAGAGCCCCGCCATGTCGTGGAACATCATCAGCAGGCCCGCAGCCGTGAGCGCGATGCCGACGATGACGTAATACCAGGAGCCGCCAAGCAGAAGCAGCCAGAAGCCGCCGCCCGCGAGCAGCAGCCCCGTCAGCGCGATCACCGCGCCGATAAAGCCGCTCCACCACCAGCCGAAGCCGCGCCGGGGCTTCTCGGGCACCCACCACTCGTCTTGCGGGCGGCGGGTGGGTTGGCCGGTTTGCGGCATCTCTGTCATGAAACTCCCCCATGGATCGAATGAATTTCCCATGAGAGAGAACGGTTCTGCCGCTCAATGGGTTCCATAGGGTTCCATCCGCCGCAGGGGCGGGGACCTTCTTCGCCATCATGCCGGAAGGGGATTCGCGCAAACATGACCGGCGGGGCTCGGCCGTCATGAAAAATGCGAGAGGACAAAAGGACTTGGCCCGGGCGCCATCCGGTGTTGACCCCATGCAGCGCGCCCCTTAAGTTCCGCCCACCTTTCGAGGCGCGGCCCCGTTTTCCGCTCCTCCGGCGGGCCCTTAGCTCAGCGGTAGAGCGGCTGACTTTTAATCAGTAGGTCGATGGTTCGATCCCATCAGGGCTCACCACTTTTCGCGTTTTCCGCGCGTTTCCGTCGGTGATGCGGTTGAGTTTTCGCTCTCGCTGATAGAGCATCCCGCCACCGAAACAAACGCGCCGCCAGGGCGGTGCATCCCGGGGGGAAACATGTCGCTCTCGCTTTATGAAATTGCCGTTCCGAACTACCTGCAGACGCTCACCGCCGTCTCCGGCTTCCTGAAAAAGGGCGCCGCCTTCTGCGAGGAGCAGGGCACCAATCCGAACGACATCGTCGCCGCGCGCGTGATCGACGACATGCTGCCTTTCAGCTTCCAGATCGCCTCCATCGCGCATCATTCCTTCGGTGCCGTCGAGGGCGTCCAGAGCGGTACATTTTCGCCGCCGAAAGACCCCGGCACGCATGATTATGCGAGCCTGCAGAAGCTGGTCGATGACGCGAAAGCCGGTCTCGAAAAAGTAACGCCGGATGCGCTCGACGCCTTTCAGGGCAAGGACGTCATCTTCCATCTCGGCAAGCACCAGCTTCCCTTCACGGCGGAAAATTTCCTGCTTTCCTTCTCCTTCCCGAATTTCTATTTCCACGCCTCCACGGCCTACGACATCCTGCGCGCACGCGGCGTAAAAATCGGCAAGGCGGATTTCATCGGCCCGCTGCGCATGAAGATGTAAGTTCGACGGAATAGTTCATGCCCGCAAATCCCTTCAATACCCCGCCGCCCTATGAAGGCGGCTGTGCCTGCGGCGCCGTGCGTTATCGCATCGAGGCGGAGACGATCGGCTCGCGCGTCTGTCACTGCCGTATCTGTCAGAAGGCGATGGCATCGCCGTTCCTCGCCGTTGCTTCCTTTCCGAAAAAAGCTGTGACGGTCACGGGCGAGACCGCGCGCTGGCGCTCGTCCGAGCGGCTCTGGCGTCATTTCTGTCCGAAATGCGGGTCAAGCGTGACGCTCGAACCGCTCGACGGCGACCGTCTCGGCTTCCCGCTGGCGACGCTCGACGATCCGCAATCCATAAATCCCGAAATGCACATCTGGGTTTCCGCCAAGGTGCCGTGGCTCATGTTGAGCGATGGCCTGCCGCAATATCCGGAAGGCTCGCCCGAGCCTTACCGGACGGCGTGAAAGACGGCGCGCGGATTTCTCCGCGCGCCGCCTTGCCGCTATCCCGTCACCTTCAGGACCTTGAGCGAACGCCGCTCGCCATAGCGCGAGGTCCATTCAATGGACTGTCCTTCGCGAAGACCGAGAAGGGCGACGCCAACCGGCGAAGCGATGGAAACATATCCATCACCGGCTGTGCTTTCCGCCGGAAAAGCAAGCTTCAGCCTTTCCACGCGCTCGCCTCTGGTGTCGAGGGTGAATTCGACGGTGGAATTCACCTTCACTACATCGGACGGTACATGCGCCAGCGGCAGCAGCCGGGCGCGGTTGAGTTCGCGGTCGAGAAAGCCCGCGACATGCGGCAGCACGCCGGTCAGGCCTTCGGCAATATCCGACAGCGCGTCGAATTGCTCTTCCGCCACGACGATCTGCGGAAGATCGTCCACGACAATCGTTTGCATCATTCTTCCCATGTCACGCGGCCTCCGGTCCGGGGTCGTCCGGCAGCTCGTCCTGCTGCCGCGATTTCACGCGGCGGCGGATTTCGGCTTCCGGCTGGTGTTCGATAAGCGCGATCCTGATTGTCAGTTTCGCGCCGTTGAAAAGCTCCGCCTCGCAGAGATCGCCCGTCGAACGTCCGAGCAAGGCGAGGCCGATCGGCGTCAGCACGCTCAGATATTGCCCGTTGGGCGCGTGCCGGTTGTCGAGCTGCAGCAGGCGCCGTTCCAGCATTCGATCCTCGATGCGGTAGCGGACGATGCTGCCAAGTGTCGCAACCGTCTCCGCTATCTCGTTGCCGGACACAATGCGTGCCTCTTCGAGCTTCGCGCGCACGAAGGGCTGCATCGGGTTCAGAAGGTCGAGCTGCTCGAAGCAGGCAAGTTCGAGCCGCGCAAAATCATGCCGGGTGAGAAGGGGCCTTTGCTCGGGCGGCGGGGTGGCGGCCAGGATGAGTTGCGGACGGCTCGCGCCGCCCTTGTGAGTGGACATGCACATACCTCGTGGCGGCGCGGCTCATGGAGCCTGCCGGCGGAAAGAAAAAATGAAGGTTGAGGTCGGTCCCCGGACGGTGCGCGCATGGAAATGCGGCGTCAGCCCGGGGCTAATGTCCCGCGAGCAACGTACCCGGCGTCAGAATAATGCGTGTCTGTGCTTTGCGCATAATGAGGAGAGAGTAACCCTTGTCCGCGGATTGTCAAAGCCGGTGCTCCGCGGCATTACAGCCCGCCATTTATGGTTGCCGATTGGTTAACGCTGCCTCACTGCCGCCATATCCGCCCCGTAAATATGGATGGCACCTCAAAGCGAGACAAAATCGTACATTATTGGTAACCATGTCCCGCTAGCCTGATTACGGAACGTCGGACTTTTGGATGACCCGTATGGCAGAACACAGACAGGAAATCGGCGAGACGCTGCGCGACGCGCGGCAAGCGGCCGGATTGTCATTGAAGGATATTGCCGACCGGCTCAGGATCAGGCCGGTCTATCTGCAGGCGATCGAGGCAGGACAGTTCGAGCTGCTGCCGGCATTGCCGCAGACCGTCGGCTTCACGCGCGCCTATGCGAAGTTTCTCGATGTCGATGTCGAGAGGCCGCTGTCGCGTCTCGGCGAGGAAGTTCACAAGCATATCGAAAGCGCGGATTATTCCGAGCCGGAGTTGCCCTGGTCGCAGGTGTCGCGCGCGCGTATCGCTTATGTCGTGACCGGCGCTTTCATCGGCGCGGTTGTTCTTGCCGCGCTGCTGTTCGATTTCGGTGTGCCGCGCGATGAGATCAACGAAGCCGTTGCCGCAGCCGAAGGTCTTTTCGAGCAGCAACCCCTGCCGATGCGCGAGCCGGTCCGCTCCATGCCCATCGCGAGTGCCGAGCCGCGCGCGCCTGCCATTCCCGCTCCCGTTGCCATCTCGGCGGCGCCTGCGCCTTCCGCTCCTTCATCCGTGGGCGGATCGTCTCCCGTCACGGCTGAGTTCGCCGCTCTCCTGTCGCGTCCCGCTGTGGAGGCTACACCCGCTCAAGAAGCCGCCACCGTCGCGCCGATGGAAGACGCGAATGCCTTCGCCATCTCGAACGTCTATCTCCGTGCGTCGCCCGGCAATGCGGGCGAGGTGATCGGCGTGCTTGATGCGTGCGAGCCGTTGCGGCTTGTCGGTCAGGATGAGGGTGCGCAGTGGCACCGGATCGAGCGGGCGGATGGGACCGCCGGCTGGGTCTTCCGCAGATATGTCGGGGACAAGGCCGCCGGTTGCTCGTAACGGGCGGGCAGGGGCATTTATCCCCGTATCGGATTTATCCCCGCCGCTTTCGCGCTGACCGGAGGTGCGTTGCCCGCAATCGCCATGACGGTTTGATGACGGTTTGACGACAGTCGAATCCGGTACCGGAACGATGGCGGAAAGCCGCGGCTTTTGAATTGTGACAATCGGCGGCTTTGCTTATTCGGGAACGGCGTCGAAGCGTTCCGTGGCGGGGTCGTAGATCGAGAGAATGCCTGTCCCGATGCCGTAGAACCAGCCGTGGAGGCGCAGCTTTCCGGCCTTTTCCCGTTCCGCGATGAAGGGGAAAGTCCTAAGCATATCAAGGGATTGCACCACGGCACCTTGTTCCATCAGGCGGAGCAGGCCGGGCTTTTCGAGGTCGCCATGCTTGGTGCGGATGGCGGTTTCGACGCCGGTTGCGAGCGACATCCAGTTGGAGATGAAATCGCCTTCCGGCGGGTGTCCGCAACCTGCCTCGTACAGCGCCTCGATGCCGCCGCAGCCGGCATGGCCCATTACGATTATGTCAGCAATTTCAAGGCCTTTGACGCCAAACTCGAGTGCCGCGCTGGTGCCGTGATAGTGGCTGTCGGGCTGGTAGGGCGGCACCAGGTTGGCCACGTTCCGCACCACGAAAAGCTCTCCGGGATCCGCCGAAAACACCATTGCGGGGTCAGCGCGGCTGTCGCAACAAGCGATGATCAGCGCCTTGGGTTGTTGGCGTTTCGCCGCAAGTGCCTGATATCGCTCCTCATTTTGTTTGTAGGTTCCGGCGCGGAACGAGCGGTAACCTTCTATCAAGCTGTCGATGGCGTCCATGCTGTCATACTCTTGCTGGTGCGCGGAAAAGCTGTCGGGCCTACATACACGATGCCGGGCCGGATAGGAAAGTGGCGTATTCCTGCCCAAAACCCATTCATTTGCCTGAAATTTAGCCGCCTGAAAGGCACCCGCCATTTCTCAAATGCTGATGCAACGATGCACTGGCAAAGGCCCGAAATCTGCATAGAGTCGCGCGCAAGGGCTGCGTTGAACTGACGATGGGGAACGATATGACGGTTGCTGAACTCCTTGGGAATATGTCCATGGAGACCCAGATTTCCGTGGGTGGATTGATACTTTTGTTCGTTATTCTGACCGCGCTGCATATGAACAGCCTGCGGAACCAGAGAGAGCAGGAAGCCGCGCGCTCGGAGCGGGAAATCAAGGCTCGCATCGACGCGCTGATGAGAAAACTCGAGGGCAAGAGTCTTGGCCGCGGCGGCCGCATCACTTCCGCTGTGGTCAGTGCCCGGCCGGTGCGGCGTACGGCGGAAAAGCTCGTTCCGGCCTCGCGTTGCCCGGCACCGGCAAAGCGCGCTTCGCGCCGCTGAGCGGGCAAGACGTCGACGATTGACGGCTGACTTTTGCGCCATTTCGCGCTTGCAAATGGCAAGTGGGCGCATTAAATCACAATCGCAAATGGGATTAGATTTTTAATCCCGTTGTTTTTGTGTATATTGGCGGGCCGGCGCATGGCGCCCCCGGCAGGAAGGCAGCCATGGATCGTCTGGACCAGCTTGAAAGCCAAAGCATTTTCATTTTCCGGGAGGCGTTCAACCGGATCGAGAACATCGCGATGCTGTGGTCGTTGGGCAAGGATTCCAACGTCATGATCTGGCTGGCGCGGAAGGCCTTTTTCGGTCACGTGCCGTTTCCCGTGATGCATGTCGATACCGAGAAGAAATTCCCTGAAATGTACGAATTCCGCGACCGCTATGCGGCGGAGTGGAATCTGAACTTCATCCGCGAGCTCTGCCCGCCGCTCGATACGATCGACGAGACGCTGCCGCCTGCCGCGCGTTCCGCCGCGCGCAAGACCGAAGGCCTGAAGCTCGCGATCAAGAAGCATGGCTTCAACGCGCTTTTCGCGGGCATCCGCCGCGACGAAGAGGCGACCCGCGCGAAAGAGCGTGTGTTCAGCCCGCGCGGCCTTACTGGCCAGTGGGACTTCAAGGATCAGCCGCCGGAGTTCTGGGACCAGTTCAAGACCGATTTCCCGCCGGGCACGCATATCCGCATCCATCCGCTGCTGCACTGGACGGAAGTCGATATCTGGCTCTACACGCAGCGCGAACAGATCCCGACGATCCCGCTCTATTTCGCCAAGGACGGCAAGCGTTACCGTTCGCTCGGCGACAAGGACATCACCTCGCCTGTCGCCAGCACGGCGACGACCGTCGAGGAAATCATCGAGGAGCTGAGGACGACGCGGATTTCCGAGCGTTCGGGCCGCGCGATGGATCACGAGTCGGAAGACGCGTTCGAGCGTCTCCGCGCCGACGGCTACCTGTAAGGGAATTCGATCATGTCCGAAGTATCCGAAGCCAAGGTCAGGCTGGCCGCCGTGAACACCAATCCTGCCTCCTATCGCGATCTCCTGCGCATCGTCATCGTGGGCCATGTCGACCATGGCAAGTCCACGCTTGTCGGTCGTATGTTTCATGACACCGGCTCCCTGCCGGATGGCAAATACGAGTCCATCAAGGCGATGTGCGAGCGGCGCGGCGTGCCGTTCGAATGGGCCTTCCTCATGGATGCACTGCAGGCGGAGCGCGATCAGGGCATCACCATCGACACCAGCCAGATCTGGTTCAAGACCGAGGCGCGCGACTACACCATCATCGATGCGCCGGGCCACAAGGAATTCCTGAAGAATATGATCACCGGCGCCGCGCAATCGGACGCCGCGCTGCTGATCATCGACGCGGCCGAAGGCGTGCGCGAGCAGTCCCGCCGTCACGGCTACCTGCTGCATCTGCTTGGCATCCGGCAGGTCGCGGTCGCCGTCAACAAGATGGACCTGATCAACTACGAAAAGGATCAGTTCGACCTGATCGAGCAGGAATACCGCGACTATCTCACCTCCATCGGCGTGACGCCGACCTTCGTCATTCCGGTTTCCGCGCGTCAGGGCGACAATATCGTCAACCAGACAGGCGCGATGCCCTGGTACAAGGGGCCGACGATTGTGAAGGCCCTCGACAGCTTTCTGCCCGCCGCGTCGCCCGTCGACCGGCCGTTGCGGTTCCCGGTGCAGGACGTATACAAGTTCGACCATCGCCGCATTATCGCGGGGCGTATCGAGGAAGGCCGGCTCGCGGTCGGCGACGAACTCGTTTTCTCGCCGTCGAACAAGACGGCGCGGGTCAAGTCCATCGAGTACTGGTCGACAGTTCCCGGCAAGCAGGCCCCCACTGAAGGCGTTGCGGGAGAATCCATCGGCATCACGCTCGATGAGCAGATTTTCGTCGAACGCGGCGAGCTCGTCAGCCATGCCGAAAATCCCCCGATCGAGACGGATGTGTTCCGTGCACGCATCTTCTGGCTTGGCCATGAGCCTCTGGTAAAGGGCAAGAGCTACCGCATCAAACTCGGCACGCTCGAGGCACCGGTTACCGTTCAGTCGATTGAAAGCATTGTCGATACGAGCGATCTTTCCAACTCCTCTTCCCATCAGGTTGAACGCAACCAGGTTGCCGAAATCGTCATTCGTGCGCGCCGCATGCTCGCTCTCGACGAGTTCACCAAGGCGCCGAAAAGCGGCCGTTTCGTTCTCATCGACAAATACGACATCGCCGGCGGCGGCATCATTTCGATGGAAGGCTATGCCGACCAGCGCGACCTCATTACGTCGCGTTCGACCAACATCACCCGCGTCGAGCATGGCATCACCAATGAGGCGCGCGCCTTCCGCAACGGTCACAAGGGCGGTGTGCTCTGGTTCACCGGCCTCTCCGGCGCGGGTAAGTCGACGCTCGCCGTCGCACTCGAGAAAAAGCTCTTCGAGAAGGGTTATAACGTCTTCGTTCTGGACGGGGATAACGTGCGGCACGGCCTCAATGCCAACCTGAGCTTCTCGCCCGAAGACCGCGCGGAAAATATCCGCCGCGTCGGGGAGGTCTCGGCGCTGTTCGCGCGCGCTGGCATGATTGCCATCACCTCCTTCATCTCGCCCTACAGGTCGGATCGCGACCGTGCGCGAGCTGCGGCAGAGGCGGATTTCCACGAAATCTACGTCAAGGCGGACGTCGCCACCTGCGAGGCGCGCGATCCGAAGGGCCTCTACAAGAAGGCCCGAGCTGGTGAGATCAAGGATTTCACGGGTATTTCCGCCCCCTATGAGGAGCCGGAGAGCGCCGAACTGACCGTGGATACGGCCATCACGCCGATAGACGAGGCGGTGGAGAAACTCGTCAACTATGTGGAGATGAAGTTCAAGGTATAAGACCCTGGTGGAATAGTTGAGCAGGGTCCTCCATGAGCGTTCTCGTTACCGGCGGTGCGGGTTATATCGGCAGCCACACAGCCCTCGATCTGGCCAGTTCCGGCGAAAAGGTTGTCGTTCTCGACAATCTTTCGACCGGCTTTGACTGGGCGGTTCAGGAGCCGGAGGCTCTCTATATCGGCGACATAGCGGATGAGGCGCTTGTCGACAGGATCATCGCGACACATGAAATCGAGGCGGTGATCCATTTTGCCGGCTCGATCATCGTGCCGGAATCCGTGGCAGACCCGCTCAAATACTATCTCAACAACACCGCCAAATCGCGCACCCTCATCGAGAGATGCGTGGCGGGCGGCGTGAAGCATTTCATTTTCTCATCCACTGCCGCCGTCTACGGAATGCCGGAGCAATCGCCGGTGGATGAAAGCGCCGTGCTGCGGCCGATGTCGCCTTATGGCCGCTCGAAGCTGATGACCGAATGGATGTTGAGCGACGTCGCCGCGGTCCATGACATGAGCTACGCGGCCTTGCGATATTTCAATGTTGCCGGCGCGGATCCGAAGGGCCGTGTCGGACAGTCGACGGCAAATGCGACCCACCTCATCAAGGTCGCCTGCCAGACGGCCCTTGGCCAGCGGCCTCATATCGAGATTTTCGGCGACGATTATCCGACAACCGACGGCACCTGTATCCGCGATTATATCCATGTGAGCGACCTCGCGGCGGCGCATACCGCCGCCCTCGGCTATCTCAGGAAAGGCGGCTCCAGCCTCGTTGCCAATTGCGGCTATGGGCATGGGTTCTCGGTCCTCGAAGTGCTGGATGCTGTCGAGCGGGCGGCAGGCCATGGTTATGAAATCCGCAGGGCACCACGCCGTCTTGGCGACCCGGCTTCCGTGGTTTCCAATCCGGCGCTGATCAAAAGCACGCTCGACTGGAAGCCTGCGTTCGACGATCTGGACGTGATCGTTGCGCATGCACTTGCCTGGGAAAAACGGCTTTTGGAGCCCAACCGCTGAGGCGCCATTGCTCTACCCGGGCCTCAGGGAATCGGGGCAACATAGCGAAATATAAATTCATTTCCGTATTAACTGGGCGCTGTGCAATTTTTGGCGCTCCCGTTCCTCGGGTTTAAGTGGAGACTATCGAGCCCATGACGACGAACGCTCCCGGCGCCGTCATTCTTGCCGCGGGCAAAGGCACGCGGATGAAATCGCGCTTGCCCAAGGTGCTGCATCCCATCGCCGGCAAGCCCATGCTGGGCCATGTTCTGTCCGCTGTCAGCGCGCTTGGCAGCGAACGTCCGGTGCTGGTTGTCGGACCGGGCATGGACGAAGTCGCCACTTATGCCCGTGGTCTCGTTTCCGGTCTTACTATTGCGGTCCAGGAAAAGCAGCTCGGTACGGGCGACGCGGTTCGTGCCGCCGCACCGCATATCGATAAGAAAGAAAGTGTGGTCCTCGTCGTCTTTGGCGATACGCCGCTTGTCCGCGCGGAAACGCTGGCGGATATGACGCGGCGTTGCGAAGAAGGCAGCGACATCGTCGTTCTGGGTTTTGAGGCGGCCGATCCCACCGGTTACGGACGGCTCATCCTCGATGGCAACGATGTGGTCAGGATTGTCGAGCACAAGGATGCGAGCGAGGAAGAGCGCAAGAACAAGCTCTGTTTCGGCGGGCCGATGGCGGTTCGCGCCGCGCATCTGCCGGCGCTCCTCGCCAAGCTCACCAACAAGAACGCTCAGGGTGAATTCTACATGACGGACTTCGTCGCGCATGGCCGCGCCGCCGGTCTTGTCTGCAGCGCGGTCTTCTGTCTCGAAGCGGATATGCAGGGTGTCAACAGCCGCGCTGATCTGGCGGCGGCCGAAGCCACCATGCAGCAAAGGCTGCGCATGGCCGCCATGGCCGGTGGCGTTACGATGCTCGATCCGTCGAGCGTTTACTTGAGCATGGATACCGAGTTCGGAGAGGACGTGACGGTGGGCCAGAATGTTGTTTTCGGGCCCGGTTGCGTCATTGCCAACGGCGTCACTATCAAGGCTTTCTCTCACCTCGAAGGTGCGCATGTTGCAGAAGGAGCGGAGATCGGTCCTTTTGCACGCATCCGGCCGGGTTCCGAAATCGGCCGCAAGGCGCGGATCGGCAACTTCGTGGAAACAAAGAAGGCGCGGATCGAGGACGGCGCCAAGGTCAATCATCTGTCCTATATCGGCGATGCGCGCGTCGGTGCGGGCGCCAATATCGGCGCGGGTACCATCACGTGCAATTACGACGGATATAACAAGTTTTTCACGGATATCGGTGCTGGCGCCTTTATCGGCTCCAACAGTTCGCTGGTCGCTCCGGTCAGCATCGGCGATGGGGCTTATCTCGGCTCCGGCAGTGTCGTGACAAAAGATGTAGCCGCGGATGCTTTGGGCGTTGCCCGCGCAAGACAATTCGAAAAACCGGGCTGGGCGGCGGCGTTCCACGCGAAACACAAAGACAAGAAGAAGGCTTCAGGCGAATAGCATGTGTGGCATTGTCGGCATCATTGGAACGAAGCCTGTTGCGCCCATTATTCTGGAGGCGTTGAAACGTCTCGAATATCGCGGCTATGACAGTGCGGGGATTGCAACGCTGTCGGGCGGGGAAATCATTCGCCGGCGCGCGGAAGGCAAGCTCGCAAATCTGGAACGTGCGCTCGACGACAATCCGCTCGACGGCATTATAGGCATTGGCCATACGCGCTGGGCAACGCATGGCGCTCCCGTCGAAAGGAACGCGCATCCTCATGTGACGGACCGTGTCGCTATCGTCCATAACGGCATTATCGAGAACTTTCGGGAGCTGCGCGAGAGGCTGACTGCCGGGGGAGCCATTTTCACGACGGAAACGGACAGCGAAGTCATCGCGCATCTCGTGACCCATTATCTCGACCAGGGGATTTCTCCCCGGGAGGCCGCCAGCGCCGCGCTCACGGAACTGGAGGGCGCGTTTGCGCTCGGCATCATTTTTCGTGGCGAGGAAGATCTGATCATCGGTGCGCGTCGCGGCCCTCCCTTGGCCGTCGGATATGGCGATGACGCCATGTATCTCGGCTCCGATGCATTCGCACTTGCCCCCATGACCAGCCGTGTCAGCTTCCTCGAAGATGGCGACCGGGTAGAGATCACTCGTACCTCGGTTGCGGTTTTCGATGTCCATGGGCAACCGGTCAAACGTCCCATCCGGATTGCCGATGTCTCGGCTGCCCTGGTCGACAAGGGCAATCACCGCCATTTCATGGCGAAGGAAATTTTTGAACAGCCCGAGGTCATCGGACACACGCTTTCGGAATATGTGAACCCGCTCGACGATACGATCCGGAACACGGACCTGCCCGTTGATCTCGCATCCGTCCCCCGCATCACCATCGTGGCCTGCGGTACCGCTTATTACGCCGGCCTCGTGGCGAAGTACTGGTTCGAAAGATATGCCCGGGTCTCCGTCGAGGTGGATATTGCCTCCGAGTTCCGGTACCGCGATGCGGCGCTGACGGAAGGCGGCCTCGCCATCTTCATTTCACAATCGGGCGAGACGGCCGACACGCTGGCCGCCCTTCAATATTGCCGTGCACAGGGACAAAAGATCCTGTCGGTCGTGAATGTGACTGAATCCTCCATCGCGCGCGCCTCGGACGCGATCCTGCCGACTTTTGCCGGACCTGAAATCGGGGTCGCTTCGACAAAGGCCTTTACATGCCAGCTCACGACGCTGGCGGTGCTGGCTATTCGCACGGGCATTGCACGTGGGGCGGTTGACAAGACAGATGAAGCGCGGCTGGTGCGTACACTGATGGAAATACCGCGTCACGTCGCCGAAGCTCTGGCGAGCGATGAACATATTCAGACATTGAGCGCGGACCTCGCCAAGGCGCGGGACGTACTCTATCTCGGGCGCGGGCATAACTATCCGATCGCGTTGGAAGGCGCCCTGAAGCTCAAGGAAATTTCCTATATCCACGCCGAAGGCTATGCCGCCGGCGAACTCAAGCACGGTCCCATCGCGCTTATCGATGAGGAAGTGCCGGTCGTGGTGATCTCACCTGTCGATGAGCTGTTCGATAAAACGATTTCGAACATGCAGGAAGTAATCGCGCGCGGCGGCCGGGTGGTCCTGATTTCCGACAAGGCGGGGATTGCGCGTGCCGGGGATGGTCTCTGGGCCGAAATCGAAGTGCCGCCGGTGGATCCGCTGATTGCCCCCATCGTCAATGCGATCCCGGTGCAACTGCTCGCCTATCACACCGCCGTTTCCAAGGGCACCGACGTCGACCAGCCGCGTAATCTGGCGAAATCGGTGACTGTGGAATAGGGCGATTCGGGCACTTTTAACGCCAAAGACGAAGCCTGAGGCGCTGTAATCCATTGATATTATTTGCATATCCCCGATCGCGGCGGTCGGCAGGTCTGGCGTGATAAGATTTGCGCGAGATTCAACAGGCCATCGCGTATCGGGGAGGGCCGGTCGATGCGGCATCCAGAATGCGACGTTTGATGCGCGGCGGAAGGCGAGGAATTGCCATTTCCCTGCTTGTAATGCTTGTGGCCCTGTTGCTCCCGGCGCCCTATCCGGCGAGCGCGAGCAGCGCGGAGGATGAAGCCGCAGCCTTGATGAAGGCGGGGGCGGATTCCATCGAACGCGGCCAGTACGACAAGGCAGCCGTCGACTTCTCGAATGCACTTGATAGTGGCGGGCTGACGCCGGAAGGCCGCGCTCTCGCCTATCACCACAGGGGCGTCTCATTTCTGAAGGTCGGCCAGCAGGATGCGGCCATTGCCGATTACACCCGCGCCATTACCGCGAATGCGCTGCCGGCCATGGTGCTGGCACGGGCCTATTACAATCGCGGCATTGCCTATAGTAACACGGGCAAGGTGGATGCCGCCGAGCGCGACTATCTCAAGACCATCGAGCTGACGCCGGATTACGCTGCGGCCTATCACAATCTCGCAAACCTGGAGCGGCGGCGTCATGCCTATGACGACGCGATCCTCCATTACACAGCGGCGATCGACAACATGCAGGGTAGGGAGCGGAAGCTACCGCTCTTTGGGCGAGCCCTGGCGCTGGAGCAGTCGGGCGATCTTGAGCGTGCCGCCGCCGATTTGAGGCAGGCGCTCATCCTCGATCCGGAATTCGAGCTCGCCCAAGCGAAGCTCACGGCGATCTCGCCGCAGCTTGCCGCTGTCGACGAGCTGCCGTCCGCAGCGGCACAGAGCGAAGAAGCTGAACTTTCCCCTCAGATTGTGCCGTCCACCGTGGCGCCGTTCCAGACCGCTGCATCCGGTCAGGAAGCAGGAAAAGTCATCAGGATCGCCAGCGTCGGGGGATGGAGGACGACGGCGACCCGTTTTCCGGCGCCGGAGCCCGCAGCGAAGGCCATGGCGGCGGCCGACGGCAATGACACCCTCGTAACCGGCTCGCTCAGGCCAGCGGAAGCACTTCCCGCACCCGAACACAGCCCGGCAGCTGCAAAGCAGGCCGCTGCCGCTTCGAAAAGCCCGTCATCCGCCGAGCAAGCGCGCTACCGTCTGCAGCTTGGCGCTTTCAGGGAACCGGACGTGGCAGCACAGGCATGGGAAGAAATTTCGAGGCAGGCGCCGGGCATTATTGGCCGCTTCGATTACGCCATCCAGAAAGCAGATCTCGGGTCACGCGGCATCTTCTATCGGCTGAGAGCCGGCGGCTTTGCAGGGATTGGCGAAGCACGGACTACATGCAAATCGCTCGAAGCGCACAAGATCGAGTGCATTGTCGTTGATGGCTAGGCGGCGGCTTCCGGAGCGTTCCCGTCATTGACGTAGCGGCGCCGCCGCGGCCGAATGCCGAACCGTCTCGACGGTTGTCGCGGCCTGCCATTCATCGATAAACTCCCCGCCAACAATAACCAGACGGTTTGGGAAAGGGAGACGTATGGCCCAGCAGACGGTGGGACTTACAGCATTTGGCGGATATATCCCGCGCCTTCGCCTGCAGCGAAAAGCGGTAGCACAGGCGAACGCATGGGTCGCCCCGAACTTCCTCGGCAAGGGGAAGGGCGAGCGCTCCATGGCCAATTGGGACGAAGATGCACTGACCATGGCGGTAGAGGCGGCGCGGGACCTGCTGGGGCCCGACGACGACCGGAGCCATGTGGATGCGCTCTATCTCGGGTCGACGACCTTGCCCTTCAAAGACCGGCTGAACAGCGGCATCGTTGCGGCCGCCCTGACGCTTGATGAGCGGGTTCGCGCCGTCGATGTGGCGTCCACTCAGCGAGCGGGCACCTCGGCCCTCATGCAGGCGCTGTCCGCAGTCAAGGCGGGCGAGGCGAAGCACGCGCTGGTCCTCGCGTCCGATCACCGCAAGACCAAAGCAGTCACCGCGCAGGAACTGGATTTTGGCGACGGTGCAGCGGCCGTCTCCGTCGGCACTGAAAATGTGATTGCTGCATATCTCGGCGGCGCAAGCCTGACCGTGGATTTCGTCGATCACTTCCGGGGCGACAGCGAAGAGTTCGACTATAATTGGGAAGAACGCTGGATCCGCGACGAAGGCTTCGCAAAGATCGTTCCGCGCGCGGTGAAGGCAGCACTTGAGAACTCCGGCGTAAGTGCTGGAGAGATCAAGCACTTTGTTCTCCCGTGTAGTTTCGGCGACAAGTTTGTCCAACAGCTTGCGAAACGTTCAGGCATCGCGCCCGAAGCGGCGCGGGATACGCTCGCGGCGAATTGCGGCGAGACCGGCGCGGCCCATTCGCTCGTCATGCTCGTTCACACATTGCAGAAGGAAGCAAAGCCTGGCGACAAGGTGATGGTTCTCCATTTCGGCGGCGGTTGCGACGCTCTCGTCTTCGAAGTGACCGACAAGCTTTCGAGCCAGGCCGGGAAACGCGGCATCGTCGGTTCGCTCGCCAATCGCACAGAGGAAACCAACTACCTCAAATTCCTGACCTTCAATGGCCTCATTGAATGGGAAAAGGGAATGCGCGCCGAGCAGGACAAGAAGACCGCTCTCACCACGCTCTACCGCAACGAGGACATGCTGATGGGTCTCGTGGGCGGCCGGTGCACGGAAACGGGTGTCATCCAGTTCCCCAGGTCCCGCATATCGGTCAATCCGAACAACCACACGGTCGACACGCAGGAGCCTTACAAATTCGCCGAGAAGAAGGCGAAAATCCTATCCTGGTCGGCGGACTTCCTCTCCTTCAGCATGAACCCGCCGAACCATTACGGCATGGTCGTGTTCGACGAAGGCGGCCGGATCATGATGGATTTCACGGATGTCGAAGCCGGCACTGTCGATTCCGGCATGGAAGTGAAGCTCGTCTTCCGGATCAAGGAATTCGACGACAAGCGCGGTTTCCGCCGATATTTCTGGAAGGCAGTTCCTGTCGCGGCGAGCACAGCAAAATCACAAACGGGCCAGGCGGCCGAATAGGGAGACACGGACATGGCGGCAGGTATCAAGGACAAGGTCGCGATCCTCGGCATGGGTTGCTCGAAATTCGGCGAACGCTGGGATGCAGGCCCTGAGGAACTGATGGTCGAGGCCTATCTCGAAGCCATGCAGGACGCCGGCATCGAACCGACGCAGCTCGACGCGGCCTGGTTTTCGACGCATATCGACGAAATCGGCACCGGCAAGGGCGGCACGCCGCTTTCGGTCGCGCTCAGGCTTCCGAACATCGCGGTAACGCGCGTGGAAAACTTCTGTGCCTCAGGCTCGGAAGCCTTCCGCGGTGCCGTTTACGCGGTCGCCTCGGGAGCTGCCGATATTGCGCTCGCGGTCGGCGTCGAGAAGCTCAAGGACACAGGCTATGGCGGCTTGCCGGTCGGCAACATGGGGACGCTCAATCCGCAGTGGTCGCCGTCGGGTTCCGCACCCGGCAACTTCGCGCAGCTTGCTTCCGCCTACCGGGCGAAGCATGGCGTCAGCAAGGAAGACCTCAAGCGCGCGATCGCGCATGTTTCCGTGAAGAGCCATGCCAATGGCGCGAAGAACCCGAAGGCTCATCTCCGCAATGAGGTGACGGAAGATCAGGTGATGAACGCCCCGATGATCGCCGAACCGTTGGGCCTCTTCGATTGCTGCGGCGTGTCCGACGGTGCGGCAGCGGTGATCGTTACCACGCCGGAAATCGCCAAGGCCATGGGCAAGAAGGACATCGTCACCGTGAAGGCGATGCAGCTTTCGGTCTCGAACGGCCTCGAATCCCAGCACAACAGCTGGGATGGCAGCTATTTCCACACGGCGCGGATCGCGGCCAAGAAGGCCTACAAGGAGGCCGGCATCGACAATCCGCGCGAGGAAGTCAGCATGATGGAGGTGCATGACTGCTTCTCCATCACCGAACTTGTTACAATGGAAGATCTTTTTATCTCGCCGGAAGGTGGGGCCGTGAAGGACGTCATGGACGGGTTCTACGATGCCGATGGCAAGGTCCCGTGCCAGATCGATGGCGGCCTGAAATGCTTCGGGCATCCCATCGGGGCATCCGGCCTGCGCATGGCCTATGAGATGTATCTCCAGCTTCAGGGCCGGGCAGGCGAGCGGCAGCTTGCCAATCCGAAGATTGGATTGACGCACAATCTGGGCGGGGCCCCCTCCCAGAATGTCTGTTCGGTGACGATTATCGGCGCGCAAGGCGCGTGAACGAACTACAATAGAAAAGGCCGGGTTCTTCCCGGCCTTTTTTATGCCTTGGTTGGACCTGACATTCTGGTCCCGACATGAGGATGTCCCCGATTCCCGCTTAGTTCAGCCCTTCCGGGCCGGAGCCCGTCTCGTAATTGCTGTTCAACTCACCCATCTTTCTCTTTGGCTTTCTGCCACTGACAGCTTTGCTGTGCTTCCTCATCCGCGCCTATATGGGCCGGGAGGCAAGCCTTGGCTTTCTGGTTTTGGCCTCTCTCTTCTTTTACGGCTGGTGGAACCCGGTCTATCTGCCGCTGCTGATCGGCCTCGCGATCTTCAATTTTCTGATGGCGAAGGCCATCATGACCGAGCGGCTCAAGCCCGGCGGCGGGACAGCGACCGTCCTCACGGCCTTCGGAGTGACGGTCGATCTCGCTTCACTCGGGTTTTTCAAATACACGGATTTTTTGATCGGAACGTCCAACGCGGTGCTCGATACGGATTTTCCGCTTCAGCACATCGTTCTGCCGTTGGCCATATCCTTCTTCACCTTCCAGAAGATTGCCTATCTGGTGGATGCTCGGCGAGGCGAGGTCGAGCCCCACAGCTTTCTTGAATATTGTTTCTTCGTGATGTTCTTTCCCCAGCTCATTGCGGGGCCGATTGTGCATCACAAGGAAATATTCTCGCAGACCAAGAAGGCCCGCGGCTTCGCCTTCGACAGAATGAACATCGCTATCGGCCTCACGATCTTCTTTATCGGGCTCTTCAAGAAGGTTGTACTCGCGGACAATATCGCGCCGGTTGCGACCGCTGTCTTCAACAGTGCAGCGGCCGGCAACGAGATAGGTTTCTTCGACGCATGGGAGGGAATGCTTGCCTATACCTTCCAGCTCTATTTCGATTTTTCCGGCTATTCGGACATGGCAATCGGCGCCGCGCGCATATTCGGCATCAAGCTTCCGCTGAATTTCCATTCGCCGTACCAGGCTGTCAGCATCACGGATTTCTGGCGGCGCTGGCATATGACGCTGTCGCGTTTCCTGCGTGACTACCTCTACATCTCGCTCGGGGGCAACCGGCGTGGCAAGGTGAGGCGCTATCTCAATCTGTTTATCACCATGGCGCTTGGAGGGCTCTGGCATGGCCCCGCATGGACATTCATGCTCTGGGGTGCGGCGCACGGGCTGATGCTCATCGTCAATCATGGCTGGAACGCGCTGCCACGAAAGCCGATCAATACCTGGTGGTCGCGCGGCATTGCGCGCGCCTTGACGTTTCTGTGTGTCGCGCTTGCCTGGGTTCTTTTCCGTGCAGCGGACCTTGATGCCGCGACCGCGATTTACAGCGGGCTGGTCACATTCCCGTTTGAATTCACGGCTGAACGCGTGATCGAGAATATCGCCTGGCTCGCTTTCTGGATGGGTATCGTCTGGTTCTGGCCGAATACGCAGCAATGGTTGGCTATGGTGCGGCCCGCTTTCAACTACAAATGGGCGGATCGCCGCGCCGATCCTTTGTTGCTTCCGATCGACGGCACACGCTTTGCGCGTCTGGCGCTTTGGCGGCCAAGCAAAAGGGTAGCCATAGCCGTCGGACTTATGACTGCGGCCTCATTCCTGAGCCTTCAGCGCATCAGCGAATTCCTCTATTTCCAGTTCTGATCCATGAATATGAGCCAACACGCACCCGCCTATCTGATGACGCTCTTCGCGACGGTGGTTGTCGTTGGCGCGGTGGCCCTGGGCTTCAATGCGGCCGTCGACCCGATGTGGTATTTTGGCGGGAACAAGCTCGGAACCGTGAATTACGCGTTCAACGAGCGTTTGAGCAAAACCAACCGGTTTCTCGCGGATCCCGATTCCTATGACTGCCTTATCTTTGGCGATAGCCGGGTGACGCTGCTCCCTGAGGACAAGATCAAGGGTTATCGCTGTTTCAATTTCGCGTTCTCGGCGGGAAAGGCGGAAGAAGCCGTCGCCTTCGCGCGCTATGTCGAGGAGCGCGGCTTCAAGCCCAGGCTCGTCATCATGGGCGTTCCGGCAGCGGCATTTCGCGAGCGCATCGGCGGCGTCAATATTCCTCCCTTCATAAAGGAGGGTGGAGAGCCGAAGTCCGCTTATCTCTCTTATCTTTCATTTGATGCCGTCTCCATGTCTTGGCAGACGCTATTCGGGCCGTCTCCTCTCGACCGCGTGTATGACAGGGACTTCAACTGCAAGGTAGCTCCGGGGGCACCCGCCTACGATCCGAAAGTTCCGCTCCGGGATCTGATGGCCGGTAAGTTCACAGGAACGCAGCGTGTTCGTTTCTATGACGATATGCGCGGTATCTTTCCTGATGCGGAGCTTGTCGGTTATGTGCCGCCAATTTCTGCGTGGGCGATCAAGTCTTATGCGGATGCCGGTTGGCTGGATGGCTATGTGCGCGCACTTCAACTTGCTTCCGAGAAGTTCGACCGCTTTCTCGACTATGGCGTGCCTTCCGAGCTCACCATCGACGTCGAGAACACTTACGACGGCACTCATTATTCCGAACCAGCGAATGCCGCTGTTGCCCAGTCTCTTCTTTCAGGAGGGATGCAAGATACTCTGAATGTGAAAGCCCTCTCGGCCGAAGAAATGCTGACGACATACCGGGAGCGCCTCGATTTTTACGACGCGAAAATCCAGGCGGGTCTTTCGCATTAAGCGGCGAGCGTGCTCCTGGAGATGCATTCGGTCGCTGTCGGGGCTATCACCACAAAAATCTGATCCACCTCCGCCCCGGAAGATGAGACCGGAAAGACACCGCGATGCACGGTAATGAACTCGCGTTTCTTGATCGGGAGGTGAGTAATCGAGAAAATTGGGCGATACGTCACGAGCACACGGCTAAATTCAAGCCGGCGGATCTCGGCACCTTCGGGGGTGAGATTTTCACCCAGCGTTTTGCCGGTATAGTCGACACCGAATAATTCCGTGCAACCGGTTCCCGCAAGGCGGTAGCGGTATTCGGTGCCGGTGCGCTGCGATATCGCTTCGAGCACCAGAAGCCAACTCAAAATTCCGGCAATTTCAGCAGGGTTTATCTGCTGGCGGCACGGCACGCCGGTCGCCCGCGCCTGTTGAGTCCAGTAGGCATTGAAGGCCCACACAGGGTGCCGGGACGAGATGGCCGATATATCGATTTCGGTGTAGGGCAAGGAACAACCTGCGGGTACTCGTACTGACAAGCCACACAATGCGCGGCGATTTTGCAGTTAAGCCCAAAACGCTTACCAAATTGTCACCTGCCGCCCGGCGGCCGCTACCCTCTCTTCTGGAGATAGGCTGCGACACGTTCCTCCAGGTTCGCACGGATGTTCATGTAGAAGAGGTTGTAGTCATAGATATGGTAATCGCCGGAACGGACGCCATAGGTGAAGCCTTCCGCATCTTCTGGCGGTGAAACGATCAACATACCCTCTTCGCATCTGGCGCCGGTGAGCGCAGGGCGCGGCGCGGGGAACTTATCCTCGGACCCCACGAAGGGCAGGCTGCCCAGATTTTCCGGCGCCTCGGCCACTCCACCCGCTATCCAGTTCAGTGGGTTGATACAGGCCAGAGGGGCATCTTGTATCATTCGGTACTCACCTCCGATCCATGTCGTTCCCTCCTTCGTCCAGCCGGCTCTCGGCGCGGCATCGTTGACGGAATTCCAGTTTATGGTGCATCCAGTGTCGGTTGGACTCGCACACGGAACAACGCCACTCAGGCCGAGATCTGCGGGTAACGCCGAGCCGATGAGGTAAGCGGCAATCATGCGCTCCGCCAGCGGCGTTCCCGCGATCTTCTCCTGCAACAGGCGCGAGCCATGCAGCGCACCCTGACTATGCCCGGCCAGAACGAAGGGGCGGTCATCATTCCGCTCTGCGATGAAATTTTCGAAGGCGCGCGCGACGTCCTGATAGGCAAGATCAAGCGCCGCGTGTTCATTCTCTCCCTTACCCAGAAATGCATAGACCGTCGCCTGCCGATAGCGCGGCGCGAAGACACGGCAGCATCCGTTGAATGCACTTGCCTGGAAGCGCAGTACGCCATTTTCGAGTCTGTCGACGGGGAACCCCGGTTCGTCGAAGCGCGCGTTCCAGCCTGCCTTTCCGTAGTAGGTGGTGGGATGCAGAAAGAATACGTCGACTTCGGCGGAGGCTTGATTGTCGACAGCCTCGCTGGAGGCGGGAACAACATCCGCCTTATCGTCGCGTTCTGGCAGTGCGGCCCAAGCTTCTTCCAGCGAGTAGTCAGGGGAGGGCGGGGACTTGGCCGCGTCGAAATCGCTCCAAGGCTTCAACAAAACGTAATACTGGGCAGGCTTGTTGAAGTAGAGGATGCCGCCACCAACCATGACAAGCGCGGCAAAACCGAGAAGTGCCCATAGGCTCTTGCGTAGCATCTTTATCCCCCGCCCAATTCCTCAATTGCCCGCCGATAGCCCGAATAGTTGGGCTGATCGATGGAGAGCTTTGTAAGTGTTGTCTTCCAAAGGTGGTCAGCCAGTCCCGGCGTATCGAGCCCGATCTGTCCCTGTTCGATTTTCTCGCACAGCTCCCGGTTTAAATCTTCCAGCAAGCCGCCATGGCCGAGCAATTCCGTCAGTCGCGAGATTTCATCAGAGTTAGCGGCGGGAGCCACTTCGAGCTCGCGCTTCACGATGTCCAGTGCATTGGCGGCTACACGCGCGTGGAACGCTGCGTGGCCTTGCAGCTGAGGCATGGCGTGATTGCGGATAAAGTCAGCGACCGCCTCGATAAGTTCCTTTGCTGTGGGCTGGTCCTGCATTCACGCCTCCTTCCCGCGCGGCGCCAGAAGACGCAGCAGGTCTATTTCGGTTTCCGATGAACGGCGGCCGATTGTGGCGCGCTCCACGGAGCGGTCCGCGCCGCTCTTGAATGCGGTGACCATGATCGTGCACATGATGCCCCATTTGAGCGTGCCGAGCACTTCCCAGAACTTGACGCGGGCGGGGTCCACCTTCGCGCCGCCCGCCGCTTCGTACCCCTCGAACATGTCTTCGCGTCTACCAAAGCCACCCACAGGCAGGTCGATGTTCCCGAAGCGCCATGAGTTGACGCATATCCAGCCGAGATCCTCCATCGGGTCGCCGATATGCGCGAGTTCCCAGTCGAGAACGGCGCGTATGCCGTCCGGCCCGATCATCAGATTGCCGTGCCGGAAGTCGCCATGGACAAGCGTATGCGCCGTTGTCTCGGGAGCGGCGTTTTCCTTCAGCCATCTCAGAGCGAGATCGAAAACCGGGTGCGGGTGGCCATGCGTCTTGTAGACGCCAAGATATTGATCGATTTCCGACCGCGCCGGCGAAGTGCGCAGTGGCGGGAGGGATTTCTTGTCCACGCTGTGCAGTCTGGCAAGGATTTCTCCGCATTGCCGGGCGAGCTTCGGCCGGGCGTCCGCGAACTCATCGTCGCGCAGTATTTTTCGGGCGATCGTTTCGCCTGTTATCCGGTCCATGATGAAGCCATGGCCGAGGCCGTCTTCCGCGCTGAGCGTATGGCGCACCGTCGGGACGGGCACACCCGCGGCACCCGCCAGGCCGATCAGCTGGGCCTCCGTTTCAAGCGGCACCGCGGTTGCGCTCGGTGCGCGCTCACCGCCGGGTGCGCGCCGGAGGATGAGCGGGATCGGTTGTCCCTCTGTCGTTGCGTCGAACGACCAGGTTTCCTGGCTTGCGCCGCCCGACAGCCTTTTGAGGCCGTCCGCCCCCGTCGCTCCATTGATATGGCGCAGCACTGTCTGCGTCAGCGCTGCCGCCATGGGGTTGCGTTCTGCCTCCATATCAATGCCCCGCGCCGACCGGTTTTCCGTCGACGATCTGGTCGAGATACTCGGAGAGCCCATATCCAGTCATGCCATTGCACCGATATTCGGTCATGCCCTCTGTGATACGGGTGTTCAGGTCTTCGCCGTTGGCGTCTTTCCGGCGGTTGCGGAGCGGGATGAGCGACAGCACGCGGCCTTCCACATCGTAGACCGCGCCGGCTTCCGTCTCGACATGCGCGCGGAGGGCGGTTTGATACCAGTTTTCATCCCAGTCGCTTTCGATCCGGCAGGACTTGATCAGGTCATATTTCCCGTCCTTCAACACCATGCCGCCCTGGTGCTGCTTTCCTTCGGCATTTGTCACGACGGAAATCATCATGCCGAAGTCGCGTCCGAAGTTCATCGGCAACCAGCGATACCAGTGAATTGCCTGCCAGTATCGGGGGCCCCAGCTCTTGTCGCGCAGGCCGAAACCGGACACTTCGAATTTTTCGTCGCCTACCTTGAAGTGTCCCTTCGCGGCCATGTGCTGTTCGTAATGGGCCTTGGCAAAGGACTTTTCAGGGTCGATGTCGAGGGGACTTCCATCTTCCTTAACCGTCTCGCCACCGAACATGGGGGAAACGCCTTCATAGTCGAGTTCCACCTCGCAGGGCACCACCGGGTTTTCCTTGAACGCCTTCGCAGGGTCGGCCATGTCGAAAGGCCGGGCCAGCACGACTGCCTTGCCGGAATAGGTGACACGCAACCGCTTGAACGGCTCAATCACCTCGAACTTCATGCCGCCTGCGTTCATCGCCTCATTGCTGGTAATCTTCGGACGGGCATACATGAAGGCCACGCGTCCATCGGGCAGGTACAGGCAGTTGGACATCTCGGCATATCCTTCGTTCGGCCGATTGCCGAGCCGAAACCAGCCGCCGGTTTTCCGAACCGGATCGAACATGTTGAAATACATGCTCTCGTTATAGTTCGAGGCCGCGTCGGGGGTATGGGTATACTCGTCTTCCGGCGCCAGGCGGACCTTCGTTCCAGGCTGTGGTTTAGCCATGTTATCTCTCCCAAAAGCGTGTTTTTCGGGAGGTGCTGAGAGCCTCCCTTTATGCCGATTGCCTATATGATGAAGTGCATGGGCCTGACAGGGAAGGGCCACGATGCTATGAAGGAGAGGGCGAGCTCAAGGCCAAGCCCGCCCCGGCGTCAATCGGGAGCGCCGGTGGACAAAGCGAGGCATGCGGCAGTCTGAATGAGCGATCAGCAGAGCGAAGACCCGGAGCGGCCCGGTACAGAGCCCCATTTGATTCTGCCGGGAAAGCCCTCACGGTTTACCACCCGGATCCGCAATTATTTTTTCACCGGCCTCGTGGTCGCGGCACCCATAGGGCTCACCATCTGGATCACGAGCTGGTTCATCGATCTTGTCGATACCTGGTTCACCCCTCTTATTCCCGATCGCTATCAGCCAGACAACTACCTTCCGTTCGATATTCCCGGTCTCGGTCTCATCATCGCCTTCGTTCTGTTGACATTGCTCGGGGCGCTCACTGCCAATTTCTTCGGGCGCGCCGTCCTCAATTTCGGCGAACGCATGGTGGCGCGCATGCCTGTCGTGCGCAGCATTTACGGCGCGCTCAAGCAGATTTTCGAAACGGTCATCTCCCAATCCAATGCTTCGTTTCGCGAAGTCGGGCTGATTGAGTATCCCCGCAAAGGCATTTTCTGCATCGTCTTCATCACCACACAGACCAGCGGGGAGCTCGTCGACCGGACGGGTCATGAGCTCGTCAGCGTGTTCCTGCCCACGACGCCCAACCCGACCTCGGGGTTTCTGCTTTTTGTACCGCGCGAGGATGTGCAAGTTCTGGATATGACGATTGAAGAAGGCGCAAAGCTCATTATCTCCGCCGGACTTGTCGAGCCGTCGCGGAAAATTGCGACTGAGCCGGCAGAAAAGGTCGCGGTCTCCAACTCGTCCGTGACATCACCCCGAACGTAGGTAGCGGATCGCTTCGTCGCGCTCGAACAAATAGAGGAGCGTGCGCAGCGCTTCTCCTCTCGGGCTTTCAAGTTCCGGGTCGCGATCGAGAATGAGCCGGGCATCGTCATAGGCAACCGCCAGCAATTCCTGCTGCGTCTCTATATTGGCCAGGCGAAATTCCGGCAGGCCGCTCTGGCGAGTGCCGAGCAGCTCGCCTGCGCCGCGCAACCGCAAATCTTCCTCGGCGATGCGGAAACCGTCTTCGGTTTCCCGCATGATCTTGATCCGCGCCGCCGCGGTCTCCCCCAAGGGAGCCTGGTAGAGGAGCAGGCAGCTTGATTTGTCGCCGCCGCGTCCGACACGCCCGCGCAGCTGATGCAGTTGTGCGAGGCCGAACCGTTCGGCATGCTCGATTACCATGACAGTCGCCGTCGGCACATTCACGCCGACTTCAATGACGGTGGTGGCAACGAGGATACGGATATCTCCCGCCTGGAAGCGCGCCATCACGGCGTCCTTGTCGGCGGCTTTCATCCGGCCATGTACAAGGCCGACCTTCTCCCCATAGATCGACTGCAGATGCCGGTGCCGTTCTTCTGCTGCAGCGGCATCGACCTCGTCCGACTCTTCCACAAGTGGGCAGACCCAATAGATCTGGTCGCCCCGCGCCAATGCCCGGTCGAGCCCCGCAGCCACCTCACCCAACCGATCCAGCGGCAAGGCCCGCGTGTCGACGGGCTTCCGTCCAGGCGGTTTTTCATCGAGCTTCGAGACGTCCATGTCCCCGTAGGCCGTCAGCGTCAGTGTTCGCGGGATCGGCGTTGCGGTCATTACCAGCACATCCGTCCCGGTTCCTCCCTTGGAAGTCAGCATGAGGCGCTGATGCACACCGAAGCGGTGCTGTTCATCCACGACGGCAAATGCCAAGGCGCGGAAGGCGACGTCTTCCTGAAACAACGCATGCGTGCCCACGAGTATGTCGATCTCGCCGGCGGCAGCCCTCGCGAGGATTTCTTCCCTCCGCTTGCCTTTCTCCCGCCCCGTCAGGAGTTCGAGCCGCACGCCCGCTGCGTCGCAAAGAGGCGCCAATGTTGCATAATGCTGGCGCGCGAGAATTTCCGTGGGGGCCATCATGGCGGCCTGAAATCCTGCTTCCACGGCATCGAGCATGGCGAGAAGCGCGACGACGGTTTTGCCGCTACCGACATCGCCTTGCAACAATCGCAACATACGGTGATTGCTTTTCATATCGGCGGAGATTTCCGAAAGCGCCCGTATCTGCGCATTTGTGAGCGCAAAGGGCAGGGCAGCCTCGACCTTTTTCCTCAGCTGCCCCGGTGCGGAAATGGATCGGCCGGGCAGACGGCGCATCCTCAGCCTGACAAGGCCAAGCGCGAGCTGGTTCGCGAGCAATTCATCATAAGCGAGGCGCGCCCGTGCGGGGGCGTCAGCGCCGAGATCGGCGGCAGATTGCAGCTCATGAGCGGCGATCAGCGATTGCCGCCAGTTGGTCCATCCGCGTGCCTTGAGCCACGGTCCGTCCTGCCATTCGGGCAGTTCCGGCAGCCGCGGCAGCGCGCCGCGAACAGCCTTCTGGATGGATTTGAGCGGCAGGCCTGCCGTGAGTGGATATATGGGTTCCATGAGCGGAAGATCCGCCAACTCGTCGAGCCCGATCATGTGGTCGGGATGCGTCATCTGTGGCGTACCTTGATAGAACTCCACGCGGCCGGAAATGATGCGGCGTTGGCCCTCCGGCAATATCTTGGCGAGATGCTCCGCACGTGCGTTGAAGAAAACGATCTGCATTTCGCCGGTATCGTCGAAGACATGCACCCGGTAGGGCAGACGCTTCGTTCTTGGCGGAATATGCAGGCCTACCGTTACCTCCATGGTAGCTATCTCCCCGTCGCGCACATCGGCAATCGAGGGACGGTGCCGGCGGTCGATAAGGCCTGAGGGCAGGTGCCAGAGAATATCTATGACCTTTGGACCGGCGAGCTTCTCAACCAGTGCTTCCAGGCGCGGCCCGATGCCCGGCAGCGAGCGTGCCGGCGCGAAAAGCGGGAAAAGGATTTCAGGCCGCATCGGCGGCGCTCCTGGGACAGTCGGGAATCATGGCGCCATTCTAATGACATGGAAGCCTCCACGGTCTATATCCCGGCCATACGTTGCGGAGATCCATATGGCCGACAGTGAAACCCACGAGGACTGCCCCGGGCGCGATGTGCGTCTTCGGCGGCTCAAGTTCCGCTCATGGCACCGGGGCATCAAGGAGATGGACCTCATTCTCGGCCATTTCGCCGATAGCGCACTGGAATCATTGACCGATTCAGAGTTAGACCAATATGAGGCGCTGATCGAGGTCGAGGACACGGTGCTTTACAACTGGGTCACCGGGCGCGAAAACGTGGCCCCCGAGCATGACACGGGGCTTTTGACCCGGATTCGCACGTTCAATCACATGAAGGGACCGCTCTGGCAGCAATAGCCGGGCAGCCATCTGCTTGAAGAAACTCACCGAAATCGTCACGGCGCCGGGCCGGCTGACCCTGGGCGAAACGCCCGAGGGCTTCGATGCGCTGGTGCTGGCCGATATGGCCCGCCAGATGCCTGCGGATAGCGGACTAACGCTGCTCCATGTGGCGCGCGATGATGCCCGCATGGCCGCGCTGGCCGAGGCGCTCGCCTTCTTTGCGCCGGATATCGAGATTGAAATCTTCCCCGCGTGGGATTGCCTCCCCTATGACCGTGTCTCACCGAACGCGGAGATCAGCGCGCGGCGAATGGCGGCCCTCTCGCGGCTCGTCGCGAGAGAGCAGAAAGGGGAGGGAAAGCGGCTCATCCTTCTCGCGACAGTCAATGCGGTTCTGCAGCGTGTTCCCGCGCGCGATACCGTGCGGACCTCCGCCTGGTCGGCGCGAACGGGCAATCGCATCGATCTCAATGAGCTCACCGGCTATCTGGCGGCCAATGGCTACAGCCGCACAGGTACCGTCCGGGAGGCGGGTGAGTTTGCCGTTCGTGGCGGTATCGTCGATATTTTCCCATCCGGATTTGAACTTCCGGTCCGGCTCGACATGTTTGGCGACACGCTTGATGCCATTCGCAGTTTCGACGCCGTTACGCAGCGCACGGTCGGTCAGCTGCATGGGCTCGATCTCGTTCCCGCGAGCGAGGTTCATCTCGACAAGGAAGCCATCCGCCGTTTCCGGGCAGCTTATGTTGCAACGCTCGGCGCGGTGACCGATGGCGACCCGCTCTACGAAGCTGTCAGCGAGGGGCGCAAGCATGCCGGTATGGAACACTGGCTGCCGCTCTTCCATGAACAGCTCGAGACCTTGTTTGACTATGTGCCCGGCGCGTTGGTCACGCTCGATGCGCAGGCGGAGGATGCGAAGGCAGCCCGTCTCGAACTGATCGGCGATTACTACGAAGCCCGCGTTGATGCACGAAAGACGGCCCGCGAAGCCAAGCTCGCTGTCGACGCCCCAAGCTACAAGCCGCTCAAGCCCGAGGCCCTCTATCTGACCGAGGAAGAGTGGGGGGCAACGATGGGCGCACATCGCGTGCGTGCCTTGACGCCGTTCAGCGTTCCAGAAACGGCGGGGATAAATCTCGGCGGCAAGCAGGGCCGCAATTTTGGACCGGAACGCGCGCAGGATGGCGTGAATGTGTTCGAGGTGCTGGGCGGGCACATCCTAGGATTGCGCCGCGCAGGCAAGCGCGTCGCGATAGCAAGCTGGAGCGAAGGCGCTCGGGACCGTCTGCAGCATGTCTTGTCCGATCATGGTATCGGAAATGTTCTCATCGCCGATAGCTGGGCGGATGTTAACGGCGTTAACAAAAGCACTGTTTCACTGATTGTTCTCGGACTTGAGGCCGGATTCGAGACGGATGAGATCGCGCTGATCAGCGAACAGGATGTGCTCGGAGACCGCCTTGTCAGGCAGCGCCGCAAAAAAAGAGCGGAAAACTTCCTCACCGAAGCCTCCAGCCTTTCGCCGGGCGACCTCGTTGTCCATGTCGATCACGGCATCGGCCGGTTCGAGCGTCTACAAACCATCGAGGTCATGGGCGCGCCGCATGATTGTCTGCTCCTCATTTATCACGGCGGGGACAAGCTCTATCTGCCGGTCGAGAATATCGAGCTTCTGTCGCGCTACGGCTCTGATGATTTGGATGCGCAGCTGGACCGCCTTGGCGGCACCGGCTGGCAGGCGCGGAAGGCGCGGCTTAAAGAACGTATTCGCGAGATGGCGGGTGAGCTCATCAAGATCGCTGCCGCGCGTGAGCTCAAAACCGCTCCCGCAATGGAGCCGCAGCCGGGTGCCTATGACGAGTTCTGCGCGCGCTTTCCCTTCACGGAAACGGAAGACCAGGAACAGGCAATCGATGCTGTGCTGGAAGATCTGGCGCGCGGCCGGCCCATGGACCGGCTCGTTTGCGGCGATGTCGGTTTCGGCAAGACTGAAGTCGCCCTGCGGTCGGCCTTCGTCGCCGCTCTCGCCGGTTTCCAGGTTGCCGTTGTCGTTCCGACGACACTTCTTGCGCGACAACACTACCGGACCTTTGCCGCCCGCTTCCAGGGCTTGCCGGTCAGGGTCCGGCAGATGTCGCGTCTTGTTTCCGCGAAGGACATGGCGGAGGCGAAGGAAGGACTTGCAAGCGGGCAGGTCGATATCGTCATCGGTACGCATGCTCTGCTCGGCAAACAGGTCAAGTTTCGTAACCTCGGTCTGGTGATCGTGGACGAGGAGCAACATTTCGGAGTCGTTCACAAGGAACAGTTGAAGAAGCTGCGCGCCGAAGTTCACGTCCTGACACTGACAGCGACACCGATTCCGCGCACCTTGCAGCTCGCCTTGTCGGGCGTGCGCGAACTCTCTCTCATTGCGACGCCGCCGGTCGACCGGCTTGCCGTCCGCACCTATGTCTCGCCCTTCGATCCTGTGGTGGTCCGCGAAGCGCTTCTGCGTGAACATTTCCGCGGCGGGCAGAGCTTCTATGTCGTGCCGCGCATTGCCGACCTTGCGGAAGCAGAAGAGTTCCTTCGGCAGTATGTGCCTGAAGTGAAATTTGTTTTGGCTCATGGCCAGATGGCGGCGGGTGAAATCGAAGACAAGATGACGGCCTTCTACGACGGGAAGTACGACGTGCTCGTTTCGACGACCATTGTGGAGTCCGGCCTCGATATTCCGACCGCCAATACGCTTGTCGTGCATCGAGCCGATATGTTCGGGCTCTCGCAGCTCTATCAGTTGCGCGGTCGCGTCGGCCGGTCCAAGGCGCGCGCCTATGCATATCTCACTGTGCCTGCGAACCGTACGCTTACAGCAGGCGCCGACAAGCGGCTTCGCGTATTGCAGTCGCTCGACTCGCTGGGCGCGGGGTTCTCTCTTGCAAGCCACGATCTCGATATTCGCGGTGCGGGCAATCTTCTTGGCGACGAGCAATCGGGTCATATCAAGGAAGTCGGATACGAGCTTTACCAGGAGATGCTGGAAGAGGCGGTTGCCTCGATGCGTGGCGGCGGCGCCGGTGCCGACGAGGAAGGCCATTGGTCGCCTCAGATCAGTGTCGGAACACCCGTCCTCATTCCGGACGGCTATGTGCCGGATCTCGATGCGCGGATGGCTCTTTACCGGCGGCTTTCCGACGTTGAAACAAGATCGGAGATCGACGGTTTTGCGGCGGAACTCATTGACCGTTTCGGCAAGCTTCCGCAGGAAGTCGAGTTCCTGCTGAAGATTGTGGAGATCAAGGGGCTTTGCCGAACGGCGAATGTGGAAAAGATCGAAGCGGGCCCGAAAGGCGTCGTACTTTCTTTCCGCGAGAACAGCTTTCCCAATCCAGCCGCGCTTGTCGAGGTCATCAACGACGAACGCGGCAACGCGAAGCTTCGGCCGGATCACAAGCTTGTCTTCAAGCGCGATTGGGATACGCCGGAAGAGCGCCTTGCCGGCACGCACCGTCTGATGACGACGCTGGCAAAGCTCGCCGCGCCGGCAAAGGCAGCCTGACGCCTACTGCGCTGCGGCCGTTTCCTCGGCTTCGCGCGCCAGCAGCTTGTTGAACATCCGTACAAGGGTTTCCGGTTCCTGCGCGCCGACCATCACCCATTTGGAATTGATGACGAAGCTCGGCACGCCGGAAATGCCCATCTCCCGGGCCAGCGTATCCTCACGGCGGACAAGCGCCTTGTCGGCGTCCTTCAACAAGAGGTCGCGCACGATGTCGGCATCCATCCCCGCTTCCGCCGCCGCATCGGCGAGAATGTCATGCGAGCCTATATCCTCCCCATCCTCGAAATAGCGGCGAAAGAGGATATCCACCATTTCGTTCTGACAGCCCGCGGTGCCGGCCCACCGGATGAGGCGGTGGCTGTCCAGCGTATTCGGCGAGCGTTCGATCTTGTCGAAACGAAAGTCGATGCCGACGGCCTCGCCGAACTCGCGGATCGTATTGCCGACGGTGCGGGCCTTCTCGGCACCGAATTTCTTTTCCATGTAGCTCTTGCGATCGACGCCGCCTTCGGGGATCGATGCATCGAGTTGGAAGGGACGCCAGACAAGCGTGATGCCGTCGCCGCCTTGCATGGTCAGTGCCTCATCCAGCCGCTTCTTGCCGATGTAGCACCAGGGGCAAACGGTATCGGAGACGACGTCGAGTTGCATGGCTCGCTCCTGCTTGATGTCTTGCTTTCGGGATTATGACGGCTTGCCCGGCGGAGGCAAGGCACGGCGCGGCTTGACGCTCGAACACGGGCACCTAGGATGCCGCAGGCGGAAAAAATTCACGCAAAATCAATCGGCTAACGAACCAGGTGACATATGGGCGACGCTACGGAAATCAACCTCCCGGATTACAATCTGACGGGTAAAGTGGCGCTGGTGACGGGCGCGACAAGTGGCCTCGGGCGCCGTTTCTCGCTGGTTCTGGCGAAGGCCGGCGCGAAGGTTGCGATTACCGGCCGCCGTCTGGAGCGTCTCGATGAACTCAAGCGCGAAATCGAAAGTCTCGGCGGTACGGCGGCGGCCATTGCGCTGGACGTCACGGATACGGGAAGCATCGCCGCCTGCATGAGCGAGACGGAGAAATCTCTCGGGCCCCTCGACATTCTCGTCAACAATGCCGGTATGAATGTGCAGGCGCTGCCCGCCGAAGTGACGCCGGAAGGCTTCGACACCATGTTCGATACCAATGTACGCGGTGCCTTCTTCATGGCGCAGGCGGCTGGCCGTTCGATGATGGCCCGGGGTGCCGGGGGACGCATCATCAACATTGCCTCGATTGGCGCCCATACGGTGCTTCCGGGTCTCACCATCTATTGCATGACCAAGGCGGCCATCGCGATGATGACGAAGTCGCTCGGCAAGGAATGGGCGCGCAAGGGCATCAATGTGAACGCCATGTGCCCCGGCTTCATCGAGACGGAGCTCAATTCCGATTGGTTTCAGTCCGAGGGCGGACAAAAGCAGATCAAGACATGGCCGCGCCGCAGGCTTGGCCTTGAAGAAGACCTGGACGGCACCTTGCTTCTGCTTGCGTCCGACCACGGACGGTTCATCACCGGTTCGCTGTTCACGATAGATGACGGTCAGTCGCTCTGAGTACGGATTTATACCTAGGCAGCAGGTAACCTTTCGTTAAGTATAACGGCTCATAGTTTCCAGAATGTTGCGTGAGGTGCAACCGAAGGAAACCATCGTGGGAAAACTTGTTGGCGGATTTGTCCTGGGCTTTCTGGCTTGTGTCTGGACATATGGGCTGAACCCGACAGAGGCCGCGTTCGGCTTCGGTCACAAGATTTCCGTGACTCATGAGCGTATTCAGGACGAGTACAGGGTCGACCCGTCGCTCGGCCACAAGGGGCAGTACCGGAACTTCAACAGCAGCAGCGCCGCCCCGCAGCCCGAATCCGTTGATTCCCTTGCACTTCGCGCCGGTTATTGGCTAAGTCAATCGGGAGGGCCGCCGACGATGTAGGCGACCCGCGCGGGGAGCTTATGATCGGCGGACTGACTATCGAAACCTGGCTGGTGCTTGCGCTGCCGTCGCTTGCCATCGTGGCTTCCGCCATCACCTGGCTGCGGGCGCGGCGGTGATGGAAGTCACCGCCGTCACAATCATCCTCTATCTCCTCGCCATGCTCGCTCTCGGCGTGGCCGCCTATCGCTTTACCCGCAACCTCAAGGATTACATCCTCGGCGGCCGCCAGCTCGGCGGCGCCGTCGCGGCGCTTTCGGCGGGCGCCAGCGACATGAGCGGCTGGCTGATGCTCGGCCTGCCGGGCGCGATCTACGCCTCCGGCCTCAATCAGATCTGGATCGCGGTCGGCCTTGTCGCGGGCGCGCTTCTCAATTGGCGCTTTATTGCGCGCCGCCTGCGGCGTTATACCGAGCGGGCTGGCGATGCGCTCACGATACCGGATTACTTCGAAAACCGTTTCGCCGATAGAAGCCGCGTCCTCCGCGTTGCCAGCGCATTCGTCATTCTCATCTTCTTCACGATCTACACCTCTGCCGGGCTTGTCTCCGGCGCCATTCTTTTTGAACAGGTTTTCGGCCTCGACTACCGGATCGCGCTTCTCGTCGGCACCGTCAGCATCCTCTCCTACACGGCGATCGGCGGCTTCCTCGGCGTCTGCTGGACGGACACGGTGCAGGGCGTGATGATGTTCCTCGCCTTGCTCATCGTGCCCGCCGTCGCCATCACGAGCATGGGCGGCTGGGGCGCCACCATGACGGCAACATCCGCCGTCGCTCCCGCAGGCGTTTTCGATGCCTTTCACGATACGGGTGTAATCGGCGCCGTCTCCTTGATGGCGTGGGGCCTTGGCTATTTCGGTCAGCCGCACACCCTCGCGCGTTTCATGGCGCTTCGCGACGAGCGCGATATGCCCGCGGCGCAGATGATCGGCATGACATGGATGGTGCTGGCGCTTTACGGTGCGATTGCGACGGGGCTTGCCGGCATCGGCTATTTCGCCGCCGCGCCGCTCGACAATCCGGAAACGGTTTTCCTCTCTCTTTCCCAGTCGCTCTTCAATCCGTGGATAGCAGGTATTCTCCTCGCCGCCGTGCTCGCCGCTATCATGAGCACGGTCTCTTCGCAGCTGCTGGTTTCGTCGAGCGTCATCGCAGAAGATTTCTGGAAGCGGTTGTTGCGGCCGCAAGCGGAAGCAGGGGAGTTGCTGAATATCGGCCGCGGCTCCGTCTTTGTCATTTCGATCGCCGCCTTCCTGCTGGCACTCGACCGCGACAGCAGCGTGCTTTCCCTTGTCGCCTATGCCTGGGCAGGCTTTGGCGCTGCCTTCGGGCCGGTCGTCGTGCTCTCGCTCTTCTGGCGGCGCATGACGCGTGACGGCGCGCTGGCCGGCATGGTCGTCGGCGCGGTAACTGTCATCGTCTGGAAACAGTTCTCGGGCGGCATATTCGAAATCTACGAAATTCTTCCCGGTTTCATTTTCGCGAGCATCGCCATTGCCGGCGTCAGTCTTCTCGGCCGCGCGCCGGGGCCCGAGGTCGTGGATTTACATGATTCCGTGGCCGCAGGCTGATCTCGCCCGCCGTCCCGTTTTGAGACAAGCCATTGATTTTACTTGTCTTTTTTAGCCCCTAAACGCAATGTTAAGCATGATTCGGCGCCTTGCAGGGACATGGAGGGTCCGGCTGGTATGTCCAATTTGCTGGTTGGCATCGTTGTGGGCTTTTTTATCTGCGTCTGGGTTCTCGATGCGAATCCGGTCACAGCCACGATTGCGCTTGTCGATCGCGTCCGGCAGGTCGAGGTGAGCTTCGCCGCCGAGCCTGCACGTGAAACGGCGACGGAGCATGTGGATGCAGGTGATGCGCCCGCACCTGCCGCACCCTGATTATTTGCGTGCCAATGTGCGGCGCATGACCTTGCCGTTCGCGGTGCGGGGCAGGGTGTCGACAAATATGATTTCCCTGGGACATTTATAAGCGGCAAGACGCTCCGCGCCCCATTTGAGAATAGCGGCCGCATCCGGTTCGCTCGCTTCTTTCGGCACGACAAAGGCCGCGATGATCGAAACATCCTCGCGCACATGTATCTCCGTCACCGCCACTTCCTGCACGTCAGGGTGGGTGGCCAGCGCGGCTTCCACTTCCTGCGGCGAAACGCGGTATCCCATGGCATTCATCAGGTCGTCGGCGCGCCCGTGATAGTGCATGTAGCCGTCTTCATCGAAGCTCGCGAGATCGCCGCCGATGAACCATTCGCCACGATAGACTTCTGCTTCCTCGTCCGGCCGCCGCCAATAGCCGAGCATCAATCCGGGGTCGGAGCGGTGCACCGCCAACAATCCCACATTGCCGGCAGGCAGAGGTTCCGTCCCGCCTTCCACCGGCAGCGCCGCCACGCAGCGTCCTGGTTGCGGCCGTCCGGGACTGCCGATGCGGATTTCCATGCCGGGCGCGGTCGAAACATAGGTCGAGCATTCGCTCATGCCGAGCGCCTCGTATAATTCTTTCCCAGTTGCTTCGCGCCAGTGGTCCAGCAGTGTGGCCGACAGAGCTTCCCCGGCGGTCAGTCCGTGCCTCAGCCTGGAGAGATCGAAGGAAGACAGGTCGCAATATTTCAGGATTTGCCGGTAAAGCGTCGGGACAGCCGCAAAAAGAGTTGCGCCGGTCTTTGCCATCAGCTTTGGCCAGACGGCCACGTCCTTTTCGCCGTTGTAGAGAACGGTCGTCGCACCATTCGCCCAGGGATCGGTCAGGCCGACGCCCAGCGTATAAGTCCAGTTGAAGGCTCCGGCGTGCAACATGACGTCGTCTGCCTCGATGCCATACCAGCCCTTGTACATGGGCCTGCGTCCCCAGGCGCTACGATGCGCATGCAGCACGCCTTTCGGCTTTCCGCTGGTGCCGGATGTATAGACGAGAAAGGCCGGGTCGTTTGCCCCGGTATCGGCATAGGCATCGAGCGGCGGATGAAGCTTCAGCCGTGCCAGCATTGCCTCGTCTATCACGCGTCTGCCGCTTGCTTGCATCGTCATCCCCGGAGCCAGCGCCACCGCGGAGGCGGCAGAGTCCTGCAGCAGGAAGTCTGCCTCGGCGGGCGTCAGCTGCGACGATGAAGGAAGGGGCACAAGACCTGCCGCCAATGCGCCGAAAAACATCAATGCATATTCGGATGTATTCGGCATACGGATCATCAACCGCTCGCCCGGCCTGAAGCCTTCCGCAAGCAGCCCGGCCGCCACGCGCCGTACGGCATCGTCCAGCGCGCCATAGCTCCAGCACTCCGCCGCGTCGAGGGGTGCATCGGCGTCCGACACGACGAGCAGCGCCGTCTTATCAGGCGTCTCCGCCGCTGCGCGTGCCAGGCAATAGCGGGCGATGTTGAGGCGCTCAGGCGCGGGCTCGCCGGTATAGCCGCGAGCGATGTGAGGTGCGGGCAGGGGCATGATCCCGCGTTTGTACGAGCGCATGACGGCCCGCGCAAGCGGGACGCTGCGTCAGATCGCCTGCCGTTTACGGCTCCTTTTGTACCCTGTACAAATCAGGGCCAACAAAACGGCAAACGGCTGAATCCAAGGGAGCACGTCATGGGTAGCGGACCGCTGAGCGGCATCAAGGTTGTCGAATTCGCAGGAATTGGGCCGGGGCCCTTCTGCGCGATGCTGCTCTCCGATATGGGAGCGGATATTATCCGCATCGACCGCAAGGGCGGACGCGGCGGCTCCAAATACGATATCGGCTCCCGTGGCCGACGCTCGGTGGCGCTGGACCTCAAGAAGCCGGAATCGGTCGAGGCCTGTCTGAAGCTGATCGAAAATGCGGACATCCTGCAGGAAGGCTTCCGTCCCGGCGTGATGGAACGTCTCGGCCTCGGCCCCGATGTATGCCTCAAGCGCAATCCGAAGCTCGTCTATGGCCGCATGACCGGCTGGGGCCAGACCGGCCCACTGGCGAATGCTGCCGGACACGACATCAACTACATTTCGCTCACCGGCGCGCTTCACGCCATCGGCCGGCCAGGTGAAAAGCCCGTTCCGCCGCTCAACCTCGTGGGCGATTTCGGCGGCGGCGCGCTTTATCTCGCCATGGGCATGCTCGCGGCGCTTGTCGAGGCGCAGCGCAGCGGCAAGGGGCAAGTGGTCGACGCCGCCATGACCGACGGTGCAACCTCGCTGATGGCCATGTTCTACGGGTTCACGGCATCCGGCATGTGGCAGGAGCCGCATGGCACCAACATGCTCGATGGCGGCGCGCATTTTTACGACACCTACGAGACGAAGGACGGCAAGTGGATTTCGATCGGTTCGATCGAGCCGCAATTCTACGCCATTCTCCGCGAGAAGGCCGGGCTTACCGATGCCTATTGGGATGCGCAGATGGATCGCGGCCAGTGGCCCGAGATGAAAAAGAAGATCGAAGCCGTCTTCAAGACGAAGACCCGCGACGAATGGTGTTCGATCATGGAAGGCACGGACATCTGCTTCGCACCGGTTCTCTCGATCAGCGAAGCCATCGACCATCCGCACAACAAGGCGCGCCAGACCATCGTCGAGATTGACGGTGTGGCGCAGCCCAACATCGCGCCACGTTTCTCGCGCACGGAGTCAAAAATCCAGGGTCCGGCGCCGACAGTCGGCGAACACACGGAGAGTGCCCTGAAGGATTGGGGCTTCTCGGCCGGCGACATCGAAGGGCTGAAAAAGGCGGAAGCGATTTGAGCGCACTTCCCGGCACGACAGGGCGGCGGCGCATCTATCTGATGCGTCACGGCCATGTCGACTATTTCGGGCCCGAGATCATGGCGGCCGGCGGCGACACGAAAGTGGTGCCGCTGACGCCGCTCGGGCAGGAACAGGCGAAGGCCGCCGGCAAGGCCCTTTCACACGTTGTTCTCGACCGGGCAATTTGTTCCGGCGTTCCGCGCACGCGGCAGACGGCGGAATGGGTTCTCGCGGCGCAGGAGGAGAAAGCGCCTGTCCTCGAGGAAGAACCCGCTCTTGTCGAAATTCATGGCGGCAGCTTCGGCAAGATCATGAGCCGGACAGAGCTTGCGGCGAAGATGGCCTTCTATTTCGAAACGGCGGAAGAGCCGGGCGCTACCATGCTCGAAGGCGGCGAGGTCTTCGGCGATGCACTCTTGCGTGCTGTCGGTGCTGTCAAACGGCTCCTCGCGGAGCCGGGCTGGCACACGGCGCTCATTGCCGCGCATGAGGGGATCAACCGGCTTCTCCTCGGCTGGGCGGCGACGGGCTGTTCGGTGGAGCGGGCCTTGAGCGCAGTCCGCGCGTTCGAGCAGGATCCCGCTTGCATCAATGTCATCGACTTCGACATGGTGCCTGCCGCAGATGGCGGCGTCGGCACCGAAATCCAGCGCAGCATCATCAAATCCGTCAATGTCACGCCGTATAATTACGTCAAGCACGGCATGAACATGACGAGCCTCGAGGCGATCTTCTCGAAGGATCCGCGCTAGCCCCCGATCATCTCCCTGAGCTGCCGGCGCAGCACCTTGCCCAGCGGGTTGCGCGGCAGGGCTTCAGCGAGTTCCAGCCGTTCGGGGAGCTTGTAGGCGGCAATGTCGCTCTTCATCAGGTGGGCGCGGACATCTTCCAGCGTCACGCTCTCTCCTTCGGCAGGGACGGCTACGGCACAGATGCGTTCGCCCATCACGCCGTCCGCATAGCCGACAACGGCCGCCTCACGGAGCTTCGGCATTCCCGCCAGCAATCCATCGATCTCGCCGGGCGAGATGTTCATGCCGCCGCGAATGATGATGTCCTTCGCCCGCTCCACGAAGCGGTAGTAGCGGTTACCGTCGCCCGCGATTTCAAAAACGTCGCCCGTATGAAAGAAGCCGTCCTTGTCGATAGCCTCCGCCGGGCCGCCGCCATCGCCCGCGCGGTAATAACCCGCAAAGACGGTCGCGCCCTTGATGAGCAATTCGCCGGGCTTGCCCGGCTCGGTGATTTCCTCGCCCGACTGCAGGTCGATCAATTTCGTCTCGATACTGCCCGCGATCTTCGCCGGCCAGTCGAAGCCCTTCACGCCGAAACGCGGGAAAAACTGGGCGCGCTCTTCGGGGTCCGGCACATCGCCTGCGCCGGAAATAAGGCAAGTGCCCTCGTTCGAGCCGAAGATATTGACGATGGGGAGCCCGTATTGCTCCTGCCACGTCTTCACCATCCAGGGCGAGAGCGGCGCGGAGCCCGAACCGATGCTGCGCACGGCGGAAAGGTCGAGGCTCGCCATGAGCTTCTCTTCCTTCAGCAGCAGCGAGAGAACGGCGGGCGGTGCGACGGTATAGGTGATCTTTTCGCCGACAAGCTGTTTCAGAAAGACCGGCAAATCGAACGGATGGTGCTGCACGAGCGTGCCTCCCGTCAGCAGCCAGGGCATGAAGCACCCGCCGATCGCAGCCATGTTCACGAGCGGGAAGGGGTTGAGCACCGTGTCGCCCGGCTGCAATTGTGCCGCATCCGCGCAGGCGAGCCCGGCGATCATCCAGTGATTGTGACTGCGCGGCACGCCCTTCGGCCGCGCTTCGGTGCCCGATGTCCAGCAGATCGTCGCCGCATCGTTCGCATCCGCCGCCGGGAGGGCATCGAGGCGCGCGCTGTCGGCTTCGGGCCACGCAGTCTCTCCGATCACGAACAGCTTGCTCAGCCCCGGCAGTTTGGGCTTCAGGCTCTCGAACATCGCGGCATGGTCGTGGCCGCGAATGTTGCGTGCCGTCACCACAGCCTTGGCGCCGACAAAGGCGAGCACGTCGCCCAGTTCATGCGCGCGCCATTGCACGGGCGCCGGCGTCACGATCAACCCCGCGCGCCAGGCGCCGAGATAGACCGCGACGAGCTCCACCACATTCGGGAGCTGCACCGCGACGACATCGTCCTTTTTCAGCCCGGCATCGAGAAACGCCGTCGCGATCCGGTCCGCTTCCGCGCCGAGTTCGCGATAGGTGAGACGGCGCGGTTCGCGCCCGTCAATGTCCACGCGGTTCGGCGGATCGGCGACGGCGGTGCGGCCGGGATTCGCCGCAGCGTTCGCGCGAAAACGCGCGTCGATGGTTTCCGTGCCCCACCAGCCGGCCTTCGTATGCGCTTCGATATCGCTCTTCGATGCCAGGATCATCTGCTGCGCTCCTCCCAAAGCACGTCGCGGACTTTCGTCTCTTATCTTTTCTTGGCGTCCTCGTATTCCCGCCGCAGTCTCGCGATCAGGCTCGCCGCCGTTTCCGTCCGGTCGATCATGCCCACTCCGTGGCCGGCGGACCAGACCTGTGCCCAGCGTTTCGCGCCCGACTGCGGGTCGGTGAAGTCGATATCCGGGCTTTTCTCCATCGCATCGAGGTCATATCCCGCCAGCGCGATGCTCGGCTTCAGCCAATTGGCCGCCACGCCCGTGATTGCGCGGGTGAGGATAAGGTCGTCGACGGTGGAGGAGATCAGCATGTCGCGATAGGCGGGCGCGGCCATGCTTTCCTCGCAGGCGATGAAGCGCGTGCCCATATAGGCGAGGTCGGCCCCCAGCACCTCCGCCGCGCGGATGCCCGCGCCATCGGTGATGCCGCCCCCGAGGATGACCGGCCCGTCGAAAAATTCGCGGACTGCGGGCACGAAGGAGAAGCCGGTCATGTTGCCCGTGTGGCCGCCCGCACCGGCGGCCACCAATACGAGACCGTCGACGCCCGCCTCCACGGCCTTGCGCGCGAAGGGAACCGAGTTCACATCGGCGAAGACAAGCCCGCCATAGCCATGCACGCGCTCGACGATGGCGCGCGGACTCCCCAGCGCGGTAATGACCAGCGGCGCCTTGTAGCGGATGACGAGATCGAGATCCTCGTCGAGCCGGGTGTTCGAGCGATGGACGACGACGTTCGCGGCCCAGGGCGCATGGCTGCCATCGAGGCCCGAGGTGATGCTGTCGAGCCATTCGTCGAGCACCGCCACCGTGCGCGCGTTCGGCGTCGGAAAGGAACCGATGACGCCTTCCCGGCAGGCCGCCAGCACCAGTTCCGGCCCTGAAATCAGGAACATCGGCGCCGCCACCAGCGGCAGCTTCAGCCGCTCGCGCCATCCTCCAAGCCTCTCGCTCATCCTCGCCGCCTCCCTCTCGAATCCTTTTTTCGGAGGATAGCAGGAAGGACGCCGCCTGAAAGACCGGCGGATCAGAACTTCATGCTCAGGCTCGCGGTCAGGATGTCGGCAGAGCTCGTGAATGTCCCGTTCAGGTCGCCGCGCCCTTCATGGCCGGGATCGGTCGCATCGAGCCTCACATTGGCCTTGGGCGAATAGATATGCGTATAGGCCGTGTCGATCGTCATGCTCTCCGTGAGGTCATATCCCGCACCAACGGAAAACCAGTAGCGATCGGCGTCCGGGATGCGCGGCGTGCGGAAATCGGAGGAGGGCACCACGCCCTCATCGAAGGCCACGCCCGCGCGCAGCCGCAGATCTTCCCGCGCCTTGTAGGTCGCGCCAAGGGCGAGAAAGTAGCTGTCTTCCCAGTTCTCGCGTGTCAGCTCGTCGGGCTGGGCCGGATTGTCGAACTCGACCACAAGCTCGTCGAAGCGGCTCCAGCGCGTCCATGCGACTTCAGCGCCGAGTGTCCATGTCGGCGTGATGTCGTGCTTCACGCCGAGCGTCACCATTTCGGGAAGCGTGATGGAGGCGCTGCCGCCGGTCGGCGTCAACGCGCCGGAAAGCAGCGAAAGCAGTTCGCCGTAGGTGCTCAAAGCGAATTCGGCATCGCCCTCAAGATCGACATCCATCGAGGAGCGATAGCCGATGCCGATGCGCGTATCGGGCCGGGGCGTGAGCAGGACGCCAAGCGAATAACCATAGGACCAGTCGTCGCCTTCGACGGCCGCGAAGCCATCCTGCGAAGGATCGCCCGGGTTGCCTCCGGGCAAGCCTTGCGATGTGCCGATCGTTCCGAGGTCGATGGCGCTTGTCAGCCGCGCATCCGAATATTGCACCTGCACGCCGCCGCCGATGGACAGCCACTCATTCGCCTTCCACGCCACCATCGGCTCGACGTTGTAGGTGCGCAGCCGCGAGCCGAGCCCATGATAGCGGCCGATCCAGCCGCTGTCGGCCGAAGTGACCAGCCCGAATGGCGCCGTGACCGCCAGCCCGAGAAACCAGTCCGGCGAAACCTGCCATGACGCATAGAATGCCGGCACCAAGGCCTGCGGACCGATATTGCCGGAATTGCCGCCGGTGATCGGCGCGCCCGTTATCGTCGAGGCCGAGGATTCGCCGAACTCCACATCCGGGATGATCCATGAGAACTGGCCGGACATGTTGATGCCATCGTAAAGCGTCAACGTGGCGGGATTGTAGAAAATGGAGCTGACATTGTCGCCGCCGGCGGAGACGCCCGCGAAGGATGTGCCTTGTGCAGCCGATGATTGTTCGCGAATGGCGAAGCCTGCTGCCTGTGCCGCTGTCGCTCCGATGATGAGAACACCGGCTATCGTGGCTGCGGCGGGTACAATGCCTATGGATCGTTGTGTCATTCGGTCCTCCCGATTGCGGGTAGGCCCGACGTCTGTACTTCGCCCCTGGTAAACCAGCCCCAGCTTCAGACGGCGAGCTGGTTGGCGAAAAGATAAACAGAAGGATACGGTTTTGTCTAAAACAAATACTTGCGAATGAAGTCCTTCGCGTCACTTGAAGTTTGAATCGTTCAATCTAGTCTTGGTCGATCCACCAGGTGCTGCTCCGATAGCCGTAGAGCGATCTCGTCTCCGGCGTCTTCACCTTCTTCCACAGCGCGACCCATTGTTCCGGCTGGTGATAAAGCGGGATCATGTAGGCGCCCGACAGCAGCACGCGGTCCATGGCGCGCACCACAGCCACGAATTCCTCGCGCGTCCGCGCCACAAGCATCGCATCGATCATCGCATCGATGGCCGGTTCCTTCGCGCCCATGTAGTTGCGCGTGCCCGGCTGGTCCGCCGCCTCGGAACCCCAATAGAAACTCTGTTCGTTACCGGGCGAGAGAGATGAGAACCAGCTGTTGAAGATCGTGTCGAAGTCGTAATTGTTGCGCCGTTCCTGATATTGGCTCGGGTCGACATTGCGGACGATGGCATTGACGCCGATGCGCTTCACCATCCGCGAATAAGTGAGGGCGAGGCGTTCCTCGCCCGGCGTCGCTACCAGAATTTCAAACGCCAGAGGCCGTCCCGTTTCTTTCTGCGTCATGATCCCCCGGCGGACCTCGTAACCGGCGTCCTTCAGCAGCGCCGTCGCGCGGGCGCGGTTCGCCCGGTCCTGTCCGGAAGGATCGCCCTTCGGCGCCTGCCAGCCCCGCGCCATGATGTCCGGCGCTACGGCGCCTGCGAAGGGCGCCAGCAGCGAGCGTTCGCGCTCGCTCGCTTCGCGTCCGTGAGAGCCCAGTTCCGAATTATCGAAGAAACTCTGCGTACGGACATAGGAGCCGTAATGGAGATTGCGGTTCACCCATTCGAAGTTGAACAGCTGGATCAGTGCCTGCCGGACGCGAATATCCGTGAAGGGGGCCCGGCGCGTGTTGAAAACCAGCGCATACATGCCCGAGGGCATCCCGCTCTCGAAGGTTTCCTTCCGGACCTTTCCCTCGCGCAGTGCCGGAAAGTCATAGCTTGTGTTCCAGCGTCCGGGGTCGTCCTCCGGCCGCGCTTGATAGATGCCGCTCTTGAACGCTTCGAAAGAGGCATTGGCATCGCGGAAATATTCATAGGTGATGCGGTCGATATTGTTCTGGCCTACATTCACCGGCAACCACTCGCCCCAATAAGTGGTATCGCGCTTGTAGGTGATGCTGGCGCCGGGGCGCATTTTCTCCACGACATAAGGCCCGCTGCCGATGGGTGTCTCGAAGCCGGCGCGGCTGAAGTCCCGTTTCTCGTAGACATGCTTGGGGATGATGGGCATCAGGCCGAGGATAAGTGGAATTTCCCGGTCGCCATCGGGGATGAAGTGAAACTTCACGCCGCGCTTGCCGATGCGCTCGATACGTTCGACTTTCGAGTAATAGGTCTTGTAGTTGGGCCGTCCCTTGTCGCGGAGCATTTCGAGCGAATAGATCACGTCGTCGACGCTCACCGGCACGCCGTCGGAGAAGCGTGCCGCCGGGTTCAGCGTGAAGGCCACCCAGCTCCGGTCCTCTGGCACCTCGACGGTTTCAGCCAGCAGTCCGTAAAGCGTGAAGGGCTCGTCATAGCCGCGTGCAAGCAGGCTTTCGAAGACATGCTCCCGAAGTCCGATGGCGGATGTGCCGCGGACGATGAAGGGGTTCAGGCTGTCGAATGAGCCGGTTGCGCCATAGACGATGGCGCCGCCTTTCGGCGCCTCCGGGTTCGCATAGCCGAAATGGGTGAAGCCTTCCGGGTAGAGTGGCTCGCCATGCATGGCGATGGCGTGGCGCGGGCCGGGAGAGGGCGGCGCCGCACTTGCCGGGACGAGCATGAAAAGCAGACACATGGCGCCGAGCGCCAGCCGTCCGAAACGAATGATATGCTGGTTAATGCGCAAGACAGGCGATCTCTCATCGGCGCGAGCGGCAAAAACTGTCGCCAGGGCAACAAAGTTAAGCAAAACAGTCGATTCTTCAAAGAATCCCGGTGCCATGATTATGCCGAAATGCGAGGCTAGGGGTCATGAAAGACGGCCTGGCAATTCAGGTCCGCCCATGCGCAATTCCTGAAAGGATTCTACCATGTCAATTCGGCGCTTGATTACCGGCGTCGCCGCTGCGCTCATGTCCGTGGCCGGTCTGATACCCGCAAACGCCCAGGGCGCTGCGGGCGCGGAAAAGTCGGATGCGAAGATCGAGACTTTCGGTACCTGGAGCACTCGCTGCGAGAAGAACGAAGCCGGCGCGGAACATTGCCATGCCTTCGTCGATATTCGCATCGGCGAGGAGAAGCAGCGGATCGCCTATCTCGGCATCGGTTACGGTCCGCGCGACGGAAATGAAGACGGCAAGCAGGACATGTTCATGTTCGCGATAACGCCGCTCGGCACCTTCCTTCCGGCCGGTATCGGCTGGTCGATCGACGGCGCCGAACCTTTCGGACAGCACTTCATGTATTGCCTGCCCGGCGGCTGCCAGACGGAAATCCTTCTCGACGATGCGCGCCTCAAGGCGCTCAAGGGCGGCAAGGAAATGGTGATGAGCTTCCGCATCGTTGGCCAGGGCGATGCAAAGGTGCCCGTGAAACTCGACGGTATCAGCAAGGCCATTGCGGCCGTCCCGGTGCCGAAGAAGTCCTAGTCCATGCGCGAAGGCGAGAACACGCTCCGGAGCCATCCGAAGAGCGTGTTCTCGCGCAGCATGTAGCGCATCAGCCTGTCCATATCGCGTTCGAGATTGTTGTCGGCGAAAAGCACTTCCCGCTTGCGGAAGTCGCGCGCAGGATCGAGTTCCCGCACCACGCGGGCGGGATTTCCCGCCGCAATGCAGTTCGCCGGAATGTCCCGCGTCACCACGGCACCTGCGCCGATGATGCTGTTATCGCCGATCGTTACGCCCTTGCCGATGATCGCGCGGACGCCCAGCCACACATTTTCGCCGATCCTTATCGGCCGGTGCTTGTCGAGTTCCGCAGTGCGATCATAGGTATCGTGCCAGTCGGAGTCCGATATGTAGCAGCCGCTCGCGATCATCGTGTTGCTGCCGATGGTGATTTCATCGGACGCCACGATATGCGTGCCGGGACTGATGAGCACGTAGTCGCCGATTGTAATGCGGCCTTCGCGGTCGCCTGTACGCCATGTCGCAAGCCGCACAAGATTGCCTTCCGCGGCATGAAGATGAAGATGCGATCCGGCCCTTATCCCTCCGCCCCAGATTTCCAGGTTACGCGGGCTCGTTATGTCGAGACCGGGGCCGACGGCATCGAAGGCCGGCACGATGAAATGTTGCACCTGAAAGCGCGTCCAGCCATCGATGATCCGGCGGATAAAATAGGGTCGTCTGTCGCGCCGCACCTCGAAGCTCCTCCCCGCAATCCTTCGCCCCGCCCCGGGGGATACCGCATCTCACTAGCACGGGGGCAGGGGGGAGGACGAGAGCGATTCAAGCGGCTTTCGGATCAGTGGGCCGATTTCGCGCGAATCGAATAGATGCCGTCCTTCAGGGCTCCGAACAGCTCATGCACTTGCGGATGGCGCACAGGCTCACCCGTCTCATCGGGCAAAAGGTTCTGCTCCGACACATAGGCGACGTATTCCGTGTCCGAATTTTCGGCCAGCAGGTGGTAGTAGGGCTGATCCTTGCGCGGACGGACTTCCTCGGGAATGGAGAGCCACCATTCCTCGGTATTGTTGAAAGTCGGGTCCACGTCGAAAATCACCCCCCGAAAAGGATAAAACCTGTGGCGGACGATCTGTCCGATCCTGAATTTCGCGTCCCGATTGACTTCCATGACCTGCTTACCAATCCTCGATACTCGTTCAATTCTAACAGGTTGAAGCGCCGGGCGAAAACCCGTGGGCCGAATGGGTATTTTTCATGGGATTGCCATACGTGGCGGAATACCCAATATGGCGCTCATTGAAAATTTCCATCATCCAGGAGATATCGCGATGAGCAGGTCTGTCGCTCCCTTGTTCGAGCCTTTCACCATCAACGGGCTCACACTGCCCAATCGCGTCGTGATGGCGCCCATGACACGGTCGCAGTCGCCGGGCGGCATTCCGGGCCCGGAGGTCGCCGCCTATTACCGGCGCCGCGCGGCTGCCGAATGCGGTCTCATCGTCACCGAGGGTACGACCGTCAACTCGCCCGTCGCGACGGGTGACCCGAACGTACCCCAGTTCTGGGGCGATGAGGCCCTCAAGGGCTGGAAGCGCGTGGTCGAGGAAGTCCACGATGTCGGCGGAAAGATCATGCCGCAGATCTGGCATGTCGGCATGACGCGTAACCCTGCGAAATCCACCAATCCGGATCTTCCGAGCCACGGTCCTTCGGGCCTCGTCAAGCCGGGCAAGGCCGTTTCCGAGCCGATGACCAAAAAGGAAATCAAGGACACGATCGAAGCCTTCGGGCGGGCTGCGGCAGACGCGCGGGCGATCGGCATGGACGGCGTCGAGATTCACGGTGCCCATGGCTATCTGATCGACCAGTTCTTCTGGGAAGGCACCAATATCCGCGACGATGAATATGGTGGCGATCTTGTCGGCCGCACGCGCTTTGCCGTCGAAATCATCGAGGCGATCCGGCGGGAGGCCGGCAAGGACTTTCCGCTCATCCTGCGCTTCTCGCAGTGGAAGCAGCAGGACTACACCGCGAAGCTCGCCCAGACGCCGGAAGAGCTCGGGGCTTTCCTGAAGCCGCTTTCCGATGCGGGCGTCGATGTCTTCCATTGCTCGCAGCGTCGCTTTTGGGAGCCGGAATTCGAGGGCTCCGATCTCAACCTCGCGGGCTGGACGAAGAAGCTCACCGGCAAGCCGTCGATCACGGTCGGCAGCGTCAGCCTGTCGGGTGAATTCATTGCCTCCTTCGGCGGCGAAAGCTCTGAAGCCACCGGCATCGACGATCTGCTGGACCGGCTGGAGAAAGACGAGTTCGACCTCGTCGCGGTCGGCCGCGCGCTGCTGGTCGATCCGGCCTGGACGCAGAAGGTGCATCAGGGCGCGTTCGACAAGCTGATGCCGTTCAATCCCGCGGCGCTCGCGACGCTCTCGTAACGCCGCTTCTCAGAAGCCGTAGGCTTTTGCAAGGTCGGGGTCTTTGGCCCCGACCTTTTTTGCGAGATCGACGATCACCTTTGCCTGTTTCCAGGTGGCGTCGTCCTGCATCTTGCCGTCGATCATCGCAACGCCGGTGCCGTCGGGCATGGCCTCCAGGATGCGTTTTGCAAATTGCACTTCGTCCGGGTCCGGGCTGAAGACGCGCTTGGCGATCGCGATCTGGTTCGGATGCAGCGACCATGCGCCGACGCAGCCCATGAGGAAGGCATTGCGGAACTGCTGCTCGCAGGCTTCCGCGTCCTGAATGTCGCCGAAGGGGCCGTAAAAGGGACGGATGTCGTTCGCGACGCAGGCGTCCACCATTTTGGCAAATGTGTAGTGCCAGAGGTCCTGCTGGGCGGCGATGCGGGGGCTGCCGTCTTCCTTCGGGTCTTCGAGCACCCGGTAGAAAGGATGTCCGCCGCCGACGCGCGTCGTCTTCATCTTTCGCGATGCCGCGAGGTCCGCCGGGCCGAGGCTCATGCCATGCATGCGGGGGGAGGCGCAGGCGATCTCCTCCACGTTCTTCACGCCTTGTGCGGTTTCGAGGATCGCGTGAATGAGAAGCGGCTTCTTCAGCCCATGCTTCGCCTCGAGCTGTGCGAGCAGCTGGTCCAGATAGTGGATATCCCATGCGCCTTCCACCTTGGGCAGCATGATGACGTCGAGCTTGTCGCCGATCTCGGCCACGAGCTCCGTCACATCGTCCAGCATCCAGGGACTGTTCAGCGGATTGATGCGGACCCAGAAACCGGTCGATCCGAAATCATGGCTCTTGCCGACCTCGATCACACCCTTCCGCGCCGCCTCCTTCGCGTCCGCCGGAATCGCATCCTCGAGGTTGCCGAGCAGCACATCGACCTGCGGGATTATCTCGCCGAGGCGCGAACGGAGCTTCTCATTGTGTCCGGGGAAGAAATGGATCATCCGTTCGAGGGCGACGGGCAGCTCCCGGTAGGGGGCCGGGGCACCGATGGCGAGCGGTTTGTAAAAGAACGATGGCAGTTTCATGACAGTCCACTGGGGATAAGGGCGATTTGCGCGCAGTCTAGCGATGCTTCGATCGCAAATCCATGAACGCATTCAATCGCGTAGGGATTTTTCTTGAGCGTCGATCAGAGCCCGCACCGGCCCCGCCGCGGCAAGGCATGCAAAACCGAGCACCGATGACACGGTTATCGCGAGATAGGCCGTCTCGTAACCCCCTGCAGCTACATACAAAAACCCGAGCAGCGCAGGGCCTGCCGCGTTCGCGCAGGTCGTAATCATCTGCGATACCGAGAGGATACGCGCATAGGCTTTCAATCCGAATGCTTCCGCCGTGATAAGTGGTTGCATCATCTGCATATTTCCGACCGTCGCGCCAAACATCGCCGAGACGATGAAGAGGGCAGCCACGCCTTCGGCAAACGCGAACAGCGCAAAGGAAATGCCCTGCAGCACATAGATCGCGAAGAGATAAGTCTTTGATGCAACACGCGAAAGCAGCGATCCGCCGATAAGCCGTCCGGCAATGCTCGCCGCCGCCATGATCGACACCGCCAGCGCCGCAACATGGTCATCCCCCGTCCGCGTCGCCACGAGACGGAACTGATGCGCCAGCGATCCGACCTGCGCCATCATCGAAAAAACGAAGGCAGCCGTACAAAAAATGAAGAAGCGGCTGCGGATTGCATCGTTGAAGGAGACGCCATCAGGCGGCAACCGGCTGCCGTCCGCAGCGAGGCGAGGTGGGTCTCCATCGGGCGAAAGTCCAATAGATTCAGGGCTTTTGCGCAACATGATCAACGCCACAGGAACGACGCCAAGTACGAGCGTGAACGCAAGCCAGTATGCCGCCTCGCCAAGTCCGTAGCTCTCGACAAGCGTGGCGGAAATCGGCGTAAAGACGATGCCGCCCAACGAAAGTCCCGTAGAGGCATATGCAATCGCCTTCGATCGCTGGCGCGTAAACCATCGCGCGACGATGGTCATACCGGGAATGACGGCCACCGCCGCATTGCCGATGCCGAACAGAATGTAGAAGCCATAAAGCTGCCACAGCTCGTCCACATGGCCTGCACCCGCGAGCACGCCTGCGGATAGAAAAGCGCCGAAAGTCACCACCCAGCGCGGATCGTAGCGATCCAGCAGCCAGCCGACGCCGAGGCCCGCAATCCCTGAAGAGATAAAAAAGAGCGCCGTGGCATTCGAAGTGGCAGAGACGGAAAACCCGCCCTCGACGACAAAGGCCTTCAGAAAGATCGACAGGTTGTAGAAGATCAGGCCGCAGGACACGGTGTGAATGACAAAGACCGTGCCGACGATGTACCAGCCGTAAAAGAGACCGCCGCGCGGCGAGGCGCGCGGGTCTTCTGGCTCGGGGCCAGCATCCATATTCTAGAACTCCGGCAAGGCGATAGGTGAATGGCTTGATCTGACCTAAATAGTCCTTCCGGTCAGTTGGCCCAAGCGGATTCTACTTCGCTTCCGCAAGCGCCCGCATTTCTGCGGCCATGGCAGTGCTGAAATGGTCGCTTTCGGTAACCCGGTGCTCACCCCGCGCATAGGCGAGCGCGTTTTCATAGTAGAAACGCGCATTCATCCCGTTAGCGATGCGATTGTCGCGTGTCTTTATGAATTTGGCAGGGGAGCCGGCAACAATTGAATTTTCCGGAATTACCGTGCCCTCGGTGACAATGGAATGACCGGCGACGATCGAGTTGCGGCCGATTTTCACACCGTCCATCACCGTCGCATTGATGCCGACAAGGCAGTTGTCGCCGATCTCCGCTCCATGAATCGTCACGTGGTGTGTGATGGAGCAATTGTCGCCGATGATCGTTGGCGTCTCATTGCCGACATGGATCATCACGAAATCCTGAACATTGGTGCGTTTGCCGATCCGGACTTCATGCATTTCGCTGCGGATGACCACATAAGGCCAAAGGGACGCCCCTTCGCCTATGATGACCTTGCCGTAAACCAACGCCGTCTCGTGAATGAACGCAGGATTGTCGAGGACAACGCCGGGGCCAAATTCACGCATTCTGTTTGCTCTCAATAAGCGCGCGAACGGGGCCGGCCGCAACGATGAGCCCGAAAGCAACGAGGGAAGATATTGCCATGATGAGGAAAGCGACTTCGTATCCGCCAAGCCAGGTATAAAGAAAACCAATGGCGGCAGGCCCGGTCGCAACGCCGGCGGTCATGAAAAGCTGAGTGAGCGAATAAACGCGCCCATAGGCCTTCAGCCCGAACGCTTCCGCTACCATCAGCGGCTGCATCATCAGAAGATTTCCGACCGTAAGACCAAAGATGATTGTGGTCGCAATCAACATCGGCGTGCTCTCGGCGAAAGCGTAGCACGCAAGCGCCGCACCCTGGACGACGGTCAGACCCAGTACAAAGCCACGTGACGGCATGTAGGCGAGTGCCTGGCCGCCGACGAGGCGTCCGATAATGCTTGCCGCCGCCATGCTAGCAACGGCGAGGCGAGCAGTACCGCTATCGCCCGACCGGGCAAAAATGAGACTGTATTGATGCGCGATCGTGCCCACCTGCGCCATCATCGCGAAGATGTAGGCCGCGGTCGTGAAAATGAAGAAACGGCTGCGTATCGCGCGCTCGAAGTCGATGCCGTCGGCAGGCAGCGGGACGCCGCTTTCATCGCGCGCAATCGGATCTCCGTCCGGCCCAAGGCCCATGCTTTGCGGTGAGGGACGGATGAGTACCCAGGCGACAGGAACAATGCCGACAATGAGGACGAGCGCGAGCCAGGGCGCAGCGCCGCCCAGACCGAGATGTTCAATCGCCCATGCGGAGAGGGGCGTCAGCAAAATTCCGCCGAGCGAGAGACCGGTCGACGCATAGGAGAGCGCGACCGAACGGCGGCGCGCGAACCAGCGCGCGACGAGCGTGGTGCCGGGGATCAGTGCCGCACCTGCATAGCCGACGCCAAAGAGAATATAGAAAAGATAGAGCTGCCAAAGCTCGGTGACATAGCCCGCGCCGAGCGTTGCGAACGCCGAGAAGAATGCGCCCGCAGTGATGACCCAGCGCGGATCGTAGCGCTCTATCAATGCGGCAACACCCAATCCGCTAATGCCCGATGCAATGAAGAAACAGGCCGTCGCGCCCGATGTCGCCGCTACCGAAAACCCGCCCTGAACGACAAACGCCTTCAGGTAAACCGACAGATTATAAAAACCGAGTCCTGCGGTTACGGTCATGATGACCAGCACTGCACCCACGACGTACCAGCCGTAGAAAAAACGCGGAGCGGGCTCTTCTTGGTCGCTTCTGGTGGCGCTTTCTGCGCTCATCTTCGTCTCCCGTGCCTGGACAGCAGGCCCTGCCTAGATAAACACCCAAGGCCGACGCGCCAAGACAGAAATGGGCGGGGCGGTGGCGCGGTCTCTCGCATTCGGATAATCATGGGGCCATACCGGCATTTCAGAGACCGGGGATAAAGGGAGCGCAAGCCATGAAATTGTACAATTCGATCGGGCCAAATCCGCGTGTCGTGAAAATGTTCATGCACGAGAAGGGCATCGAACTTCCCCTTGCGGAAGTCGACCTGATGAAGGGCGAAAATCGTCAGGAGCCCTATCTTGCAAAAAACCCGGCCGGCCAGCTGCCGGCACTCGAGCTCGACAATGGAATGATCCTCGCCGAGATCACCGCCATTTGCGAATATCTGGACGAGAAATTTCCGGGCGGGTCGCTGATCGGCACGACGCCGGAAGAGCGTGCGGAAACCCGCATGTGGACGCGCCGCGTCGATCTCAATGTTTGCGAACCGATGGCCAATGGCTTTCGCTTTTCGGAAGGCCTGCCGCTCTTCAAAGACCGGATGCGCTGTCTGCCCGAGGCTGCGGCCGGCATGAAAGCCATCGCGCAGGACAAGCTTGCATGGCTCGACAAGCTGATGGCGGGCAAGGATTACCTTGCGGGAAAGCGCATGACGCTGGCGGATATTCTGCTATTTGGCTTTCTCGACTTTGGCGCTGCGGTCGGTCAGCCGATCAACCCCGACTTCAAGAACATAACCGCCTGGTTCGATCGCATGAAGGGCAGGGCGTCTGCGGCGGCAAGCGCCTGATTTGACTGTACCGGTCCCCGCTTTTCTTGCGGGGACCGGTATTTCTCCCATCGGCCCTTTGCAGCCGCGATGAAATCTGCCAAGCTAGTAAAAAATCATTACTAGTTTTGGGAGCTAGTTTGGGAGGACGTGGCGTGAAATATCTCGTGCAGGTTTGTATGGCGTTCGGCCTTGGACTGATGCTTGTGGCGTTTAGCGTGCCGCAAGAAGCTCAGGCACAAGGTGTTCCGGAATGCATCGATACCAATAAAGCCGGGCAGAGCAATCCGCAGGCGACGGCGGCCTGGTGGGGGCGCCGTTCGGCGGAAGAAAAGAAATACATTAGCGAACTCCCTTGCGAGGAACGCTACATTCCAATGGTTTGTGTCTTCCTCTATGAGCCGGACCTTCGTGGCTGTACCAACAAGGGGGTTGCCGAGTATCGCGCCGATAAGGCCTGCACAGAGAAGGGCCACGCGCTTCTCAGCGAGGCACATGCGGCATGCAAGGAAGACTTTAAAAAGACATTCTCGCCGCCGTTCCCCAGCGCGTCCTGATGTGCGCGAAGGGTTCGTCCGGCGCTTATTGAGACAAGCAAAGGAGAACCCGGGTGAGCTCAACGGGACGCAACACAGTACCTCTGGACGACGACTGGGAATCGCCTGCCGCCGTCACTCTCGGCAAGAAGGTGTTGGAAAAGGATGCAGCTCGCGGCTACATCCGCGCCTCTTTTGAAGCAGGCGACGGGTTTCTCAACCGCGGCGGGCGCATCTTCGGCGGCTTCCTTTCCGCGATGCTGGACGGGCTGTGTGGCCATGCTGTTCGGCTCACGCATGAGAAGCCGGGAACGCCGCAGGTGACACTCGAGTTGAAAACGAGCTTTGTCGGCCGCGCCGACAAGGGAAAGCTGGTCGGAGAAGGCTGGGTACGCCATCGAGGCAAGTCGATCGCCTTCGCGGAAGCCGAGCTTCGAAACGAGGCCGGCGAACTCGTCGCGAAGGGCAGCGCCACGTTCAAGATCGGCATATGACGCAGAGAGCTGCTGTTTCCGGTTGAGTAACGGCGCGCCACCCGCTAACCAGTGAGACTGGATGGGTGGCCGAGTGGTTTAAGGCACCGGTCTTGAAAACCGGCGTGGGTTCACGCCCACCGTGGGTTCGAATCCCACCCCATCCGCCACCTCTTTCCATTTGCTGCGCGGCTGCGCAGGAACGATGCCGGTGTTGCCCCGTTTTCCCAAAGGCAGGAAATCTAAGACGGGCAGCTGATGGCAAAAGGTGGAAAGATTCGCATCGGCATATCCGGATGGACTTATGCGCCATGGCGCGGGGCCTTCTATCCGGAAGGTCTCGCGCACAAGCGAGAGCTGAATTATGCAGCCGAGCGTTTCAGTTCGATCGAGATCAACGGCACTTTCTACAGGCTGCAGCGGCCCGAGAGCTTCACCCGCTGGGCTGAGAATACGCCCGATGATTTCGTTTTCGCCGTGAAGGCACCTCGATACATTACGCATATGCGCCGGCTGAAGAATATCGAGAAGCCTGTGGCCAATTTTCTCGCGTCGGGAGTTCTGAAACTTGGACCCAAGCTCGGTCCCATTCTTTGGCAATTTCCAGCCAGAATGAAATTCGACCCCGGCACCTTCGAAGCCTTTCTCGCCCTTCTGCCGCGTAACACAGAGGATGCGGCCGCTCTGGCGCGGCACCACGACCGGCGGTTAAAGGGACGCAACTGGACAAAAACCGATGCCAAAAGACCGTTGCGGCACGCAGTGGAAGTGAGGAGCGATAGCTTTTGCACGCCGGAGTTCATCAAGCTGTTGCGTCGCTACAAAGTGGCGTTGGTTTGTGCGGATACCGTCGAGTGGCCTCGCCTGATGGATATCACGTCCGATTTTGTTTATTGCCGATTGCACGGATCGGAAGAGCTGTATGCAAGCGGCTATGGCGACAAGGACCTACGGAACTGGGCACGCAGGGTAAAGGCATGGGCCCGCGGCAGCGAGCCGGCCGATGCTACGCGCGTTGTCAAAGCCAGCAAGCCGCGGAAGACCGGGCGAGATGTCTTTGTCTATTTCGACAATGACATGAAAGTCAGGGCTCCAGTCGACGCAGCATCTCTGGCAAATAGAGTCGGCATCGCCCCAAAATCACGCCGCTCATTCAAAACCTGAGTTTTCCATATTTTTCTGATGACTCAGAACGGCTCTCCGGGCTGCTCCGTATGGTTAACGTGAAATCTCTTTTGCAAGTGCGGGCGGGGCTTGCCAAAATGGCACAAAAGCGGTCAAAAGGCTGCGGGGAAGTTGTTTCGGGGGGAGTGTCGTTGTGCCGGTTGATTTAACGTCGCCGTGGATTCCGCTGGGCATCATTATGTTGCTCGGCATTTTTATGGTTCGCCAATTTATCCAGGAGCGGCGGGACGCGCGCGTGCTGGCTGTCGCCGAAGCCAGCGCACCGGCCACCGCGCCCGTCGAGGCCGAGCCTGCGCCCGTGATTGTGGCGCCAACGCCGGCGGCGGTCGAAAGCAAGCCGGCGGAAAAAAAGAAAAGAAAGCTCCGTTGGCGGACGGCATGGATATGGCTGCCGTTCCTGATCGGCTTCTTCGGACAGGCCTATCTGAGCTTCATCAAGCCAATGGTCGACAACGCAGGCTAGATCTGCCGTCTGCGTCTTAAACGAGGTCGAGCTCGGGCATAGCGCCGTCCGCGGCCATGGCCAGAATATCGTCCACGATCCGGCGCGGCTCGGTAACGCCGCCGTGCCGGAACAACATTTCGGCTTTCGCGATCATGTCGTCCCGGCTCAGAGGTGCCTCCGGGTCGCCTTTCGCGTGAGCCCTCTCAGCTACATACTCTGTGCCGTCGTCGAGTTGCAGGCGAACGCGGCCTCCCCACGCCCGGGGATAAGCCGATGCCCATGGCTCTGCCGCACTCACTTCGACGCGCGATGCCAAGGCTGCACACCGCTCCCGCGCCGAGGCGCCAAAGGCATCGAAGTCCACCGGTGAGCAGAGCAGCGATGCCGCTACCGCATGCTGCAGAGAGAATTTCGCTTCATAATCGCTGGAAGCCACCGGCCGGTCGCAGACGTCGATCGCCGCCCTATAGGTGGCCACTTCGATTTTCCTGATCCGGCCCGGTTCAACTCCATTTGCCTGCAGCCGCGCGCGTAGCTCTTCGCCTGCGTCTATCGTCGGATGGGTGTGGCGGCAGGAAGGCCAAGGCTTGATCGATGTCTGCACCAGTTGCCAAGGTGAGCCGGGATCGCGAATGACAGCATCCGCATCGGCATCGGGGCAGGCGGCGCGGAAAAAGCCTTTTTCACCTTCGAGTATTTTCGGCGGGCCGGTAAAGCCGAACGCCGCAAGCTCGGCAGCCTTTATGCCCGCCTGCGCGGCGTGCCCGGCGTGAAGATGTTTCGTCATGGCGCCGGTCTCCAGAAACTGCCAGAGGCCGGAGGATTGGCTGCCTGCATTTCCGAGCGCGTCAACCGCAGCCTCGTTGTTGAGTTTCAAGAGCTCACTTGCCGCCATTGCCGCGCCAAAGGGTCCGCAAGTGGCGGTGTTATGCCAGATGCGGTAATGCGCGGGGCCAACAGCCATGCCGATGCGCGTTGCCGCTTCGAAGCCATGCAGGATCGCAATCAGCAATGCGCGGCCGCCGGCATTCCGCCGGGCCGCAAGCGCCCAGGCTGCGGGAACGACGACGCAGCCGGGATGAACTACCGACATGCGATGCAGATCATCCGTTTCGAGAATGTGGCAGAGCGCACCCATCAAAAAAGCCAGCCGTTCGGGCTCGGGCGCGGCATTCGATGAAGCCGATGATTGCCACCATTTGAGCAGGATCCGCCCTGGATCGGAATTCCGGCCGGCGAGGCTGTTTGCCACTGCATCAAGGGTAAACAAGGCGGCGGCTTCGAGATCGGCTGCCGTTACCGGTTTTTCACGGATCAGCTTGACCAGCTGCCCGGTCAGGGAAACCGGTGCGGCAGCGGAGGGAGAGACATGGTTCACTAGGGAGCTCTTTCGAAGATCGACGCAATATTCCGCGCATGATGTAACTATCGGCCTTAGCCGGCAAATCCGGCTTGCCTCTTCGGCTCCTTGCCGCCGAAAGCGGCCCTGATTATAAGGATTTCGTGGTGTTCGCGGGGTGATTCGCTGCCGGTGTGCGGCCGCAAAGTCTCCGAACAGAGGTTTCCGATGTCTGTATCAATACCAAGAATGGATCGTCGCTGCCAGGCAGCGCCGCGCGCCTTGATCTACGCAGTGCTTTTTCCGCTGGCATTGTCGCTGGCGGCTTGCGGGACCAGCACCTCGTCGCAATCTCCCGCGCCGCTCAAGACCGGTGGAGGCATCTACAAGGTTGGAAACCCCTATCAGATCGCCGGCATCTGGTATTACCCGCATGAAGACGACAAATACGACGCGACCGGCATTGCCTCGTGGTACGGCCCGCAATTCCATGGGAAGCAAACCGCGAATGGAGAAATATTCGACCAGAACGCAATGACGGCCGCACATCCGACGCTGCCAATGCCTGTTCTGGCGCGCGTTACGAACCTGGAAAATGGCAAGTCGATTATCGTTCGGATCAATGATCGCGGCCCCTTCGCCGCCGGTCGCGAAATCGACTTGTCGAAGCACGCCGCGGAGCAACTTGGCTTCATGACGAAGGGAACGGCCAAGGTTCGCGTCCAGTATGTCGGGCGGGCCCCTCTGGAGGGCGGCCTCGGCGATGGCAGGGGCGTAGCCGAGAGTTTTATCGCCCCGCGCGTCGACACACCGCCTGAGGAAAGACGCGTAGAGGGAACAGCGCCTGTGACAAAAGTCGCGACCGTTGCCACAGCCGGCCTGCCGCCGCCTGCGGGCACCGTGAGCGCGCCGCTTGCAAGCGCTCCCGCGCCGACGCCTCCCGCCTCGAATATGGATCCTATTCCGGATAATCCCGCAGCAAGACCTGAGACGGTGCAGCGTGTGCCGGTGACGGGAACCGGTAATCTCTATGTCCAGGCCGGTTCATTCCAGAATCTCCAGAATGCTGAATCCGTAAGGCAGCAACTGGCCGGTCTCGGACGCGTGGAGATACAGACCACGATGGTCGACGGCACGTCGTTTTACCGCGTTCGCGTCGGACCGCTTTCGGATATCCCCGCCGCCGACAGTTCGCTGCAGAATGTGATTGCCCAAGGACATAAAGGCGCCCGAATTGTCGTCGATTGAGGCGGCGTTCACAAAATGCCGGAAAAAGAGTGAGACGATGAACCGATTTATTTCCGCTACCGCATTCGCCCTTTCGCTCGCTCTGACGGCAGTCGCCCTGCCGCGCGGGGCTTTCGCCTTTGAAACGGCGGCCGAATACGCGGTTCTGATGGACTATGAATCGGGCAGCATTCTCTGGGGAAAAAATGCCGATGAGCAAATGCATCCGGCGAGCATGAGCAAGCTGATGACGCTCGACATGCTGTTCGGTGCAATCCGCGATGGCAGTGTTTCGCTCGATGATGAATTCAAGGTGAGCGAGAATGCTTGGCGCAAGGGCGGGGCGGCTTCCGGTTCTTCGACCATGTTTGCCGATCTCAATACCGTTGTTCCTGTGCATGCTATTTTGCGCGGCATCATCGTCCAATCCGGCAACGATGCTTGCATCGCAACTGCCGAAGCGCTCAGCGGTTCGGAATCTGCCTTTGCAGAGGCCTTGACGGAACGCGGCAAGGCAATCGGTCTGACGAACTCCAACTTTACCAACTCAACCGGTTGGCCCGACGAAGACCATTTGATGACGGCGCATGATCTGGCTGTGCTTGCCCGGCACATCATCATGGAATTTCCCGAGTTCTACCCGATCTTCAAGGAAACCGACTTCACCTGGAACGGCATCAAGCAGGGCAACCGCAATCCGGCGCTCTATCTGGACCCGTCCGTGGACGGATTGAAAACAGGACATACAGAAGCCTCCGGGTATGGTCTTGTCGCTTCCGCCAAACGTGGCGACCAGCGCCTCATCCTCGTATTGAACGGTCTGCCGAGCGAAAGGGCGCGAGCCGATGAGAGCGTGCGGCTGCTCGATTGGGGCTTCCGTTCGTTCAAGCATTACAAGCTCTTCACCGCCGGAACGCCGGTTGAGAACGCGCCTGTATGGCAGGGCACCTATGGAGAAGTGCCACTTGTGAGCCAGACGGATATCGACGTGATCCTTTCGACCGAGCAGCGCAGGAACATGAAGGTGTCCGTACTGTATGACACGCCCGTCGCTGCACCCGTCGCGGCGGGACAGCGGATCGGCACCATTCGGATCGAAGCACCCGACATGCCGGTGCGCGAATTTCCTCTCGTTGCGGGCGGAGCCGTTGAACGGCAAGGGATTTTTGGCCGTGCGATGGGTGCGTTGAAGCATATGATCCTTGGCGGCTGACGGTGCCGCGCGCGCGATTTATCACGCTGGAGGGCGGCGAGGGGGCGGGGAAATCCACACAGGTCCGGCGGCTGGCGGCGCGGCTGGAGGCGGCCGGTCAGCGGGTGACGATCACCCGTGAGCCTGGTGGGGCGCCGGGAGCCGAGGCAATCCGCCATTTATTGGTCACGGGCGACGTGGCGCGGTGGACGCCGAAGGCCGAGATGCTGCTGCATTTTGCGGCGCGCGAGGACCATCTTTCCCGCACGATCAGGCCCGCGCTGGAGCGGGGGGACTGGGTGATTTGCGACAGGTTTGTCGATTCAACCATGGCCTATCAGGGTTTCGCGCAGGGGCTCGGGCCTGAATTAGTCAATGAATTGAAGGAGATAGTGATCGGCGACGATATGCCGGGGCTGACGCTTATCCTCGATTTGCCGGTCGAGACGGGGCTTGCGCGGGCGGGAAGCCGGGGGCAGGGAGCCGAGGACCGCTATGAGCGAATGGACTTGCGCTTCCATGAAACGCTTCGCCAAGCCTTTGAAACCATTGCCAAAAATGAACCAGAACGGTGCGTCATGGTGGATGCGAGCCAGACCGAAGACGAGGTCGCGGAAGCCATATGGGCAGAAGTAAAACCTCGACTGTCATGAGACTGCAAACAAACCGTCACAAATTGCCGCGTTAAACAACTTGGCCGGACCCGGCTTGGTCGCTATAGAGAGCGGGACATACTTAACAGCGGAAGAGAAACCGGCGACCGCGCCGGCCACAACAAGGATCGCCGATGAAACGACGACACCTCACGACCCGATTTTTGCCGTCCTTGCTTCAGGCGACCCTTCCCATCCTTCTCGCAGCTCTCTTCTTCCTTCCAGCTTCTCCTGCAGCGGCCCGCAATAACGAAACGGGCATCACGGAGATGGCGTCGGTGCCGCTGATGAAGCCGATCGTGGAACCGGAAGAGCGGACGGTGCGCGGCCTTCATTTCATCGACCCGGTGGACGTGACCAAGGCGAGGATGACCTCCGGCTTCGGCTGGCGGATGCACCCCGTCCTCAAGACCAAGAAGATGCACAAGGGCGTCGATTATGCCGCCCCGAAGGGTACGCCGGTCTATGCGACCGAAGACGGCGTTGTCGGCATGGCGGGATGGCGCGGCAATTACGGCAAGCTCGTCACGGTGAAGCATGCCGAACATGTCGAAACCTACTACGCGCATCTCTCCGGCTATGCGCCCGGCATCAAAACCGGAGCGAAGGTCAAAAAGGGCGACGTGATTGGCTATATCGGCATGACGGGTCTCGCGACCGGCAATCATCTCTATTACGAGGTGGCGATCAACGGCGAGCGCGTCGATCCGCTGGCGGACGATCTCAACGAGCAGGTCAACATATTGGCCGCGCGGGCACCCCGTCCCAGCAGCAAGGTTGCCGGAACGCGCGGGCTGACCGAAGCTCAATAAGGTCGGCTTCCTGAACAAACTCGGCCGGCGATTTCATTTGCCGAACGAAAGAGGGGTTCGTTCGGCCATTCCGGTCCCGGACCGCCGGGCATGACGGGCGGCGCCCGCGCGTGCTACCAAAAGACATGAGCGACACCGAGATTCCCGAAAGCGACCGGCTTGGCGACTTCCCGCATCCGCGCGAGGCGGCGGCGCTTGTCGGGCAGGAGGCGGCGGAGCGCGCCCTTTTTGAAGCCTTCATGAGCGGCAGGATGCACCATGCCTGGCTGCTTACAGGGCCTAAGGGTATCGGCAAGGCGACGCTCGCCTATCGGATGGCGCGATTTGCGCTGCATTACGGAACGGCGGAGGCCGCAAGGGCGGCAGGAGCACGGGATCTGAACATCAGCCCGGATGAGGGGGTGTTCCATCAGGTAGCTGCGGGGAGCCACCCGAACCTGCTTACCGTACGCCGCCCGTGGGACGACAAGACGAAGAAGCTGAAGACCGTTATTCCCGTGGATGAGGTGCGCCGGATCGGACATTTCTTCGGGCTGACGGCGACGGAGCGCGGGGCCTGGCGCGTCGTCATCATCGACAGCGCCGACGAGATGAACGCCAATTCGGCCAATGCGCTTTTGAAGGCGCTGGAGGAGCCGCCGCCGAACGGGCTTTTCCTCGTGCTGAGCCATCAGCCGGGTCAGCTTCTGCCGACGATCCGCTCACGCTGCCGGACGCTGCGGATGACGCCGCTGGCGGAGGGCGACATCGTGAGCATGATGGAACCCGCCGAGCGGCAGGCGGAAGCGCGAGCGAAGGAAGCGAAGCGGAAATTCGCCATGACGCCGGCGGCGGAGCGGCAACCGATCGCCCAACTGGCCGAAGGCAGCGCGGGGAGGGCGCTTTCCATTGCGGCAGGCGGCGGGCTCGGGCTCTACAAGGAACTGGCGGGCCTGCTTGCCGGGCTGCCGCGCCTCGACATTGCGGCGGTTCACGCCTTTGCCGACAAGGCGGGCCGCAAGGGGGCGGACGATGCCTATGAGACCATGATCGAGCTGCTGACGCACTGGCTGCAGCGGCTGGTGCGGACGGGCGCGGGGCTTCATCCCGGCCCCGACATCGTGGCCGGCGAGGGCGCGGCGATGGCGCGGCTTGCCGCCGGGGGCAGCCTTGATCGCTGGGTCGAGGTATGGGAAAAGATCAATCAATCAACGGCCCGCGGCGAGGCGCTGAACACGGATCGCAAGCTCGTGATCCTGAACGTGTTTTCGATGCTCGAAGCAGCCGCGAGCGAGCGCGCCGGCGCGTGAGGGCAGATCGCCGGGCGACGACAAATCCGCTAACGTCCGTTACCGGATTCCCTCCGTAACCCCTCCCCAAACGGCTTGCAGCCGTTTGACCCTCCCGCAGGGGGAGGGTGGAGAAACAGAAGTACAGGTTCGAGAGACTAATGAGTGCCCCCAAAGCCTTCTACATCACGACGGCAATTTCCTATCCCAACGGTCCGCCTCATATCGGCCATGCCTATGAGGTCATCACCACGGATGTGATCGCGCGCTACAAGCGGCTCGACGGCTACGACGTGCGGTTTCTCACGGGCGTGGACGATCACGGCCAGAAGATGGCGCAGACGGCGAAGGCAAAGGGCACGACCCCGCAGGCGCTGGCCGACGAGATGGCTCCGAAGTTCCTTGCAATGGACGAGCGGCTCAACATTTCCAATGACGATTTCATCCGCACCACCGAGGCGCGGCATGAAAAGGCGTGCCAGCATCTCTGGGAGAAAATCGCGGCGAAGGGCGACATCTATACCGGCACCTATTCGGGCTGGTATTCGGTGCGCGACGAGGCGTTCTACGACGAGGACGAACTCACCACCGGCGAAGGCGGACAGAAGCTTGCACCGGGAACGGGCACGCCGGTCGAATGGATGGAGGAGGAAACCTATTTCTTCCGCCTGTCCGCCTATCAGGAAAAGCTGCTTGCGCTTTACGAGTCGCAGCCCGACTTCATCCAGCCGGCGTCGCGGCGCAACGAAATCCTCGCCTTCGTCAAACGCGGGCTGAACGATCTTTCCATTTCGCGCGCGCGGACCAAGCTCGATTGGGGCGTCGGGGTGCCCGGCGATCCGAACCATGTGATGTATGTCTGGATCGACGCCCTGACCAACTACATCACGGGCCTTGGCTACCCGGATATGGACGGCGATCTTTTCAAGCGGTACTGGCCGGCCGATATGCATATCATCGGCAAGGATATCGTGCGTTTTCATGCGGTCATCTGGCCGGCGATGCTGATGGCGGCGGAGGTGGCGCTGCCCAAACGCGTGTTCGGGCACGGCTTTCTCAACGTCCGCGGCGAGAAGATGTCGAAGTCGGTCGGGAACGTGATCGATCCGTTCACGATCACCGATACTTACGGCGTCGATCCGATACGCTATTTCTTCTGCCGCGAGGTGACCTATGGCGCGGATGGAAGTTACAGCCATGACACGGTGGTGAACCGGATCAATGCCGATCTCGCCAACGATATCGGCAACCTGGCGCAACGCTCGCTTTCGATGATCGCCAAGAACTGCGGCGGGGAAGTGCCTGCCTATGGCGCGTTCACGGCCGAGGACAAAGCCGTGCTCGATGCTGCGGCGGCGCTGCCGGAGAAGACGCGCGAGCAGATGGAGCGGCTCGAGATTCACTCCTATGTGGGCGAGGTATTCGCGGTGGTCAGCGAGGCCAACCGCTATTTCGCCGGCCAGGAACCCTGGGCGCTGAAGAAGACCGACCCCGAACGCATGGGCACGGTGCTCTACGTGACGGCGGAGGTGGTGCGCCGCTGTGCGCTGATGCTGCAGCCGGTGATGCCGGCGTCGATCGCAAAGCTGCTCGACCTGCTGGCGGTGCCGGAAGGCGCGCGGGCCTTTTCCGACATTGCCGCATCGCTGACACCCGGGACGGCGCTGCCGGCGCCCGCGGGCGTGTTCCCGCGCTATGTGGAGCCGGAGGCCCTGTCGTCGTGACGCTGCCCGTTCTCATCGACAGCCATTGCCATCTCGACTTTCCCGATTTCGGGGCGGAGGTCGAGGAGGTGGTGGCGCGCGCGCATGAGGCGGGCGTGGGGCTGATGGTGACGATCTCGACCAAGGTGAGCGAGTTCGACCGGGTGAGGGCGGTGGCGGAGCGGTTTCCCCATGTCTATTGCACGGTCGGCATCCATCCGCATGAGGCGGCGAGCGAGCCGGAGACGGATAAGGCGACGCTGATCGAAATGGCGAAGCATCCGAAGGTCGTCGGCATCGGTGAGACGGGGCTCGACTATTACTATGAGCACAGCCCCCGCGAGGCGCAGAAGCGGAATTTCCGCTCGCATATCGCGGCGGCGCGCGAGACGGGGCTGCCGCTGATCGTGCATACGCGCGACGCGGATGAGGACATGGCTCAGATACTGGATGAAGAAACGGGGAAGGGGGCTTTTCCGGGGCTGCTGCATTGCTTCAGCTCCAGCCCGCAACTCGCTGAAAAGGCTCTGGCACTCGGGCTCTACATCTCGCTTTCCGGCATCGTGACCTTCAAGAGCGCCGAAGAATTGCGCGCGACGGCGGCGACGGTGCCGATGGACCGGCTGCTGGTGGAGACGGATGCGCCTTACCTGGCGCCGGTGCCGAAGCGCGGCAAGCGGAACGAACCCGCCTTCGTGGTGCATACGGCGGCGAAGGTGGCGGAGATCAAGGCGGTGCCGGTGGAAGAGCTGGCGGCGGCGACGACGGCCAATTTCCTCAGGCTGTTCTCGCGCGTGCCGCCCGATGCGGTGTTGCGCGGATGAAGATGCGGGCGACGATACTCGGCTCCGGCTCCTCCGGCGGCGTGCCGCGCATCGGCGCGGGCGGCGGCTTCTGGGGCGCCTGCGACCCGAAGGAGCCGAAGAACCGGCGGCGTCGCTGCTCGCTGCTGATCGAGCAATGGGACCGCGACCCGACCGCGAAGACCGTGGTGCTGGTGGATACGGCGCCCGAGATGCGCGACCAGCTTATCGACGCGGATACGGGCTGGGTCGATGCGGTGCTCTTCACGCATGACCATGCGGACCAGTGCCACGGCATCGACGATTTGCGGATGGTGGCGCTGAACAAGCGGCGGCGCGTGGACTGCTGGATGGATGCGGCGACGCATGACACGCTGATGACGCGCTTCGGCTATTGCTTCCGGGAGAAGCCGGGCTCGGGCTATCCGGCCATTCTCAACGATCACCTGATTTCGCGGAGCGGCCAGGAGATCGTTATCGACGGGCCGGGCGGACAAGTGAGGGCGGTCGCCTTCGACCAGGATCACGGCAATATCCGTTCGCTCGGTTTCCGCTTCGGGCCACTCGCCTATTCGGCCGATGCGGTGGGCATACCGGATGAGAGTTTCGCGCTAATCGACGGAATAGATTGCTGGATCGTCGATGCGCTGCGCTATGCGCCGCACCCGACCCATGCACATGTCGAGATGGCACTCGACTGGCTGAAGCGCGCCGGCACGAAACATGGCGTACTGACGAACCTTCATGTCGATCTCGATTATGCGAAGCTGAAGGCGGAGCTGCCTGAAGGCGTCGAGCCGGGCTATGACGGGATGCGGCTCGAATTCGAGTTCTGAACAGTTCGATTTCCAAACGGGCAAACGGGACGCGATTGCGTCCCGTTGCCATTTGCCATCAGCGATTTTTACTGCTTCGAGGGTTTGTTGAGCGTGCGGCTCGAGGTTTCCCTCACAACATCGCCCGTCTCCTTGTCGATCACGACAGTTACCGGGTGACCCCATTCATTGGCGGCTTTGAAAGCCATCTCGCTTTCAAGCGCGACGCCGGGGGTCTGCTCGACATCCGAGTAACCCAGCGATTCCAGATGCGCGACCGGATCCGCGAGGTGCGGCGAACCGGGCATGGTGGTCGTCGTGGTGACGGTCGTTATCGACCCCGTCGTCGCGGGAGCGGGATAGACGGTTGTGCCGCTATTGGTGACGATCGTGGTGCTTGTCTGAGCCGTGGCCGCGAGGGGAGCGGCCAACAAGGCGGCGCCAGCCGCGCCGACAAGGAGTGCGTGCTTCAACTGAATCATCAGTCCATTCCTCCAGTTGCTGCGCCCACCCGAACCCATCGGACAAACAACGCGCGGCGGAGGCATTCGCTCCATATCGACACAGAAATATGAAAAGAAACCGTTTCTCAGTAACGGCTTTCAGCATTTCTCTCATGTGAAATAACAGGAGCGTACACTATGAAAAACGGCGCGAAACCGAAGTTCCGCGCCGCTCTTATTGTGCAATCCGGAGAAGCCTTACTGGTCTTTCGCCTGCTTGGGCGTCTCGCTGATGACATCGCCCGTCTCGGTGTCGACCACCAGCTCAACCTCGGTGCCGGAAGAGTCACGCGCGGTGTAGGTGGCCTGGCCTTCGGTTTCGGTGGCGCCGGCCTTTTCCTGCACGTCCGTATAGCCCCGCTGGGTGAGCTGCTCGGCGGCGGGGCCTGTGATCGTGGCACCCATCGAGCCGGTGGCGCCCGTCGTGCCCGTCGCGCCTGTCGTGGCGCCGGCCGTTCCAGTGCCTGTGACCGTACCCGCTGCGCCCGGGGTGGTCGTGTCGGTCGTGCCTTCGGCGAGAGCCGGAGACGCCATCAGGGCGACACTTGCGGCGCCAGCGAGGAGAGCCTTGGTGAAATGGTTCATGAATCTGATCCTCCAGATTTTTTTCAAGCACCCCGGTGCCCCGTGATTTCGATCACGAATGCTGCTGTTGCAGTCTGCTGAAAGAACGCCCCGGCGCGTGGATTGCTCCATATGAAAGGTGGAATTCATAAGGAAATCCCGAAAGAAGCGGTGCGGAGCAGGCCGCGCCGCCGCCGCGCTGAATTGCGGCGCATTGGATTTCCTCCAGGTTCCGTTTGCCTCCATGCGCCCGTCGAAGACGATGCGTTCCGGCTCATCCTTGGAGAGAAGAGGGGCCGGTTATGCCTTGTGGTGAAACGGCTTGAGCCCCTTACTTGCCACAGGGGTTAAGACAATCAGACGGCACGGGATCGTAAAATCCCGTGCCGCAGATCGCTAAAGCCCAAGGTGCTTACCGGGCTTCCATCGTGCCCTTGGCACCAGCATCGGCACCCGTTTCGCTGATGACGGCGCCGGTGCGGCTGTCGACCGTGACTTCCACGGGCTCGCCATCCGCATTGGTGGCACTGTAGATCGCCTGACCTTCAGTCGCCGCCGCGCCTTCAACCGGCTTGATATTCGTGTAGCCCTGGCCAGTCAGCTCGCTTGTCGGATCGATCTCGGGGACCGCCGCGCCGCCAGCCGCGCTGCCGGCGCCTTCATCGCCAACGATACGGTCGGTGGAGCCGCCGGTCGTGCCCGTGACGCCCGTGTTGGCGGGGGAGGTTGTACCGCCGCTGCCGAGCGTGTCCATGGCGCCGCCCGTGCCGCCGACCTGTGCGAGCGTGTCGTTTGCGGCATTGGGCAGCGAAGCGCCATCGCCGAGATTGTCATCGGCTTCGGTATCCGCGCTCACGGCACCTTTGCCGGAGACGCCGGCGGCGGCACCGCCGGTCATGCCTTGGGTGGTTTCACGCGCGGCTTCCGCTGCGCCGCGCACATTGCTTTCGGTCTGGGCCGGACTTGGCGTATCGAAGGCGCCGGTAATGCCGGTCTGGCCGGTCAGCGAATTGTCGCCCACATTGCCAGCGCCCGTGACCCCGGCACCCGCGGAAGCACCATTGGACCCAGCGCCAGCACCGGCGCCCACGCCAACCGAGCCGCCAGCGCCACCCACAGTGCGGCCCGGGTCGATGGAGCTACCGGCGCCGGCCGCGCCGGAGGTCGAGCCGGTTACGCCCGTGGCGGCGCCGGAAACGCCCGAGGTTGCGCCATTGAGAGCGTCGATCGCCATCGCCGGGGCCGCCATCAGGGCGAATGTCGCCGTGCCGGCGAGGAGAATTTTCTTGAACCGCGTCATCTGATCGTTCCTCCAGATATACGTCCGTGCCCGCCAAGCCTCATGTGTCCTAACAACGGATACCGTGCATTTCGGGTCCACGAAATGCTGAAAAACTTGGCGCTTGGGGCGGCTGCAGGCCCTGGGGAAGCGCGCAACCCCTTGAAATGTCGAGGAAGCGCGGTGGCTGGAGAGCGGCTCAGGCTGATATCCGGGATGTTCGTTTTATTTCCATAATATATATTATCGGCTATCTGGATACGGGGTGGCTTGCGGCCATGGGCGCTCCTCCGCTGCCATAGCCAGTGCAGCGTCGACAAGGCGTGGCGCAGCCCCTACCTTTCCGGCAACAGGCATTTCCGACAAAGCGAGTTTTCCATGGGTCTCAAGGCCGCCATTCTTCCCGTGACGCCGTTTCAGCAGAACTGCACGCTGATGTGGAACGATGAAAACATGCGCGGCGCGGTCAGCGACCCCGGCGGCGATCTGGAGCGCATCAAGGCTGCGGCGGCCGAGGCCGGCGTCACCATCGAGAAAATCCTGCTGACCCATGGCCATCTCGATCATGCATCGGCGGCCGGCGATCTCGCGCGTGAGCTTGGCGTGCCGGTCGAAGGCCCGCATGAGGACGACCTGTTCCTGATCGAGGCGCTGCCGGACCAGGCGGCCAAATACGGGTTTCCGCCGGTCGGTGCCTTCCGGCCGGACCGCTGGCTGAAGGATGGCGACCAGGTGACGTTTGCCGGGCTCACATTCGATGTGCGCCACTGCCCCGGCCACACGCCCGGCCATGTGGTTTTCTTCCATGAACCGTCGCGGCTGGCGATTGTCGGCGATGTGCTGTTTCAGGGCTCCATCGGGCGCACGGATTTTCCGCGCGGCGACCATGGCGCGCTTGTCCGCTCGATCCGCGAACGGCTCTGGCCGCTTGGCGACGATGTGACCTTTGTACCCGGACATGGGCCGCTTTCGACCTTTGGCGTCGAGCGGCGCACAAACCCCTTTGTGGCCGACGAGAATTTCGCCTGACGAAACCGGCCTTTCCGTTGCGAAAGACGATGGACAAAAGGCGCCCAATCGGCTTCCTTACGCAACTGACAAATAGTCAATAAAAGGCCCGCAAAGGGCGGTCGCCGCAGCGGGCGCAACGGCGCCCCGGCGCATGACATGGCATGGGGGAACGAGTGGAGAAGCACAAGGTCACACGGTGGCAGATCGCGGCCTTCGGATTGCCGTCCATTCCGATTTCGGCACTTGGCCTTCCCATCGTCGTTTATCTGCCGCCCTTCTATGCCCATGACATGGGGCTGAGCCTGACGGTTGTCGGCACGGTGTTCATGATGGCACGGTTCTGGGACGTGATTACCGACCCGGTGCTCGGAATGGTGTCCGACCGGTTTCCGAGCCGCTGGGGCCGCAGGCGGCACTGGATCGTCATTTCCGCGCCGCTGCTGCTCATTTCCGCCTACATGCTTTTCATGCCGACGCCGCCTGTGACCTGGGTCTATCTAGCGGGGTGGATGTTCTTTCTCTATATCGGCTGGACGCTCATCACGATTTCTCACATGTCGTGGGGCGCGGAATTGTCGGCGGATTACGACGAACGCTCGACCATTCAGGGGATGCGTGAATTCCTGCTGATCTTCGGGATGTTCACCGTGCTCGCCCTGCCCGCCATTATCGAAAGCGTGTCCGAGGCCGGCGCGGGCGGCGCGGAGAAAGTCGCGGCGATGGGATGGTTCATCATCATATTGCTGCCGATCACGATCGGGCTTGCTGTGTGGGTGACGCCTGAATTTCCCAGCGCGCCGCATCAACAGATCCCGTGGAAGCGCGCATGGGGCATGATCATGCGCAACCGGCTGCTGCAACGCGTGCTGGTGGCGGACCTGCTGGTGAACATTGCGCCCGCGATCACCGGCTCGCTCTATATCTTCTTCGCATCGCACGTCATGGGGCTGCCGAAATCGGCGAGCCTCTTGCTGCTGATCTATTTCATTGCAGGCTTTGTCGGCATTCCGGCGTGGATCCGCATGAGCCACATTGCGGGCAAGCACAAGACGCTCGCCATTGCCATGGTCTATGGCGCGGTCACCCTGCCCCTCGTCGTGTTTTTTCCGCGCGGCGAATTCTGGTGGCTCTTTGTCGGCAATTCGCTCTATGGCGTCGCCTATGGCGCGGGATCGTTTCTGCTGCGCTCCATCATGGCCGATGTCATCGACACGGATTATCTGGAGACAGGACAGAGGCGCACCGGACTTTACTATTCGCTGCTCAGCATGACAGCGAAGGTGGGCGCGGCGCTGGCCGTGGGCATCACCTATCCGCTGCTCGACCTCATTCAGTTTACGCCTGGCGGCGAAAACTCGCCGGAGACGCTCAACCAGTTCATGGCGCTCTATGTGGCCATGCCGGCACTTGTGATGCTGGCGGCGGCGTTTGTGATGTGGCGCTTTCCGCTCGACCGGGCCGCACAGCTCGCCCTGCGGCGGAAGATCGAGGAGCGGGACGGCAAGCACCGAGCGCATGAGGCAAGCGACGCGGCGGCAGCCGTGGCAGCAGTCGGCACGGCGGGCGGCGTTATCGATCCATCCGGCGACTAGCGGAGAAGCGGATTGGGCGAGGCGGAGAACGGGAAGATCGACGCGCTGCTCGCCATCATGGCGCAATTGCGGGCGCCCGATGGCGGCTGTCCCTGGGACCTTGAACAGACCTACGCAACGATCGCGCCCTATACGATCGAGGAAGCCTACGAAGTCGCCGACGCTATCGAGCGCGGCGACAGGCAGGACCTCAAGGACGAACTGGGCGATCTGCTGCTGCAGGTCGTGTTCCATGCGCGGATGGCGGAGGAAGAAGGCGCCTTCGCCTTTCCCGACGTGGTGCGCGCTATTTGCGAGAAGATGATCCGGCGGCATCCGCATGTCTTCGGCGACAAGGCGGCACGCGACGCGGGCGCCGTCAAGGGAAGCTGGGAAGAGATCAAGGCGGAGGAGAAAGCGGCGAAGGGAAAGCCTGCGGAAGCGAGCATCCTCGACGATGTGCCCCTCGCCCTGCCCGCGCTGTCACGCGCCGTGAAGCTGCAGAACCGTGCCGCACGCGTCGGTTTCGACTGGCCGGATACGAGCCAGGTCATCGACAAGCTCAACGAGGAAATGCTCGAACTCTCGGCGGAAGTGGCCAAGGGCGGCGATGCCGACCGGCTGGAAGACGAGATGGGCGACCTGCTTTTCGTTTATGCCAATCTGGCGCGGCACCTGAAAATCGATCCCGAGGCGGCGCTCAGGCGGGCGAATGCGAAGTTTCGCCGGCGCTTCGGGCGGATCGAGGAGAAGCTGGCGGCGGAAGGACGGAAGCCGGAGCAATCGACGCTGGAAGAAATGGACGCGCTCTGGAACGAGGCGAAGCGCGAGGAGCGCGGAGGCTAGGCGGCGGCCACGTGAGCGCGGATAAGTTCCGCCGTGCGCTGCCAGCTCTCTTCATCGCGCGCGAGAAGATGCGGGCCCTTCAAGGTGCGCGGCGAATAGTCGAGGCCGGTTTCAATGTCGCGAGCGACGCCACCCGCTTCGCGGAGGATCAACGCACCGGGCGCGTGATCCCATGGCAGCATGCGGTAGTAGGTGACGAAATCGTGGCGGCCGCGCGCAATGCTGGTGTAATCCCAGGCGGAACAGAGAGTGGCGGTTTTGCCGCCGACCGTGGCAGCATGGGTTTCGATGCCCTTGCGCCAGTCATCCGGCATGAAACGGACGTAGAAGCTTGCCGTCTGGCCGGAGGGGTCCTGCGCGGCCTCGCCCGCATCTAGACGTTTCGTTTCGCCGCCGGCGTACAGGAACGCTCCAGCGCCACTCTCGGCAATGACGAATTCATCCGTGACCGGAAGATATATCCAGGCACCTGTCGTTTCGCCCTTTTCGACCAGCGATACCATGACACCGAATGTCTCGCGCCCGGCGACGAAATTGCTCGTGCCGTCCACCGGATCGATGGTCCATAGGGGCGTGTCGTCATCGAGGCGGACGAGAAGCGAAGGGTCGGCGGCGACCGCCTCCTCGCCCAGCGCGCGGGAGCCGGGCACCAATGCCTCGAGACGCGGCGCGAGCCAGAGTTCCGAGTTCCGGTCGGCCACCGTGACCAGGTCGCCCTTGGTCTTTTCCTCGATCTCATGCTCGGCCAGGGCACGGAAACGGGGCATGATTTCCTGCGCGGCCACTTCCCGCATCAGGGCGGCGACCTTTTCCCGGACAGATGCCATGCTATTCCGCCGCAGCTGCGGCCGCAGCGGCGGCTTCACCGAGCTGCCGGGCGAGCGCCGGGAACCGCTTTTCGAAACGGCCGGCAACGATGGGGGTCAAGCCGAGATCGAGATGGACGATGCCCTCGTCTCCATCGACACGGTTGCGGATATGCGCGTTGGCGTGAAGCCAGGCGATGGCCTCTCCCTCATTCGCCGGCACATCGAAATGTACGGGCCGTTCGTCATCGACGATCAGGCTGTCGATGAGGTTAAGGAGGTTTTCCGTTCCGTCGCCGGTCAGGGCGGAGACGGCAACCGTCATCGGCTCGCGCATGGCGAGATTGACGGCGGCGTCGCGGAACTCGCCTTCCAGCAGGTCAATCTTGTTCAGGACGTCCACGACGTGCTGACCGTTCGCCGCTGTGCTTTCCCTGGTGACGCCGAGCGAGGTCAGAACTTTTTCGACATCCGTCTTCTGGATCGCGGTTTCCTCATGCGCGGCGTCGCGGACATGCAGGATCACTTCGGCTTCCAGAACTTCCTCGAGCGTGGCGCGGAAGGCGGCGACGAGATGCGTCGGCAGGTCCGAAATGAAGCCCACTGTGTCCGACAGGATGATCTTGCGGCCGCTCGGGAGAACGAGGGCGCGCATTGTCGGGTCGAGCGTCGCGAAGAGAAGGTTTTCGGCGAAGACTCCGGCTTCCGTAAGCCGGTTGAACAGAGTCGACTTGCCGGCATTGGTATAGCCGACCAGCGCGACAATCGGATATGGCGCCTCGCGGCGCTTCTTGCGATGAAGTTCGCGCGTCCGTTTCACGGTTTCGAGCTGGTGCTCGATTTTCGCGATGCGCTCCTGAATGAGGCGCCTGTCGGCTTCGATCTGCGTTTCGCCGGGGCCGCCGAGGAAGCCGAAGCCGCCGCGCTGACGCTCCAGATGGGTCCAGCTGCGGACGAGGCGGCTCTTCTGATAATTGAGATGCGCCAGTTCAACCTGGAGCGAGCCTTCGCGCGTTCGCGCACGCTCGCCGAAGATTTCGAGGATAAGACCGGTGCGGTCGAGCACCTTCACGTTCCAGGCTTTTTCGAGATTGCGCTGCTGACCCGGACCGAGGGCCCCGTCGACGATGACGAGATCGACCCGAAGTTCCGCAATCTGACCCTTGATTTCGTCGACCTTGCCTTCGCCGAAAAGCGTTGCCGGCCGCGGGCTCGCAAGCGGGACAACGACGCTTCCCACAACGTTCAGCGAAATGGCGGCAGCGAGACCGACGGCCTCGTCCAGACGGGATTCGGGGGAACGTCCGCCCCCTCCTCTCTTTGCCTGCTTCGCGACGGATTTGAGCCAGGGCACAACCACGAAAGCGCGCGTCAACTCGGCGGGCTTCACTCGAAAGCCACGCTCGCCGCGCTTTTCGGCGCCTTCTTCCTTGGGTTCTTCAGTCAATTACGGTCCTTCAGCCCTCCTCCCCGTTGGCTTCAGGCTCGAAAAGCTGAACGGGCTGGGCCGGCATAATGGTCGATATCGCGTGCTTATACACGAGCTGCGAATGGCCGTCCCGGCGCAGCAACACACAAAAGTTGTCGAACCAGGTGACCACGCCCTGAAGCTTGACGCCATTTACCAGAAAGATGGTGAGGGTCGTCTTGTTCTTGCGAACGTGGTTCAGGAACGTATCCTGCAGGTTATGGGTCTTCTCATTCATGGGTAAACCCCATTTGTCGAGTTGGGTGGACCGGACCTTCGCCGCGCGGACCGGCTTTTTGTTTGCACCCCTTCCCGGCATAGACGGGAAAGAAGCTGCGGCTCTCAACTCATACAGTCAGCCGTTTCATTTCATGCTGCAAGTGCGAAATTCACTTCGCACATGCAAATCGGCACGATTTCCGCCGGTGCATACCGTCGCGCCTCAGGAAAGCTCGCCGATCTGCCGATAGGCATCGCGCAGCCGGAGCGTGGTGGACCCGGGCGCGGCATTACCTACTGGCTCGCCGTCGATCCGGACCACCGGAATCAGGACGGCCGATGAGGCGCTGATGAATGCTTCTCGCGAGGTTTTTGCCTCTTCGGGGGTGAACGCCCGCTCAATGACTTCGATCCCTTCCCGCTTTGCCGCCTCAAGCAGAACCCGCCGGGTAACGCCGTTCAGGATATCCGGACCGGCAGGGCGCGTGACCAGACGGCCTTCCGCATCCACGATCCAGGCATTGGTGGAAGAGCCCTCCGTCACATAGCCCTCAGCATCGACAAGCCAGGCTTCGTAGGCGCCCGCTTCCCGCGCCGCCTGCTTTGCCAGGATGTTCGGCAGCAGCGCCACTGACTTGATGTCGCGCCGCGCCCAACGCAGGTCCGGCATGGTGACGACAGCGACGCCCTTCTCCACCGCGATTGCGACACGGGCTTCGTTGAGACGCTTTGCCGTGACCACAAGGGCCGGCCGGGTTGCGGCGGATGGAAACGGATGATCGCGCGGCGCCACGCCACGGGTGATCTGGAAATAGACCATGCCGTTCTTTATCCGGTTTCGGGCAACGACCTCGCGCAGAATGTGCCGCAGGGCGGGGAGCTTTACCGGCAAGGCGATGCGCAGCTCTCCGAGCGAGCGCTGCATCCGCTCCAGGTGCAGCGTTTCGTCCATCAACATGCCGCCGCGAACACCGCAGACTTCATAGATGCCGTCGGCGAACTGATAGCCGCGATCTTCGATATGGACGCTCGCCTCCGCGTGGCGCAGGTAGCGGCCGTTGACATAGGCGATACGTGACACGGGAGATCCTTCGGACGCTCAGAAGAATTCGAGACTGACGCGGAACATCTGTTCGACTTTCTTGACCTGATCGGAACGTGCGAACAGCACCACACGGTCGCCTGCCTCGATCTCGGTATTCCCGCGCGGAATGATGACCTCTCCATCGCGGATAACCGCGCCGACGAGGATTCCGTCCGGGAGGTTGACTTCGCGCAGCGGCTTTCCGACCAGAGTCGATGTCTCGAGCGCTTCGGCTTCGATCACCTCGGCTGCCCCATCATGCACCGACTGGAGGCCACGGATACGGCCGCGGCGGACATGCTGGAGCACGGTCGACACCGTCGTGCCGCGCGGGTTTATGAAGGCATCGATGCCGAGCGAGCGCATGAGCGGCGCATAGGTATTGTTGTTGATGAGGGCCATTGTGCGCTGGCAGCCCTCGCGCTTCGCGACGACGCAGGAGAGAATGTTTGCCTGGTCGTTATTGGTCAGCGTGACGAGCGTTTCAGTTTCGGAAATTCCCGCTTCCTGCAGCAGTTCCGGATCGAGCCCGTCGCCATGGAGGACGATCGACCGCTTCAGACGATCCGCGGCCTGGACGGCGCGATCCCTGTCGCGTTCGATCAGTTTGACGCGTGTACCGGGATGGTTCGTCTCCAGCTCCTGCGCCACGTGAAGACCGATATTTCCCGCCCCCACGATGATGATACGCCGGGCGGCCTTTTCCTCGTGGCCGAAAATGCCGAGCGTGCGCTTTACGTCGCGCACATCGGCAGCGAAATAGGCTTCATCGCCGACAAGCATCGAATCGTCGCTCTGCGGCACGAAGAGCTCACCATTGCGGACGATACCGACAACGCGCGACCGCAGATCCGGAAACAGGTCCGTCAACTGGCGGAGCGGCGTGTTGACGATCGGACAATCTTCTTCAAGCGCCACGCCGACGACGCTGACCTTTCCATCCGCGAAATTCAGAATATCGAAAGCGCCCGGCACCGCGAGCCGACGCAGCACGGCCTTGCCGACTTCGAGTTCCGGCGAAATGATTACGTCGATCGGCAGGTGATCCTGCGAGAAAAGATCCTGGAAACCGGGCTGCAAATAGCTCTGCGCCCGGACGCGTGCGATCTTGGTCGGCAACTGGAAGACCGAATGCGCGACCTGGCATGCGATCATGTTCACTTCGTCATAAAAGGTGACGGCGATGAGCATGTCGGCCGAGGCGGCCCCGGCGCGTTCGAGAACATCTGGATGAGCGCCGTGGCCGACGATGGCGCGCACATCAAGCGCATCCGAAATCCGGTGAACGAGTTGCGGCGACTGATCGATGACCGTCACATCGTTTTGCTCGGCGGCGAGCTGCCTGGCGATGCCGAAACCGACTTGCCCGGCGCCGCAAACAATTACCTTCATGATGAAACTCTCAACGTTTCGGACAAGGCGTAGGTCATGCCGGCACGTCGGGGCGGCTGGCGGCGGCGACGCCGAGCGATTTCAGCTTGCGATGGAGCGCCGAACGCTCCATGCCGATAAAGGCGGCTGTGCGTGAAATGTTGCCGCCAAACCGGCTTATCTGCGCTATCAGATATTCGCGTTCGAAGGTTTCCCGTGCCTCGCGCAGCGGCAATGCCATGATGTGCTCGCCGCCGGCGCCGTTGACCGTCATCTGCGCGGATGCGCCCACTTCGGAGGGAAGCATATCGGCGGTGACAACGGCCGTCGGATCGCCGGATGTCAGGATCAGCAGGCGCTCGATATTATTGCGCAGCTGCCGGACATTGCCCGGCCAGTCATGCGCCTGGAGTGCCGCCATGGCGTCTTCCGACACGCGGCGGGCTGGCAGGCCTGTTCCCTTGGAAATCAATTCCATGAAGTACTCGACAAGCGCGGGGATATCCTCGCGCCGCGAGGCGAGCGGAGGCACGAAAATCGGCACCACGTTCAGGCGATGATAAAGGTCTTCGCGGAAGCGGCCTTTTGCGATTTCCTCAAGCAGGTCGTGGCTGGACGAGGAAACGACGCGCACATCCACTTTGACGCGCGAGCCGCCGCCGACGCGCTCGAATGTCTGATCGACCAGCACACGCAGGATCTTGCTCTGCGTCTCCACCGGCATCTCGGCAACTTCATCGAGGAATAGTGTGCCGCCATGCGCCTGCTCGAAAACGCCGACCTTTCTCGGACCGGCGGCGCTTTCCTCCGTGCCGAAAAGCTCGATCTCCATGCGCTCCGGCGCCATGTTTGCCGCATTGATGGCGACGAAGGAATGACCCGCACGGCGAGAGCGGGCATGCAGAAGGCGGGCGACCACCTCCTTGCCCGCACCGGAGGCACCCGTGATGAGGACGCGGCTGTTTGTCGGTGCAACCTTGTCAATCGTCTGACGCACCTGCGCCATGGCGGGAGAAAAACCGATCAAGGTGGTGTCGTCACCGACCCGGACGCGCAGCTCACTGTTTTCCCGGCGCAAGCGGAAAGTTTCAATCGCGCGGCGCACGACCAGAATGAGGCGATCCGCCTTGAAGGGCTTTTCAATGAAGTCGTAGGCGCCTTTCTTGATGGCGGAGACGGCCGTTTCGATATTGCCGTGACCGCTGATGATGATGACGGGAAGGTCCGGATGCCGCTCACGGATAACGTCGAGAACCTCCAGCCCGTCGAGTTTGCTGCCTTGCAACCAGATGTCGAGGATGACGAGCCCCGGCCGGCGCGCCTCTATCGCCGCGAGCGCACGATCGCTGTCGCCCGCGCTGCGGGTGTCATAGCCTTCATCGTTCAGAATGCCCGACACCAGCTCCCTGATATCGGCTTCATCATCGACAATCAGAATATCAGACGCCATCGACCGCCTCTTCGATTACACCGGCGCCTTCATGCGCACCGTTTTCCAACCCGCTCGCCGCGGCGCGCTTGCGCGGAAATACGAGCCGCACACGCGCACCGCTTTCCCAGCCTTCGCTCACCGGCGCGTCCTCAAGGACAAGTTCACCGCCATGATCTTCCATGACCTTGTTCACAATCGCGAGGCCAAGCCCCGTGCCTTTGGCCCGCGTCGTCATATAGGGTTCTGTCAGGCGGGACCTGCCGGTTTCAGGGAGACCACAACCGGAATCGGTCGCCGTGACGGTTACATTATTCTCGTCCGCTGCCAGGGCAATGTGTATGCGCCCCAGTTTGACATCGTCCTGCTTGTGGCCTTTTGTCCCGGCCGAATCTTCTTCCTCATCCTCTTCGCGCCCGCGGATGGCCTCCGCCGCATTTTTCAGGATGTTTGTAAGCGCCTGGCTTACGAGACGGCCATCGCATTCGAGAATGGTCGGCGTTTCCGGCATTGTGAGCTGATATTCAATGTCCGGATGGCCGACGCGCTGCAGGAATACCGATTGCCGCAGAATTTCGTTGATGTCGAGCGGCTTCATCGACGCCGACGGCATGCGTGCGAAGGATGAGAATTCATCCACCATCCGGCCGATATCGTTCACCTGACGAATGATTGTCTGCGTGCATTGCTCAAAGACGTCCGGGTCCGTCGTTATTTCCTTGCTGTATTTACGGCGCAGCCGCTCGGCCGAAAGCTGAATAGGCGTCAGCGGGTTCTTGATCTCGTGCGCGATGCGGCGGGCGACGTCCGCCCAGGCAGAGGTTCGCTGCGCACGCACAAGCTCGGTTATGTCGTCGAAGGTAAGCACAAAACCGCCCTGCCCCGAATCCGTCATTTCGCGGGTGACGCGCAAATTGAGCGTCCGGTCCTGCCCGGCACGGGGAATTACTACCTGCGCCTGCGCCGTGCGATCGGGATGCGCGCGGGCGTCTGCGACGGCAAGAGCCATTTCAGGCACGGCCGCCGCTATCATCCGGCCTATGAGTTCGGCTTCCGTCAGAGCGAAGAAACGCAAGGCGGCGCGATTGGCATGGGTGATGCGCCCTTCATTGTCGAGGCCGAGAACACCAGCACTGACGCCGGAGAGAACCGCTTCCGTGAATTGGCGGCGCTCGTCGAGCTGGTGGTTTGCTTCGATGAGATCGTTGCGCTGGCTTTCGAGCTGACTGGTCATCCGGTTGAAGGCACCGGTCAGCATATCGAGTTCGTCGCCGCTACCGCCGACGGGAACGCGGGCGCGCAGGTCGCCGACGCTGACCCGCTCGGCTGCGCGGACGAGATGAGAGATTGGGTCCACGATACGATTGGCCGCCCAGAGGCCGAGCCAGATCGCCGCCAGCAGCGTGATCAAGGCGACGGTTACATAAATGAGCGCGAAGGTAACCTGGAACTGGCTGCGGCGGCTTTCGAGGCTTTCATATTCACTGACGGCAGCTCGCGTCTCGGCAAGGTGGTTGAGCACCCGCGCGTCCACAAAGCGCGCCACGTAGAGATAGGTATCCGGCACAGCCGGAAGCGCGACCAGAGCACGGATCTGGTTGTAGTCGTCCATGATGAAAAGAGCGACGTCGCCCGCGCGTGCGACCTCGAAATACTCTGCAGCCGGCATCCCGACCTCGACGCTCGCCCTGGCCTTGGAGAGAATGCGCCCATCGGATTTGACGACATAAGCCGCCTGCAACGACCGCAGGCGCATCTGCCCGGTGATCAGCCGCTGGAAAATTGCCGGGTCCGTGGTCAGCAATTCGGCCTCGCGCTGGATGTCGGTTGCCATGGCGAGCGTATCGCCGCGCAGCACCTGACGATGCTCGTTGAGGTAGGCCTCAGCGACGGTTTCCGCGTTTGAGATGATGAGCTGCGCCCGTTCACCGAACCAGGTATCGAGGCCGCGGTTCAAGGTGACCGCGGCGAAGACGGCCACGATAATGGCGGGCATGACCGCGACGATCGCGAACATCGTGACGAGCCGGGAATGAAGCTTCGCTCCCGCCGTTCCGCTGACCCGGGCCAGAATAATGCGGATCATGCGCCAGAAGATCAGCGCGAAGAGAATGAGGACGACTGTCAGGTTCGCCAGAAGGAGCGAGATGAGAACCGGCCGTGTTGGCGAAAACGGCGTCAGTCCGGTCAGAAGCATGTAGGTAAAGGAGCCAAGGCAGATAGCGGCGACCACCAGACCGACCGAAAGCGTGGTCGAAAAGCCGCGACGGCTCACCAGCTGCCAAAGGCGGCTTTCCCAACTTTCGGCCCTTGCTTCTCGGGCCTCGCTCGGTTGCTCTGTCGGTACCATGCCTGTTCCTGCGGGCGGCAGAGGACAATCGAAGGGTCCAGCCCTTCCGGCACCCGGTCCTGTGCCCAATACGCCACGCTCCCTCTGCGGCAGGGCGCATTCTGTATCGGCGGGCGATACCGTTCAACAACAATGTTGCCTGTTTACATCACCCTGAAGAGCCGCTGAAACTTGAGAAATGGCTATTTCAGTCCGCGTATGACCTGGATGTCCAGTTCCCGGATTTTCTTTCGCAATGTGTTGCGGTTGATCCCGAGGAGATGCGCCGCCTTGATCTGGTTTCCGCGCGTCGCGGCGAGGCTCATACTGAACAGCGGGCGCTCAACCTCCTTCAGCAGCCGGTCGTAAAGACCGGGAGGCGGCAGGTCGTCACCATGGCCAGAGAAAATCCGGTTGAGCGTCCGCTCCACCGACTGAGCGAGAGGCTCATCCATGGAGGGTTGCTCGGAGGGCTTTCCAAAGTCCGGCTCGGCAAGCTCCGTTTCGAGGATCGAGGCGCCGATCGTTTCCTCCGTGTAGAGGGCAGCGAGGCGGCGGACGAGATTTTCGAGCTCGCGCACATTGCCGGGCCACCGGTAGCGCTTCAGCAATTCCATGCCTTCGGAGTCGATGTTCTTCGGCGGCAGGCCCTCGTCTTCCGCTTGTCCAAGGAAGTGACGGATCAGGTCTGAAATATCTTCCGTGCGTTCGCGCAGGGGCGGCAGGCGGATTGGCACGACGTTCAGGCGGAAGAACAAATCCTCGCGGAACAATCCCTGGTTGATGAGCTGCCGAAGGTCCCGGTTGGTCGCCGCGACAATGCGCACATCGGTCTTGATCGGCGTGCGTCCGCCGACGGTTGTGTATTCGCCCTGCTGCAAAACGCGAAGGAGGCGTGTCTGCGCCTCCATCGGCATGTCGCCGATTTCGTCGAGGAAGAGCGTGCCGCCTTCGGCCTGCTCGAAGCGGCCGGTGGCGCGCTGACTGGCGCCCGTGAAGGCCCCCTTCTCATGGCCGAAAAGCTCGCTCTCGATCAATTCGCGCGGTATCGCCGCCATGTTAACGGCGACGAACGGTCCGTTCCGGCGGCGGCCATAATCATGCAGCGCGCGGGCCACCAGTTCCTTACCGGTGCCGCTTTCGCCCGAGATCATGACGGTGAGGTCTGTCTGCATCAACCGGGCGAGAACACGGTAGATATCCTGCATCGCGGGCGAGCGGCCTATCAGGGGAATCTTCTCGCCCTCTTCCGGCTGCTGCCGCCCGATTGCCGGTTCGCGTGGTGCTGTCATAGCCCGGTCGACGACGCGGATCAGTTCGTTCAGATCGAACGGCTTGGGAAGATATTCGTAAGCGCCGCGCTCAGCCGCCATGATGGCGGTCTTGAGCGTGTTCTGCGCACTCATCACGACGATCGGAAGGTCCGGACGCGCGCGCTTGATGCGCGGTATCAGATCGAAGGCATTCTCATCCGGCATGACGACGTCGGTGATAATGAGATCACCCTCTCCCTGGCTTACCCAGCGCCACAAGGTTGCCGCATTGCCTGTCGAGCGAACTTCGTATCCGACCCGGCCGAGGGCCTGATTGAGCACCGTACGAATTGCCGCATCGTCGTCTGCTAGGAGAATAGTTCCGCTGGGCATCTATGACGCTCCTGTTAGTAGCAATCTAATTGTGATTTGCGGTCGCGCCGGTATGCATCGGCAGCAACACGCGGAAAATTGTTCGGCGCGGCAGGCTTTCACATTCGATGATGCCGCCGTGATCGCCAATGATCTTGGCGACCAGCGCCAGACCCAGACCTGTTCCGGAAGATTTCGTCGTGACGAACGGATCGAAGAGATGCTCCATCAGGTCATCAGCGACGCCTGGACCATCATCGATCACACAGATTTCGAGAGGCAGACTGACACGGTCCCGGCTGCCGGGCATCGAAAGCCTTACGCCCGGACGATAGGCCGTCGTCAGGACAATCTCGCCATCGGGGTTTCCGATCGCTTCCGCGGCGTTCTTCACGAGATTGAGAAAGACCTGAATCAACTGGTCTTTATCGCCGAGTACGGGAGGAAGCGAGGGGTCATATTCCTCGACAATGCGGATGCCTCTCGCGAAACCGGTGGTAGCCAACTGTTTCACGTGGCCGAGAACCAGATGAATGTTTACCGGCTCGCGCGGCACGGGGCGCTCATCCGAAAACACTTCCATACGGTCGACCAGCTTGCAGATACGATCCGTCTCTTCGCAAATAAGGCGGGTCAATGTCTTGTCGTCCGGTGAACCCGACAATTCGAGAAGCTGCGCGGCGCCGCGGATGCCGGACAGTGGATTTTTGATTTCATGCGCAAGAATGGCGGCCATGCCGGTAACGGAGCGAGCCGCCCCCCGATGGGTAAGCTGCCGGTCCATCTTTTGCGCCATGGTGCGGACCTGGAGCAGCAAGAGGACGTGGCCCGGATATTCCGCGAGCGGCGTTACCTGGATGTCGACCTGCCGGTCGCCGATGCGTGGCGTTCCGATTTCGACACCGTACTCATTAACGGATACGCCGCGCTCGAACACCTGTTCGATCAGCGCCAGCACGGGACTGCCGAAGGCCACCACCTCACTCAACCGATGGCCGAGCAGCATTGCAGAGCTTGCCGCAAAGAACTCTTCGGCGCTGTCGTTCACATATTCAATACGGCTTTCGCGGTCCACGAGGATGACCGGATGCGGCATCGATTTGAGGATTACATTCGCCTCGGGTGGCACGCCTGTGCCAAGTGCGTGAGCCACTTGCGACATTACGCGGCCTCCCTGTCCATTTCATCCGCAGGCGCGACTTCAGCCGCATGTGCGTAGAACGCGCCCATGGCGGCAAGGACGGCCTGTGGCTCCGTCATGCGGACGATTGCGCGCTTCGTTGCCATCGCTTCCTCGGGCAGACGCCGCGACGCTTCCTCGAGATACCAGACGAGATGCTTGCGCGCGACGCGAATGCCCAGCGCCTCGCCGTAGTGATCCAGCATGTCCCGGTAGTGGCCGGCAACGATTTCCGCCTGTGTTTCCCATGCCGGCGCGGCGCGCTTCTCTCCGGTCCAGAGAAATTGCGCGACCTGCGCAAGGAACCAGGGCCGCCCCTGGGCGCCACGGCCGATCATCACGCCATCTGCGCCGGAGGCATCGAGGATCGCGCGCGCGTCTTCCTCGCTCGTAACGTCGCCATTGGCGATCACCGGTATCGAGACGGCCTTCTTCACTTCGGAAATGAAGTTCCAGTCGGCCCTGCTCTTGTAAAACTGGCAGCGTGTTCGGCCATGCACAGTCACCATTTTCACGCCCAAGGCCTCAGCCCTTTGCGCGAGTTCGGGCGCATTGCGCTTCGTATCATCCCAACCTGTCCGCATCTTGAGCGTAACCGGGAGAGAAACCGCGCCCACCGTCGCCTCGATCAGGCTTTCCGCGTGATCGAGATCGCGCATCAGAGCGGAGCCGGAAAGCCCCGTTGTGACCTGTTTCGCCGGACAGCCCATATTGATGTCGATAATGTCGGCGCCGGCAGCGGCGGCGACGCGAGCGCCTTCCGCCATCCAATGGGCTTCCCGGCCGGCGAGCTGGATTGCGAGGGGCGCAAACTCGCCCGCGCCGGCGGCACGGCGAACGACATCGGGACGGGCCCGGACCAGTTCATCGCTCGCCACCATTTCGGAGACGACAAGGCCCGCTCCCAGGCGATGGGCGACCCGCCGGAAAGGGAGATCGGTAACGCCGGCCATCGGGGCAAGCAAAACCGGGTTTTTCAGAGAATGAGATCCGAGGGATATGGTCAAACTTTAGGCACCAACTGATACTGCACAAATTTTGTCCAATTTAGCGCCTGCCTAAAGTTTCGGCAAGGCAAATCGCTTGCCTCCGGCCGCGCGGGGTGCGAAATGAGCAAATATGAAAGTCGCCGCGCTGATTGTGGCGGCCGGCCGCGGCAGCCGCGCGGGACCGGGCGCGCCCAAGCAATACCGCCTTCTGGCCGGTCAGCCCGTCCTTCGGCGCACCCTCGCCGCTTTTGCCAACCATCCAGAGATCATGACGGTCCTGACGGTGATCCATCCCGAGGACGCGTCAGCATTCGAAGCTGCATCCGGCGGACTGCCAAAGCTTCTCGAACCGGTTTTCGGAGGCTCAACGCGGCAGGACTCCGTGCGCGCCGGGCTGGAGGCGCTCAATGCGGACGCACCCGACCTTGTTCTCATCCATGATGGCGCGCGGCCCTTGATTTCCGCTCCGGTTATTTCGGCCTGCATCGCCGCCCTCTCCACCCACGAGGGGGCTCAGGCAGGCCTCTCCCTTACCGATACGATACGCCGGACGGATAAGGGCATGGCGGCAGAAACGGTAGCGCGAGATACGCTCTGGCGCGCGCAGACACCGCAAGCTTTCCGGTTCAACGCTATCCTCGACGCGCACCGGCAGGCTTCGGGCGGGGAACATACCGACGACGTATCCGTGGCGCTGGCGGCGGGGGTAAAGGTGGCTATGGTCGAGGGAGATCAGGACAATATCAAGATCACAAGCGCAGCGGACATTCAGCAGGCGGAACGTATTCTGATGCGGAGCGGCGAGACGCGAACAGGCCTTGGATATGACGTTCACCGCTTCGGCCCAGGCGATTACGTCTGGCTTTGCGGCGTGAAGGTTCCACACGATGCCGGCCTTGTCGGCCATTCCGACGCCGATGCCGGACTTCACGCGATAACCGACGCTGTGCTCGGAGCGATCGGAGCGGGCGACATCGGAAGGCATTTTCCGCCGAGCGATCCCAAGTGGAAAGGCGCGCCTTCAGAGATATTTCTCGCTCACGCGGCCAAGCTGGCGACGGAGGCCGGAGCACGCGTGTCGAATGTCGATGTCACCTTGATATGTGAGTTGCCGAAAATCGGACCTCACGCCGATGCGATGCGAGCGCGGATTGCCGACATACTCGGGATCGAAAAGGGACGCGTCAGCGTTAAGGCAACGACAACCGAGGGTCTCGGCTTCACCGGACGCGGCGAGGGACTGGCCGCACAGGCAATCGTCACCCTGATCATCGGGTAAATCATGATCCGCTTCTCTAACCTTCCCGTTTCCCTCAAACTCCGACATCCGGCCGTTCTGGTGGCTACGTGCTTCGGTGCCGGTCTGCTGCGCCCCGCACCCGGCACATGGGGAACGCTCGCAGCATTTCCCTTTGCTTTCGTTATCTCCTGGGCGGGCGGCCCCTGGCTGCTCCTGCTTGCCTCGGGAATTGCCTTCGCCGCCGGCCTTTGGGCGGCGGGCGTCTATTGCAATGCCGCGTTGAAGGACGATGCGGCAGAAGTTGTGATCGATGAGGTGGCGGCCGTATGGCTAGTCCTCGCCGCCCTGCCGATGACACCGGTTGCATGGACGCTCGGTTTCTTTTTGTTTCGTACGTTCGACATCTTGAAGCCATGGCCCATCAGCGCCGTCGAACGGCGCTTCAAAGGCGGATTCGGCGTGATGATCGATGACATCATCGCCGCAATTCTTGCCGTTTTTGCTTTCATCTTGATGGATGTTCTCTGGATGGTTGTGACATGAGCATTTTCCCTCGCCGCCTTGTTCATCTCGCCGAACTGACGCTTTCTGAAGCGAGTCAAGCTGAACTCCGCATCGTTACAGCCGAAAGCTGCACGGGCGGACTGATTGCCGGGCTGCTTACGGAAATTCCGGGCTGCTCTTCAGTGGTTGAACGCGGCTATGTCGTTTACTCGAACGATGCGAAGCGCGACATGCTGGGCGTGCCGGGGGATATGCTGGCGGATTTCGGTGCGGTCTCCGAACCTGTCGCGCGGGCGATGGCTGAGGGAGCGCTGAAGAATTCGAGAGCGGACCTCGCCGTATCCGTTACCGGTATCGCGGGCCCTGACGGAGGCACGCCGATGAAGCCCGTGGGACTCGTTCACTTCGGCGCCGCACGGAAAGGACGCAGCATTCTTCATGAGGTGCACCGCCTCGGCGATATCGGGCGCGATGAAGTCCGGATGAAGAGTATCGAGGTTGCGCTCGGACTGATCCGGCGGATGATCTAGCTTTATCCGGCGGGGGCAACGATACCGGCCGATGTTTCCCGCACTCCATAGAGTTCATCGGCCCGGGCAATAAAGGCTTCCATCATCCGCCCGAAAGCCTTGGAGAAGACGGCGCCAATCATCTTCTGCAGCGTTGCGCTGCGAAACTCGAAATCGATGCAGAAATGAATGCGCGTTCCGCCATCGGGCAAGGGCTCGAAGCGCCAGTTATTGTGCAGGTAGCTGAATGGCCCCTGCACATATCCAACGTCGATAATAAAGGCTTCCCTGTCGAGCGTTACACGACTGGTAAATTGCTCGCGAAAAACCTTGTAGGAGACGATAAGATCGGCAAGAAGAACTTCCTTGCCATTCTCCATCTCACGGCGGCGGATGCGCGCGCCGGAACACCACGGCAGAAATTCCGGGTAACGGTCAATACCCGCGACGAGCGAAAACATTTCCTCCGGCGCGTAGGGTACGTCACGGACATGTTCATGCGCAGCCATCGAGCGATTTATCCTCGCGAGAGCGCGGAACTTCGCGCATCCCGAAGCCGGGCGAAATCCTCGTCCGCGTGATAGGACGAGCGAGTAAGCGGGCTCGCCGAGACAAGCAGGAAGCCTTTGGACCGGGCGATGGTTTCGTACGACTTGAACTCATCAGGCGTCACGAAACGATCTATTGCAGCATGCTTTCTGGTTGGCTGCAGATACTGCCCGATGGTCAGAAAGTCGATCTGCGCCGAACGCATGTCGTCCATGACCTGGAGGACTTCCTCACGCGTTTCCCCAAGCCCCACCATGATGCCCGATTTGGTGAAGATTGTCGGGTCGATTTCCTTTACGCGCTGGAGAAGACGCAGCGAATGGAAATAGCGGGCGCCGGGGCGGATGTTCAGATAGAGCCGGGGCACCGTTTCCAGATTGTGATTGAACACGTCCGGCCGTGCGGCGACGACTTTTTCCAGCGCCCCATCCTTGCGAAGGAAGTCGGGCGTCAGGATTTCGATGGTGGTGCCGGGTGAGCGGCGGCGGATCGCCTCGATCACCTCGACGAAATGCGCGGCGCCGCCATCCGCAAGATCATCCCGGTCGACCGATGTGATAACGACGTGACGGAGGCCGAGCTTCGCAACGGCATTGGCGACATTTTCCGGCTCATCCACATCAAGTGGGGCCGGAAGGCCGGTTTTTACGTTGCAGAAGGAGCAGGCACGCGTACAGGTATCGCCCATGATCATCATGGTCGCGTGCTTCTTGGTCCAGCACTCGCCGATGTTCGGGCAGCCCGCCTCTTCGCAAACGGTCACGAGCTTGTTCTCGCGGACAATTTGCTTCGTCTCCGCATAGACGGCGGAGCCCGGCGCCTTGACGCGAATCCATTCCGGCTTGCGGAGTACGGGCGTATCAGGACGATGCGCCTTTTCCGGGTGCCGGGGTTTGGCCGCACCCGGCTTCAGCGTGTCTAATATCGTGACCATGAACTCAGTCGACTGTTCCTGTCAGGACATGGATAGACGCTTGACCCGATTCAAGCAAATCGGCGCTGTTCGTCCCCATGTACCGGGCGGTAAGTTTCCATATTCAATTCGATCATAACTTAAGCCGGCACCACTAAACAAACGCTACCAACGTGCTCAGTTGAGCCCTAGCCGTTCCAACTGGCTTTTGGGCGCCTCGATTTCGACGAGTGCGGCCCGCAGCCGTTCCGCTAAATCCGCTTCGGCTGACGTTCCTGCCAAATTGCGCTCTTCGGCGGGGTCCTCGGTCAGGTCATAAAGATGATGGCCTGCAAAGCGTGTTCGCGCCCAGAATGGCACTGGATCATCCCTGTCCCATTGCTGGTGAATGACCGGAACGCCACTGCCCGGCATTCTGTCCAGAAAAGCGCGGTCATCCGGCAATGGCAATTCCTGCTCCCGCGTCAGAAAATGCGTCGGCATGGTCGACCAGCGGTTCGACATCATGGTGAGCGGCGCGTTGTCGCCAGCGGGCCCGCGGGCATATTTAAAGCGATTGTCGATGTAGTGGACCTCGCGGCCCCATACGCCGGTAAGCAGCCAATCGCGGATACCCGGCTTCTCCTTCCTCATCAGCGGCAGCAGAGAGCGGCCATGTGTACGCTGGCGCGCTTCCACACCAAACAACTCAGCCAGCGTCGCAAAGAGATCCACGCTTGTGGTGAGGGCATCGCATGTGCCGGGAGCGACGTCTGGATGCGCGATCATCAGTGGAATATGCCCGAGGGGTTCATAGACGGGCACGCCCGGCTTCCCCCATATATCCTTTTCACCCAGATAGTGGCCATGATCCGTACAAAGAATGACAAGCGTGTCTTTCCAGAGATCCTTGGCATCGAGCTCATCCAGAATTTTACCGAACCACTTGTCAATCATGGTGAGTTTGCCGCCATAGGAAGCCCGAATCTGGCGGGCCTGACGCTCGGTGATGACGCTCTTCTCGATACCGCCATTCACATAAGGCGGCCATATGAGATGAGCACCTTCCCAATCCGGGTCGTACATTGAAGCATAGGGCTCGGGGGTGTCGAAGGGCTCGTGCGGATCGAACTCGTCCACGAACAGCATGAAGCGGCCGTGGTGGCCAGCATTCTCGTTCAGCCAGCGTGCTGCCGCACCCATCGTGCGGGGGCCGGGAAAATCCTCCTCTCCGCGGAAATAGCCGCGCGAGTCATCATACGGCATGTGTTTGCGCATGAAGTTCGGCGCCCCGGCCCAGCTCGGGTCCGGCCGCGTCTTCCATGGGTCACCTTCATGACCACGCTGATAGTCCCAGGCCGTGAAATCGACGTGATAATTTTCACCGCCCGTTTCAAAGAGATGCGGGTGATCGGAAATGAGCTGCGTCACCACGCCCTTTTTTCGCAGCTCGTAGGTAATCGCGTCTTCCCAAAGTTCGACCGAGCCCCAGGGCCGCCAGAGAAAGTCAAGCGCGCCGCACAGGATGTCGTGGCGCGCGGGCATGCAGGGAAGCGAACCCGTGAAATGCCTCGTGAATCGGGTGGAGCGGGCGGCGAAGCGATCGAGATTCGGCGTTGCGAATTCCCGTCCACCATAGGCGCCAATCATATGCCGGTTGAGACTATCGAGAAGTATGACGACCGCATTCCTGGGTTGATCCCCGGTTCCGTCTTCCGCATTGGTCATTCTTTGACTTCCACTTTCGGTATCCACAGCTTGCACAGCGAGCTGCCCGGCGCGGAGCATAGCTCATGAAAGCACGCACAAAAAAGGACGATCAGGTGTGGAGCACCCGGCCATAGGCATCGAGTACTGCTTCACCCATCATTTCCGAGAGAGTGGGATGCGGGAAGACCGCGCGGATCAGGTCCGCCTCGGTGGTCTCCAATGTCATGGCGATGCCGTAGCCCTGAATGAGTTCGGTAACTTCCGCGCCTATCATATGAGCACCGAGCAGTTCACCTGTCTTCGCATCGAAGACCGTTTTCACGAAACCTTCCATTTCGCCAAGGGCGATGGCCTTGCCATTCGCCCGAAATGGAAAGCGGCCGACCTTGACCTCGTGGCCCTTCTCTTTTGCCTTCGCTTCGGTCAGCCCGACACTTGCGATCTGCGGCGTAGAATAGGTGCAGCCGGGAATGCGCGTCGTATCGAGAGGATGCAGGTCCTTGAGGCCCGCTATCCGCTCTGCGGCCAGCACGCCCTCGTGGCTTGCTTTATGCGCCAGCCAGGGCGGACCAACGAGATCGCCGATTGCATAGATGCCCTTGACGCCGGTTTCCAGCCATTCATTGACGGTCACATGCGTCTTTTCGACTTTGACGCCTGCTTCTTCCAGCCCCAGATTTTCGACATTGCCGACGATGCCGACGGCGGAAATCGCGACGTCGGCCTCTATTGTTTCCGTCTTGCCGCCGGCTGTTACCGTCACGGCAATGCCTTTTGCGCCATTGTCGGTTTTATCGATTTTGGCGCCTGTAAGAATTTTGATACCGCGCTTCTTGAAAGCCTTTGCCGCTTCCTTCGAAATTTCTTCGTCTTCCACGGGAAGTATCCGGTCGAGCACTTCGACGACAGTTACGTCCGCTCCGAATGCACGATAAAAGCTGGCGAACTCAATACCGATGGCACCGGAGCCGACGACGATCAGCGATTTCGGCATTTCCTTCGGCACCATCGCCTCGCGGTAAGTCCAGATGCGTTTTCCATCCGGCTCCAAGCCGGGAATGGTTCGTGCACGGGCACCTGTTGCAAGAATGATGTTCTTTGAGCCGATCTCGTTTTTCTTTCCGTCCTTGCTCTCGATCGTAACGCGCCCGGCGCCGGCGAGACGACCGCTACCTTCGATGACGTCGATCTTGTTCTTCTTCATCAGAAATTTCACGCCGCCCGAAAGCTGCTCGGCGACCTTGCGGCTTCGTGTCACGACGGCATCCGCATCAAAGCCGATCTTGTCGGCCTTCAGGCCGAATTCATCGAGCCTTTGCAGCGTTTCGTAGAGTTCAGCGGAGCGCAGCAGGGCTTTCGTCGGGATGCATCCCCAGTTGAGGCAGATGCCGCCAAGCGCATCGCGCTCCACAATGGCGGTCTTCAATCCGAGTTGTGAGGCGCGAATAGCGGCGACATAGCCGCCGGGGCCGGAGCCGATTACAACTACATCGTATTGATCCGCCATCAGAGCAGCATCCTTGCCGGGTATTCCACGAATGATCTGAACGCTTCGAGGAAGCGTGCGCCGAGTGCGCCATCGATGGCGCGGTGGTCGCAGGACATGGTGACCGTCATTATTGTGGCGACTTCAACCTTGCCATTTCTCACCACCGGGCGCTCCTCGCCCTTGCCGACCGCGAGGATGGCGGCTTGGGGCGGATTGATGACAGCGGTGAAATGCTTGATGCCGAACATGCCGAGATTGGAAATTGAAAAGGAGCCGCCTTCGTATTCGTTCGGCTTCAGCTTTTTGTTACGCGCTCGCTCGGCAAGTTCTTTGGCCTCATTCGATATTTCGGCGAGGCCTTTTTTGTCCGCGTTGCGAATAATCGGCGTGATGAGGCCGCCTTCAAGAGCGACCGCGATACCTATGTCGGCGCTCTTGTGCTTCAGGAGAGCGTTGCCGGCAAAGCTCACATTCGCATCCGGCACCTTGATGAGGGCGAGCGCGGCAGCGCGGATCAGGAAGTCGTTTACCGAGAGCTTGACGCCCTCGCCTGCTTCGTCGTTCAACTTCTTGCGCGCTTTCAGCAGCTCGTCCAGCTCGCAGTCTATCGTCAGATAGAAATGCGGTATCTCCTGCATTGACTGCGTGAGGCGGCGGGCGATTGTCCGCCGCATTCCATCGAGTGAAACCTCTTCAAAGGTTCCTTCCGCATAATATGCACGGGGGTCGATGCTCTGTGCCGCACCCTGGGCAACAGCGCCCGCCGCTTGCTTCTTCGGCGCGGCCTTCGCCGCACCTTCCAGGTCCGCCTTTACGATGCGGCCGTTGGGACCAGAGCCGCTGATGGCGGAAAGATCGATGCCTTGCTGTTCCGCAATGCGCCGCGCAAGCGGGGACGCAAAAACGCGATGCCCCGTGCCGGTCGCCTGCGTGGGACGAGCGTTACCATCCGAAGACGGGGTTGCGCTGGACCGTGGCTTCTCGACTTCTTTTGCTTCCGGTTTCGCGGATGTCTTTGGTTCATCCTTTTTCGGTGGCGGCGCATTGTCGATGTCCGCTGCCTCTTCGCCCTCTTCCAGCAAAATGGCAATGGGCTTGTTGACGGCGACACCTTCCGTGCCTTCGGCTACGAGCAGCTTTCCGATACGGCCTTCGTCGACCGCTTCCACTTCCATCGTCGCCTTGTCGGTTTCGATCTCGGCAATCACGTCACCGGATTTTACCTCATCGCCTTCCTTCACATGCCACTTGGCAAGCGTTCCCTCTTCCATGGTCGGCGAGAGCGCGGGCATCAGTATGTTCGTCGGCATCGGCGCCCCCTCAGCGGTAGCAGACGGCTTTCACCGCCTCTACCACTTCTTCGGCGCTCGGCAACGCGAGCTTTTCCAGGTTGGCCGCATAGGGCATAGGCACGTTTTTCTGGGCCACCCGCAGGATGGGCGCGTCAAGATAATCGAAAGCCTTAGCCTGGACCTCCGCTGCAATCTCTGCCCCGATGCCGCAGACTGGCCAGGTCTCTTCGACGGTCACGAGCCGGTTGGTCTTCTTCACCGACTGAATGATTGTCTCCATGTCGAGCGGGCGGATCGTACGGAGGTCGATCAGTTCAACGTCCAGGCCTTCCTCTTCGAGCTTGCCGATGGCTTCGAGGCAATAGGTGAGGCCGTGACTATGCGAGACAATTGTCACGTCCGAGCCTTCCTTCATGATCCGCGCCTTTCCGATAGGCAGCACGTGATCTTCAAGTTCCGGTACCTCGAAGCTCTTGCCATAGAGCACTTCATTTTCGAGGAAGATGACCGGGTTCGGATTCCGGATCGCCGCCTTGAGCAGGCCTTTCGCGTCTGATGCGGAATAAGGCGCGATGACGATGAGGCCGGGTATATGCGCGAACCACGCGGCATAATCCTGGCTGTGCTGGGCGGCGACGCGGGCGGCGGGCCCATTCGGGCCACGGAAGACGATGGGACAAGACATTTGTCCGCCGGACATGTAACGCGTCTTGGCGGCGGAGTTTATGATCTGGTCCATCGCCTGCATGGCGAAATTGAATGTCATGAATTCGACGATGGGACGAAGACCGGCCATTGCAGCGCCTACTCCAAGGCCCGCAAAGCCATGCTCGGTGATCGGCGTGTCGACGACACGTTTTTCGCCGAACTCGGCGAGCAATCCTTGTGTGACCTTGTAGGCGCCTTCGTACTGCGCCACTTCCTCGCCCATCACAAAGACGCGTTCGTCGCGACGCATTTCCTCGGCCATCGCGTCTCGAAGAGCCTCGCGCACCGTTTTGGTCGTAAACTTCGTTCCTTCTGGAATATCAGGATCGCTTTTCATTTCGACCTTCGGCGCATCCTGCTCCTTCTTCGTCTTTTCGCCGGTCTCCCGGCTTGTTGCCTCACCTTGTCCCGGCTCTGTCTTTTTCTTCTCTTTCGTCGCGGCTTCCTTTTTCGGCGCGGCTTTGGCTTCGGATGCGTCTTCGCCTTCTTCGGCCAAAAGCGCGATCACGGCGTTCACCTTCACATTCTCCGTGCCTTCCGCGACCAGGATGCTGGCGACCGTGCCTTCATCGGCCGCCTCCACTTCCATGGTGGCCTTGTCGGTTTCGATCTCGGCGATAACGTCGCCGGATTTCACCTTGTCGCCTTCCTTCACGTGCCATTTCGTCAGAGTGCCCTCTTCCATCGTGGGCGAGAGCGCGGGCATGAGCACTTCAATCGACATCGCTCATGCCTCCACGTCGGTAAGTATGTCCGTCCAAAGCTCCCTTGGATCGGGCTCAGGGCTCGACTGGGCAAATTCCGCCGCTTCGTTGACGATGGCCTTGATCTCCTTGTCGATAGCTTTCAGGTCATCCTCCGAAAGCGACTTCGACTCCAGCAGGCGCATTCGCACCTGCTCGATGGGGTCGTGCTCGGCGCGCATCTTGCTCACTTCTTCCTTCGCCCGATATTTCGCCGGATCGGACATTGAATGCCCGCGGTAGCGGTAGGTCTTCATTTCGAGGATGTAGGGGCCTTTTCCGGCACGGCACCATTCGACGGCACGGGCCCCCGCTTCACGCACGGCGCGCACGTCCATCCCATCCACTTGTGCGCCTGGAATGTTGAAGCTTGCGCCGCGTTTCGAGAGATCCGTCTGCGCGGACGAACGAGCAACGCTTGTTCCCATTGCGTATTGGTTGTTCTCGATCACATAGACGACCGGCAGGCTCCAGAGCTCCGCCATGTTGAAGCTCTCATAGACCTGCCCCTGGTTGGCGGCGCCGTCGCCAAAATAGGCGAGGCAGACACGATCATTTTCGCGGTAGCGATTGGCGAAGGCGAGGCCCGTGCCGAGTGGCACCTGGGCTCCCACGATGCCGTGGCCACCGAAGAAGTTCTTGTCGCGGCTGAACATGTGCATCGAACCGCCTTTGCCGCGCGAGTAGCCGCCGTCACGTCCAGTGAGTTCCGCCATGACGCCCTTGGGGTCCATGCCGCATGCGAGCATATGTCCGTGATCGCGATAGCCGGTGATGACCTGGTCGCCCTCCTCGATCGCCATCTGCATGCCGATGACGACTGCTTCCTGGCCGATATAGAGGTGGCAGAAACCTCCAATGAGCCCCATGCCGTACATCTGGCCCGCTTTCTCCTCGAACCGGCGGATCAGCAACATGTCGCGATAGGCTCTCAGATCGTCTTCTTCGGAGAGCGGGGCTGGGCTGTCGCTTTTCTTGGCCGGCTTTTTCTGGGGAGGTTTGGTCGCCATTCCGGAGGCCTCGACGTCGAAGGTTAAGGTATCCGCAGATACATAGGGCAGTGCGCGGACGGGTCCACCACACTTTAGAAGTGTATGTTAAAGGTTTGGTTTCAATGAAAAAATCGATAATTAACCGGATATCGGTTAACTGACGCAGGCGTTATGCCGGAGGCGCGCTGACAGCCTCCGATCCCTTAGCGAGGATTTGGCCGCCGATCCTGCTGGCGATCGAGAAAAATGGTCACGTCGTTCGCGCCGCCATAGCCGAGCGCAGCCCGGGCGCGCTCATCCAGCAAATCCGGATCGAGGCTTTCCGGACGAAGCAATGCCACCTGCCGGTCGAGCTGCATCCGTTTCGTTTCGACCTCTGTCAGCTGGTGTTCCAGCGTGTCGATACGATTCTGGATGTCGAGCCAGGAGATGAATCCATGGCGGCCATAGACGGCATGATAGGCGAAATAGCCAAGCACGATGATGCAGACGAACGGGATCAACGCCTGGCGAAGGCGGAGCGGCTCAGAGGTGCGAATCAAGACCTGACTATCCATGAATGAGAGGGAATCACATAGCGATTCCAACGGTCAAGCTAATTGAACGACTCTCCGGCTTTATGAGGTTCAGCCCTTCAGGACCGACTTGCCCGCGTATTCTCCCGACGGCCCCAACGCCTCCTCGATGCGGATGAGCTGGTTGTATTTCGCCAGCCGGTCGGAGCGCGCGAGCGATCCTGTCTTGATCTGTCCGCAATTCGTCGCCACCGCGAGATCGGCAATTGTTGCGTCTTCCGTCTCGCCGGAACGATGCGACATGACGGCGGTGTAGCTTGCCTTGTGAGCCATCTCGACGGATTCGAGCGTCTCGGTCAGCGAGCCGATCTGGTTCACCTTCACCAGGATCGAATTCGCCGTTCCCTTTGCGATTCCGTCCGCGAGGCGGCGCTTGTTGGTCACGAAGAGATCGTCGCCCACGAGCTGCACCTTGCTACCGATCCGGTCCGTCAGCGCCTTCCAGCCTTCCCAGTCGTCTTCCGCCATTCCGTCTTCGATGGAGATGATTGGATATTTGCCGACGAGATCTGCCCAGTAGTCGACCATGCCGCCGGCATCGAGCTTCTTGCCCTCACCTTGGAGATTATAGACGCCGTTCTTGAAGAACTCCGTCGAAGCAGCGTCGAGCGCGAGGTAGATGTCGTCGCCAGGCTTGTAGCCGGCCTTCTCGATCGCCTTCATGATGAAGCCGATGGCTTCCTCGGTCGAAGCGAGATTGGGTGCGAAGCCGCCTTCGTCGCCGACATTGGTGTTATGGCCGGCCGATTTCAGTTCCGCCTTCAGCGTATGAAAGACTTCCGAACCCATTCGCACCGCGTCTGCAAGCGAACCTGCCGCGACAGGCATGATCATGAATTCCTGAATATCGATCGGATTGTCGGCATGCTCGCCGCCATTCACGATATTCATCATCGGCACCGGCAGCACGCGCGCGGCAGGACCACCGATATAACGGAAAAGCGGCTGGCCGAGCGAGGCGGCCTGCGCCTTCGCTATCGCAAGAGACACGCCGAGAATGGCATTCGCGCCGAGGTTCGATTTATTGGACGTGCCGTCCAGCGCGATCATGGTGCGATCGATCTGAATCTGCTCGGAAGCATCCATGCCGCCGATCGCATCGAAGATGTCGCCATTGACCGCTGCGATCGCGTTCAGAACGCCCTTGCCCTTGTAACGGGAACCGCCATCGCGCAGCTCTACAGCTTCGTGTGCGCCGGTCGAAGCGCCGGAAGGAACCGCGGCGCGGCCGAGCGAGCCGTCTTCCAGCAATACATCCACTTCCACCGTGGGATTGCCCCGGCTGTCCAGAATTTCGCGCCCGATGATGTCGATGATGGCGGCCATGTCGTCCCGTCTTTGATTCAGGTTGGTGAGCTCAACCAGGCACTCGCCCGATGGCCGTTTCATAGCGGAGAGGAGCGGTGGGCGAAAGGGTCAATTCCGGATTCCAGCGTCAGAAGCGGTCATTTTCAACGGGGTAGGACGCCGCCTTTTGTTCCGCCGCCTTGCACCACCAGGTCTCGGCCCCGGTGCCGCTTTTCGGGCGGGTGGCGGGCATGGCAAAGCGGTCCCAATAGGCGATCCTTCCCATGGCGTGCGGGTCGTAAAATGACGGAATCACATAGACACCCCACTGGAGTGCCCGGTCGAGAAGGCGGGCGTATAGCCGCTTGTCGTCGAGCGTGCGGGTTTCTGAAAGCTTCTCCGCGAATTCATCCACCATCGGACTGTCGAGGCCGATCAGGTTTTCCACGCCGTCGCGCTGCACCGCGGGCGATCCCCACATGCGGAGCTGTTCTTCGCCGGGACTGACCGGAGGAATATAGAAACGGTAGGCGATGTCGAAGCGACGCTCCCTCAGTCGTGCCTCATAGGCCGAATTATCCAGCACCTCGAGGCCTGCATCCACACCTGCCCGTTTTAAATTGTTGAAGAACGGATTAAGCACCGCCTCTTGCGACTGGCTGTTCGTAAGTATACGGAAGGAAAGCACCTCGCCCGTATCCCGGTTGCGGATGGCGCCATTCGTATAAGGCCAGCCAGCTTCGGCGAAGAGATCGAGCGCCCGGCGAAAATTCTCACGGTCGCGGCCGCTGCCATCCGTCACCGGCGCTTTCCACGCTTCCTCGAATGCCTCTTCCGGCAAATCATCTCTCCAGCGCTCCATCAGCGCCTTCTCTTTTTTCATAGGAGGTTGGGTGGCGGCGAACTCGGAATTCTGAAAATAACTTTCCGTTCGATTATATGCGCCGTGGAACACGTTCTTGTTCGGCCATTCGAAATCGAACAGCAGCGACAATGCCTGCCGCACGCGAATGTCGGCAAAGCGCGGATCCCGTAAATTGAAGAAAAAACCGTTCATGCCGAGTGGCCACCAAGCCTCAACAAGATACCGTTTAATGCGCCCGTCGCGCACAGCCTGAGTGTCATACATCGTCTGCCAGCGTCGTGCATTGCCGTCCACAAACTTGTCGATGTCGCCGGCGAGAAACGCCTGAAAGCCGCTGATCTCGTCGAAGAAATACTCGTAGGCAAGTTCGTCGAAATTGAAGCGGCCTTTGTTCACAGGCAAATCACGCGCCCAATAGTTTTCCACGCGCGAGAGGATCACTCGACGCCCGGCATCCACCTTGCCGATCTTGTAGGGCCCGCCGCCGAGAAAGGGGTCGAGCGTCGTCGCACCGAAATCATGCTGGCGCCAATAATGCTCGGGGATCACGGGCATTTCCGCAAATTCCAGAATGGCTGTCTTCTCCATGTCGGCTGGAAGCCGCAGTTCGACGGTCCGTTCGTCCAGCGCCCGCACCTCCAGGCGTTTCAACATCAACTGCCAGAACGGTCGCGCGTTCTTTTCAAAGGCCTGCGCGGAAAAGAGAACGTCCGACGCCGTCACCGGATGGCCGTCATGAAAGACAGCGCGGGGATCGATGTGAAAGACAACCCGCCGTCCATCCTCGAAGACCTCGACGCGGTTCGCGATCAGGCCATAAGCCACCATGTCCTCGTCGGGCGAGCCGGCGAGAAGGCTGTCATAGAGGACCCCGTGAATGGGCGTCGGAGAGCGGCCTTTCACGATCCAGGGATTAAGGCTGTCGAATGAACCGCGCGCCGACTCGGTCAGACGGCAACCTTTCGGCGCATCCGGATTGGCCCAGGGAAAGTGCGTGAAGCTCTCGCCGTATAGCGGCTCGCGGCCGATTGCGAGTGCCGGGTAGGCAGGAGCCTCTGAAGCCATTACGTGAAACAGGTCGGTCGCCGCGTTCGCGCTTCCATATGGTGCAAACGTCAGCGCAGCGGCGAGCAGCAGCATATCCCGGCATCCGGCTTTCTTCAGGACGCTGCTCGTCACACGTTTCATCAAAGTCATCACGCTCACCTTCTCTCGGCTGCCCCGTCGGCGCCGCAACATGCCATGATTTAGTTGCGATTGGTTCTCAATTTATAATTGCTATTGATTCTCAATTGCAATATGAGTCCTTCCGCGCTTCGAATGGCACGCCGATCCGCAACCCGGCCACCGGTCTCACTGGCGGCATTTCTTCATTTCGAGAGAACCCCGGGGGGCGTTCCATGTCACCAAGCTACACATGCAGATTCACGCCCGGCCTTCTGGCCGGAACCGCCATCGCGCTTTGCCTCACGCTCGGCGCCTTTTCAAAAACCGTTTGGGCGCAGGAAGCTGAGCCTGCGGCCATCGACGACGAGCAGGAAAAATCCGAAGCGAACGAGGAGACTGAGGCGAGCACAAAGCCGATCTCGCCCGCCTATAAATTCACGCCAGTCACCGTGACCGCGACCCGCAACGAACGCTCCCTGCTGGATACGGCCGGCAACATTACCCGCATCACGTCTGACGATCTCGACAAGCGGATGGACAACACCATCGCCGAAACCTTCCGCTATGAGCCCGGCATTGTCGTGCCGCGGCAGGTAAGCGGCGCCGATCCGTTCGATAGCAATGGCGGCATCCAGATTCGCGGTGCCGGCGGCAATCGAACGCAAATCATCGTCGACGGGTCGCGCACGCTCGAGGGCATCACCGACAACACGCGTGACGTTGTCGACACAAGCAACATGAAGGCTGTCGAGATCGTCCGTGGACCGACTTCCGTTTTATGGGGATCAGATGGCCTCGGCGGTGTCGTCAATTTCATAACAAAAGACCCGGTGGATTATTTCAAAGACGCAGACGATATGGTGGCGGGGAATGCAAGCGCTCATTACAGCTCGCTCGACAATTCATATGTCGAATCCGTTACCGGCGCCTTTCGCCTGACGACTGGGCCGAATCCTCTCGAGGCTCTGTTCACTTTCACGCGGCGCGACGCGGAAGAACCTGAACTCAGCAACGCGCGCAATGTGGCGACGCCTGACGGCACCACCTGCCCGCGCGACCCGGCCGCAACGCCGTGCAATGAATTCGATCCGCGAGATATCACTTCAAACAATCTTCTCACAAAGCTTGTCTGGTCACCGTCGGCGAATAATCAGCTCCGGCTGACGGGCGAATACTTCACCCGGGAAACAACGGTCGACCAAAATTCATCCAGGGAAACAACCGCGACATACACGCAGACAGGGTATCGCCGGGTACAGGACATCCAGCGTTGGCGCATCGCGCTGGATCAGGACTGGCAGGTTGGTCTCCCTTGGCTCGACGCGTTGAAGTGGCAGCTCAGCTATTCGCCTCAGGAGATCAAACATAGGGGCGACAGGCGGAGGATATTGCTGCCGTCCAACGACGATCAGCAATTGCTCTATACGCTGGACTATTCCGAAACCTTTTACGAAGCCGACATCCAGCTCAACTCCAGCTTCAATATTGGAGCCAGCTCGCACGCACTCACCTACGGGTTCGATGGCGACTATGCCGAAACGGAATATTTTCGCCGCGATATCACCAACAACCTGACGACTGGCACATCGACAACTGCAGTTGCGGGTGGCTTCAACTTCGCAGATGCAGAAACCACCCGCGCCGACATTTACGTTCAGGATGAAATCGGCCTGTTCGGCGAGCGCCTGACACTGACACCTGGAGCGCGCCTTTCCACTTACAAGATCACACCAGACCCCGGCCCCGGCTATCAGATTGTACCCGGCGCCGAACCGCGCGAGATGGAAGAGACGGACCTGCAGCTGAAATTTGGAGCCATCTACGACGTGTGGGGCCCCTATTCCGTCTATGGTGCGTATGGCGAGGGCTTCAAGATGCCTACCGCGCAGCAGCTCTACCAGTCGCTCAATAGTCTGCCTTTTTTCGCCCTGGTGCCAAACCCGAATCTCCGTCCCGAATCCGTGAAGAACTACGAGGCCGGCCTGCGCGGCTCGTTCGAGCGCGGCTATTTCTCCATCAACTACTTCAAGGCCGACTACGAAGATTTCATACAGAACTTCGTGCCGGTGGCAGGATCGGCAACGGATTTGACCTATGCCAATCTTTCCCGCGTGAATGTCTGGGGCATAGAAGCTTCCGGCGGCTACCAGTTCACACCTAACTGGCGTACCAACTTTTCTGCCGCGCACATGCGCGGCAGCCAGCAGGTCACGGCGGGCGCGCAGGAAACAACATTCAACGGAGCGCCGCCGCTCAATGTCGTCATCGGCCTCAATTATGTGGAGCCTGCCTACGGTCTCGACATCGAGTTGGTGTCGACCCTGCAGAAGGCAACCACGCGCGTCGAAGATCGCGCCACCGACTTTGCACCGAGCGGCTATGCAATCCTTGATCTCCTGACGTCATGGGAAGTCGTGCCCGGCGTGAAGTTGCGGGCCGATGCCTACAACCTTCTCGACCAGCGATATTTCGCTGCGGGCAACGCCGGTTTCCCGATCGGTACCGATGCGACATTGGCGGTTCAACGGCTCAATCCGATTGAACTGCAGGTTGGTTACGGAAGGTTCGTGAAGGTCGGTCTCGAACTGACCTTCTGACGCGGTCCCGCAGACCGCGTCGAACGGGACGCCCGGGCCGTGCCAGCCCGGGCGTCTTTTTTCGACCCGATACGTTCATCCTAACGCGTGGGTAACCATCGACGCCGACACCTCCTCGGGCGAGGCCTTGATCAGGTCCGCCCGATGCGCGAGAAGATAGTCTCGCTGCGCCTCCATCATCGCGCGCCCGAGACCGATGCAGAACCTGGCGCCCTCATAAAGTCCGCCATCAGCTTCCCGCCGGTCGAGATCCCTCAGGATACCGTCCGTTTCGGCCAGCCGCTGATCCAGCAGCTCTTTCACCCGCCAGCGAGGCAGGAAGGGCGCAAAACTGAGAATGAAGAAGAACTCGGACCGCAGGCGATGTTTAGCCTCGCCCGTCATGAGCGCTTTCATACAGGCCGCACACCCTGCCTCCGTCAGCTCGTAAATCTTCTTATTCGGCCGATTGTCCTGCTCGACCTTGCGGCAAGTAACCAGGCCCTCCTCCGCGAGTTCGTTCAGCGCCGGATAAAGATTAGACAAGCTCACATCGAGCAGCGTCGAAACCTCGTTCTCCATGATCTTCTTGATGTCATACCCCGTGGCCGGTCCGGCCATGAGGACACTGAGCAACAGTTCCTTGGTATTCAATCCGCCTCCTCCCCAAGAGCAGATTACGGCACTTGCCTCATGTGCCGTTTCATTATATCCCGTTTTTTATTAGGTTATTTTTACCTATAAGAGACCCTCATAAAAGACTGACCCTCGCAACTCCCTCCTCGATCCAGCGAAAGGTCGGCATCCCTCACCAACTTGTGGCCGGTTCCGGCGGGGCCGGTCGCTACTTCCATCCGCCGAACAGCTTTTCGGGGCAAAGAACCACAAAACCCATCCATCGGGAGGAACTAGCAAAATGATAGTATCGACAGGATTCAAGCCTGTCACGAATGAACCGGCGGTACGCATTCGCCGGTTGGGGGCTTCAACTGCTATCGCCACCCTTTTCGTGTCTTCATTTCTCTTTTCGACAGCGGCATCTGCCGAATCGTTCGTTTTCGGCGACGCAAAGCTGACGATCGATTCGACAGTCTCCGCTGGCGCCACGATGCGCACAAGCGACCGCGATTGCCAGCGCGTTTCCGTGGCAAATGGTGGTTGCGCTCCCGCCGGCACTAAGGCCACCGGGGTTAACTCCGACAACGGCAATCTGAATTTTGACAAAGGCGACATCACGAACGCCATCGTGAAGGCAACGTCCGACATTCAGCTCACCTGGCAGAATTACGGCGCCTTACATTCGTCCGCGCGCTTTCTATGACTATGTCTACGACCAGAACAACATGGACTTCCGTAAACTCACGGATTCCGGTCGTCGCGCAGCGGCCTATGATTTCGAAATTCTCGACGCATTTGTCTATGCGAATTTCGACGTTGCCGAGATGCCCGTCTCGTTGCGCTTCGGCAAGCAGGCGCTGAACTGGGGCGAGAGCCTTCTTATTCCGGGCGGCATCAACTCGTTTCAAGCCGTGGACGTGACTGCATTGCGTCTTCCGGGTTCAGAGCTTCGCGAAGCTCTGACACCGATGCCGATGGTCTACGTCTCGGCAGGCGTCACACCTGACGTCACTGTGGAGGCCTTTTGGCAGTTTGCTTATGAACAGACCGAGCTGGATGCGCCTGGCTCTTTCTTCTCGGTAAACGACATCACCGGCCCCGGTTCATTTCCAGCTTATTCTGTTCCCATCGATGACAGCCAGGGTTTGGCTGCAATCGCCCTGCCCCGTTTGGCCGATCGTGGACAGAACGATGATGGCCAGTTCGGTGTAGCCGTTCGGTACTTCGCGGCGAATATCGGCACGGGCCTGGACCTCGGCGCTTATTATGTCCGCTATACGAGCCGTCTTCCGTATCTGGGTTTCCAGAACGGGCCCCGCACCTTCGCTCAGGTCTGCGCTGATCTCTTGAGCCCGTGCAACACGGCACCTTTGATCCAGGCAGCATTCATCGCCGGTGCCGGAGACGGGGCTTACTTCTACGACTTCCCGGACGGTATCGAGACGATCGGAGCAAGCGTCAACACCAATATTGCGGGCTTGGCCGTTGCCGGTGAGCTTTCTTTCTCACCGGACATGCCGCTCGCCATCCCGGACGTCCAAATGAACGCCAGCCAGTTCGATGGCCTCGGCGCCTCCGGTCCGATGTCGGGCGGGCTCTCGCCGCGGTGGACAAATCTGCCGTCGACGCTGCCCGGTCAATCCACAATCCGATACATTAATCTGGATACGTATCAGGGTCAGTTCAACACGATTACTTCGCTCTCGACCAGCGACCTCATTCCGTCTCTCGTCAATGCGCAGGGTGGTGTGTTCGTCGTCAATGCTGGCTTCGTATATGTACCGGATGCCGGAGACTGGCCGTTGAGCCATTCAGGACGAGTTGCGGGTATCGAGAACCCCTTCGCGGCAGGCGTCCTCGCCAACGGTGCGACCAATCCGGTCTATGCCACCAGCTTCTCCACCGGTTATCGGGCGATCTTCTCGTTGGACTATAATAACCCGTGGAATCTGCCAATCACCCTCAGCCCCAACATTTCTTGGCGCCATGACGTGAGCGGTTATTCCCCCGGTCCGATTACTGCCGGCTATATTCGTGGCCTCAAGCAGGTTTCGCTTGGCGTGAACGTCGACTACCAAAGCACTTGGCGTGGCAATATCAGCTACACGAACAGCTTTGGCGGCGGCTTCGAACCGGCTACGACAGACCGCGACTTTGTCATGGCGAGCGTTTCCTACTCGTTCTGATGAAAGCTTGAGACCCCAGGCAAAGCCCCGGAAAGCCAACGCTTTCCGGGGCTTTTGTTTGACCGCTTGACGCAACGGGGCGGCTCCTGTTCAACACCCCGGAACGGAGCGATACGATATGGCGACGACGGAAAAGACAAAGGCACTCGTGCTCTTTTCGGGCGGACAGGATTCGACTGTCTGCCTCGCCTCGGTGCTTGCCCGCTATGACGAGGTTGAGACGGTCGGATTCGATTACGGCCAGGCCCATGCCGTGGAACTCGGCTGCCGGGCGAAGCTGCGCGACGCGCTCACACGCTTTCCAGGCTGGGGGGCGAAGCTCGGGCCGGACCACATGATCGCGTTGCCGGAACTCGGAAGGATCAGCGAGACAGCCCTCACCCGCGACGTCGAGATCGAGATGGGCGAAAACGGCCTGCCGACCACCTTTGTGCCGGGCCGGAACCTGCTCTTCTTTACCTATGCGGCAGCACTCGGCTATCGCCGCGGCGCCAGCGTTATCGTTGGTGGTATGTGCGAGACGGATTACTCCGGCTATCCGGACTGCCGTGCGGACACCATCGCCGCGCTTGAGCGGGCAATATGTCTCGGCATGGATCGCGCTTTCACGCTTGAAACGCCCTTGATGCGGATCGATAAAGCGGCGACATGGGCCTTGGCTCACGAGCTTGGCGGCGACGCACTGGTCGACCTTATTATAGAAGAGACCCACAGCTGCTATCGCGGCGACCGTTCGAAACGTCACGACTGGGGCTATGGCTGCGGCACCTGTCCGGCATGCGAGCTGCGGGCCCGTGGTTACACCGCCTATCTGGCGGGTAAGGCGTAAGCCCATGTATTCGGTTAAGGAGATTTTTTATACGCTCCAGGGCGAAGGCGCGAATGCCGGACGGCCTTCGGTCTTCTGCCGCTTCTCCGGCTGCAATCTGTGGTCGGGCCGCGAAGAGGACCGCGCGGATGCCGTATGCACCTTCTGCGACACGGATTTCGTGGGCACGAACGGTGAAGGTGGCGGCAAGTTCCGCGATGTTGCGGCACTGGCCGACGCGATAGAAAAGACCTGGGAAAGCGGCGCGGCGCATAACCGCTTCGTCGTCTGCACCGGGGGTGAGCCGCTGCTGCAACTCGATGCGCCCCTCATCGCCGCGCTCCATTCGCGCGGTTTCGAAATTGCGGTCGAGACTAATGGCACGATCGTGGCGCCGGAAGGTATCGACTGGATCTGCGTCAGCCCGAAAGCAGACGCCGAGTTGAAGCAGACAAGCGGGCACGAGCTCAAGCTCGTCTATCCGCAGCACAAGGCGCAGCCGGAGCGTTTCGAGCAACTCGATTTCCGGTACTTCTACCTGCAGCCTATGGACGGCGCGGATGCGGAGGAGAATACACGCGCGGCGACAGCCTATTGTCTCGCGCACCCGAAATGGCGGCTCAGCCTCCAGACCCATAAGCTGATCGGTATCCCGTGATGAAGATATATAAAGAGTTCCTTTTCGACGCGGCGCATTTCCTCCCCTATGCAGAGGAAGGGCATCCGAACAGGCGCATGCATGGGCATTCGTTCCGCGTCGTCGTCTGGCTCAAGGGCAAGCCTGCAGCGGAGACTGGAATCGTACGCCATTTCGAGGATGTCGAGCGCGAGATCATGGCCGTGCGCGAAAAGCTCGATCATCACCTCCTCAACGAAATCGAAGGCCTTGAATTCCCGACGCTGGAGCGGATCGCCGCCTGGATATGGGATGCGCTCGCGACGCCGCTGCCGGAGATTGCGCGCGTCGAGGTTCACCGCGCCTCCTGTCGCGAAGGCTGCATTTACGATGGTCCGGAGGCAGAGTGATGGCAAAGAAGCCCGTGAAAGACTTGAAGCAGCTCGGCCATGCAACGCCGGTTCCCGCCTCGCCGGAAGAAGCCACGCTGGAGCGCGTGCCAAATCCGCATCCGGACGCCAACTACGTCGCGCGCTTCACCGTACCGGAATTCACGTCCCTTTGCCCCGTCACCGGCCAACCGGATTTTGCACACCTTGTCATCGACTATGTGCCGGGCAAATGGCTCATCGAGTCGAAATCGTTGAAGTTGTATCTGCAATCGTTTCGCAATCACGGGGCGTTTCACGAAGATTGCACTCTCGCCATCGGCAAGCGCCTGGCCGGAACCCTGGCTCCCAAATGGCTGCGCATCGGCGGCTACTGGTATCCGCGCGGCGGCATCCCGATCGACGTTTTCTGGCAAAAAGGCAAGCTGCCTGCGGGTGTTTGGGTCCCGGATCAGGGCGTTGCGCCCTATCGCGGGCGAGGATAGGCATTTTACCTTCCGTTAAGTTTTATTTTACGCAGACATCCTAGGTTATTCTCCGAGGGGGCGACCCGCGTGGCATTCGAACGCCGCGCGATTGGAGTATCCGCGGTGTCGCAAGAAGCTCGGCTCGCGAGAAAAACGGAAGAGGAGGTCACCCGCGATCTGGCCGTGACCTTTCGTGACTCGCTTTTTCCCATCTCCATCTGCATCGCAGTTCTCTTTGCCATCTTCGCCGCGATTCATCCCTTCATTCTTCCGCCGGAGCTGCGGCTCTGGATGGTCGGTGTCGCGCTTTCCGGATCGGCAGCCTCGGCAATTATCGCGTTTCTTGCCGGACGAAATCTGATCGCGGCGCCATATGCGCCGGTTGCGGGTTTCGTCCTCGTTGCCTTCTGCCTCTTGAATTCCACAGCGCATATGTATCTCACCGGCGATGAGAACCAGTCGACCAATTACGGACTGCTTCTGGTTGCGATGGGTCTCTTTTTTCTGTCCCGCCTCTATCTCGCGCTTTCCTTTGTCCTGATCCTCGGCGTCTGGGCCGGCACAGCCCACTTCATGGGCGGGCTGAACGGCGAAGGCTTTCATTTCGCTTTCATGATGTTCCTCGGCATGGTGATAGCCATTCTGGCGCAGGAAATTCGTGTACGAATATACCGGCGCGTGATTTCCATGCGCGAGGAAGCGGCGGAACGCGAGCGGAGCCTTGCCCAGGCACTTGCCAAGACGCGCCTCTACGCGTCAATGGAACGAGAGAACAAGGCGAAAACGGAATTCCTCGCAAACATGAGCCATGAGCTTCGTACCCCGCTGAACGCCATCCTCGGCTTCTCCGAAGCCATGCAGATGGAGCTTTTCGGACCGCTTGGTCATCCGCGCTATGTCGAATACATGCACGATATCCACCATGCCGGTACGCACCTCCTATCCCTCGTCAACGACATTCTCGACCTGTCGCGCATTGAACTCGAAGGCATGAGCCTCACGCCGCAGAGGATCGACTTTTCCGGTGTCTGCCACAACTGCCTTGCCATCGTTCGCGGCCGCGCCGAGCGCGGAGGCGTTCAGCTAATATTTGAATGCGCGCCGCCTTTTCCGGAAGTCGAAACGGATGAGCGGCGGCTGAAGCAGGTTCTGATCAATCTGCTGAGCAATGCTGTCAAGTTCACGCCCGCCGGCGGCACGGTCTCCCTTGATGTCAGGCCGGCGCCCGATGGCGGGGGAATCATACGTATCCGCGATACTGGAATCGGCATGAGCGAGACGGAGGTCGAACAGGCCCTCCGGCCCTTCTGGCAGGCGGATGCCGGGCTCGACCGCTCTTTCGAGGGCGCGGGGCTTGGTCTCGCTCTCGTCAGCGAGCTTCTTCAACTGATGGGCGGCAGCATTACCATCGAAAGCGAGCGCGGCGCCGGCACTCTCGTTACAGTCGGGCTTCCTCCCAGCATTCCTGCCTCGGCCCGCACTGCGGTCGCTTGACCGCGCGGTATGTCGGGCTTGCTTGCGGTTAGGGTTGGCGGGCGAGTCAGGCGACGGCTGCCAGAGCCGGTGACTCGCCTTCCTTCGGGACAATCGATTGCGGCAATGTCACCGAAACCACGGTGCCCACACCCACTTCGCTTTGAATGTGCAGGTTTCCGTGCATCAGCTCCAGAAGTTTTCCTACCAGAGCCAAGCCAAGGCCGGCACCCTCGAACGAGCGATCGAGACCTGTATCGGCGTGCCAGAAGGGTTGCAACGCCCTCTCGATTTCCTCGTGGGTCATGCCTATGCTGGTGTCGCGAACTCGAATAATGGCGCCACCATCAGGATTGGCTTGCAGTTCAAGCGTAACTGTCCCGCCGGCGGGCGTAAACTTGACCGCGTTGTTCAGAAGATTGATGAGTATCTGCTTCAATCTGCGCTCATCCGTTTCGATTTCCGGATAGGGCGTTTCCGCCAGAAAATTCAACCGGATCTTACTTTCTTCGGCGCGGCCGCGAATGATCGCGAGGCAATTGTTGCAGATTCCGTCGATATCAATTTCCTGAAGGCTGAGATTCAATCCATCGAGTTCAATGCGAGAGAGATCCAGAATATCATTTACCAACGACAATAAATGCATGCCGGCGCCCTTGATGTCGACAATGTATTCCGCATATCGGCGATCGCCCAGGGGACCAAAGAGCTGTTTATCCATCATATCTGAAAAGCCAATTATTGCATTCAGCGGCGTCCGCTGCTGCCGGCGCGCCGAAAGTCCTGAGGGAGGAACCGATGCCGAAACTTCAGATGCTGCCCGCGGGCGCCTCTACCGATGAAATCCTCGACGTGCTGAAACGCGACGGCGCCCTCATTCTGACGGGCGTGCTGAGCCGCCAGGAACTCGATCAGGTTCTCGCCGAGACCATGCCCTATATCGACGCGACGCCGAACGGTGCGGATGATTTCGTCGGTCACAAGACGACGCGCACCGGCGCGCTCGTGGCGCGTTCGGCCAAGTGCCGCGACCTCGTTTCCCACCCGATGATCGTCAAGGCGGCGGAAACCTTCCTGAAGCCCTTCTGCGAGCGCATCCAGCTCCATCTGACGCAGGTAATCCGCATTCGTCCCGGCCAGACGGCGCAGGCAATCCACCGCGACCGCTGGGCCTGGGGCACGCACCTGAAGAATGTAGAACCGCAGTTCAATACGATCTGGGCGATCAGCGACTTCACGAAGGAAAACGGCGCCACACAGGTCTGCCCCGGCAGCCTCGGCTGGCCGGATGATTATCAGCCGACGGAAGATCAGATCGGTTATGCGGAAATGCCGGCCGGTTCAGTGCTGGTCTATTCCGGCGGCGTCTTCCATGGCGGCGGCGCAAACGTCTCCAATGGCGACCGCATCGGCATCAACATCACCTACACGCTTGGCTGGCTGCGTCAGGAAGAGAACCAGTATCTCTCCTGCCCGCCTGAAATCGCGAGAACGCTTCCGCGCGAGCTGCAGGCGCTGATCGGCTATTCGATGGGGGGCTATGCGCTTGGCTATTACTCGCCGCCGGGCGCCCCCGGCGAAGGCCCCGAAAGCGTGCCGCCCGAATATGCCCTCGGTCACACGGAGACCGCCATCTCCACGCTTGGCAGCGCGGACCTGCTCGAAAGCATCCGTGACGAAATCAGGGGCGAGAAGCAGACGGCCTAGGCCACCTTCGCCAACTCGTCGAACTTCCTGAGGCGCGCGAGCAGCGCCTCAAGCTCGTCGAGCTTCACCATGTTGGGCCCGTCGGACGGTGCATTGTCCGGGTCCTGGTGGGTTTCGATGAAGACGGCGGCGACACCGAGCGATACGGCGGCGGTGGCAATATGAGGCACCATGCGGCGGTCGCCGCCCGATGCCGTGCCCTGCCCGCCCGGCTGCTGCACGGAATGCGTCGCGTCGATCACGACGGGGCACCGGCACTGCTCTTTCATGATCGGCAGCGCGCGCATGTCGTTCACCAGCGTGTTGTAGCCGAAGCTCACGCCGCGCTCGGTCGCGAGCACGTTCGGATTGCCCGCATCCACCACCTTGTTGACGACGTTCTTCATGTCCCAGGGCGCGAGGAACTGGCCCTTCTTCACATTGACGACCTTGCCTGTCTGCGCTGCCGCTTCCAGCAGGTCCGTCTGGCGGCAGAGAAAGGCCGGGATCTGCAGCACGTCGACAACACTCGCCACTTCCGCGCATTGATCGCGTTCATGTACGTCCGTCAGCACCGGCAGGCCGAGTTCCTTCTTCAGGTCTTCGAAGATCGGCAGCGCCAGTTCGAGGCCGAGGCCGCGCGTCGCGTTGCGGCTCGTGCGATTCGCCTTGTCGAATGACGTCTTGTAGATGAAGCCGATGCCCAGCCGGTCTGTGATTTCCTTCACCGCGCCCGCCATGTCGAAAGCATGCTGCCGCGTTTCGAGCTGGCAGGGTCCCGCGATCAGCACGAAGGGCTTGTCGTTGGCGATTTCGAGGTTGCCGATCCTGACGGTCTGGTTCGCGGGCATGTCGGCCTACACCAGACGGCTCTGCTCGACCGCCGCTTCCACGAAGGAACGGAACAGCGGATGCGGCTCGAACGGCTTCGACTTCAGCTCCGGATGATATTGCACGCCGATATACCAGGGATGATCCGGTATCTCGATGATCTCCGGCAGCAGCCCGTCAGGCGAGACACCGGACATCAGAAGTCCCGCCGCCTCGATCTGTTCGCGATAGGTCATGTTCACTTCGTAGCGGTGCCGATGGCGCTCGCTGATGACGGTCGATCCGTAAATCTGCGCGACGCGGCTTCCCTCCGCCAGCATGGCGTCATAGGCCCCGAGCCGCATGGTGCCGCCGAGATCGCCATGCGCGGCACGCTTCACCAGTTCGTTCTCGCGCATCCATTCCGTCATGAGGCCGACGACCGGTTCGTTGGTCGGGCCGAACTCCGTCGAGCTCGCGCCCTCGAGGCCGCCGACATTGCGCAGCGCCTCGATCACAGCCATCTGCATGCCGAAACAGATGCCGAAATAGGGCACGTTGCGCGTGCGCGCGAATTGCGCCGCGCGGATCTTTCCCTCGGAGCCGCGCTCGCCGAAACCGCCCGGCACAAGAATGCCGTCGACATCTTCCAGATAGAAAGCCGTGTCCTCGGTATCGAAGACTTCGGACTCCACCCATTTCACGTTCACGCGCACCTTGTTGGCGATGCCGCCATGCACCAGAGCCTCGGAAAGCGACTTGTAGGCGTCCTTCAGCCCTGTGTACTTGCCGACGATCGCAATCGTCACATCGCCTTCGGGCTCGCGGATGTTGTGGGCGATGGTCTGCCACTTGGCGAGGTTCGGTTCCTTCGAGCCCTTGATGCCGAAGACCGACAGCACTTCGTCGTCCAGCCCTTCGAGGTGATAGGCGTTCGGCACGTCGTAGATCGTGTCGACATCCATCGCCTGGATGACGGCCGTCTCGCGCACATTGCAGAACAGCGCGATCTTGCGGCGCTCGTCCTTCGGGATGGGGCGGTCGCAGCGGCACATCAGGATGTCGGGCTGGATGCCGATGGAGCGCAGCTCCTTCACGGAGTGCTGCGTCGGCTTGGTCTTCATCTCGCCGGCCGAGGGAATGAACGGCAGCAGCGTCAGATGGATGTAGCAGGTCTGGCCGCGGTCAAGCTCGTTGCCGAGCTGGCGGATCGCCTCGAAGAAAGGCAGGCCCTCGATGTCGCCCACCGTGCCGCCGATTTCGCACAGCACGAAGTCCACGTCGAGATTGCCGGAGAGCACGAATTCCTTGATGGCGTCCGTTACATGCGGAATCACCTGCACCGTGCCGCCGAGATAATCGCCGCGCCGTTCGCGCTGGATGATCTCCTGATAGATGCGGCCGGTGGTGATGTTGTCGGCGCGGCTCGCCGGTACGCCGGTGAAGCGCTCGTAATGGCCGAGGTCGAGATCCGTCTCCGCCCCGTCATCGGTCACATAGACTTCGCCATGCTGGATCGGCGACATCGTGCCGGGATCCACATTGAGATAAGGGTCGAGTTTCCTCAAACGCACGGAATAGCCGCGCGCCTGCAGGAGCGCACCGAGCGCTGCGGAAGCGAGACCCTTGCCGAGGGAGGAAACCACGCCGCCGGTGATGAAAATGTACCGCGTCATGGGCCCCTAGATTACACCAAGCAAAACGATTCGAAGCGGCAAACGCAGCTTCGGCGAAAAATAATGAAGCAGGCCTCACACCGGTCCCGGCGGCGGCCTGCCTTGTCCTTTATTGAGCGCGCGGAACGCCGGGTTCAGCCGGTTCCGGTGCTTGCACGGGGGCCGCGGGGGCCTCGTCCGTCGCGGTTTCCGGCTGGTTTGCGGCCGGCGTCTGCTCTAAATCCGGGAATTCCGAGCCAAGCGGCGCCGGCACGTCCGGCACGGTTTCGTCGCCACCCGCCGTCGGCGGCGCGATCCGGTCGAGAATTCCATCCGCGGAGCCGCCCCGCGAGGCGAGAATGCCGAGCACCAGGCTCGTCGTGATGAACAGCGCCGCCAGTACAGCGGTGGCCCGCGTCAATGCGTTGCCGGCGCCGCGGCCGGACATGAAGCCGTCGCCGCCACCGCCAATGCCCAGCGCGCCGCCCTCGGAGCGCTGCAGCAGAACGGTCGCGACCAGTGCCAGCGCGAGGATCAGGTGGATAATCAGGATGATGGTCGCCATGATACCTCAGGCAAAAAGAAAAGCCCCGGCCTCGTCGTTGCGGGCCGGGCCGGTCGCGGCGGTTTGTACCGCATGAGGGCGCGCGTTTCCAGCCCTTTACCGCTTGGCCGCGAAAAAGCTCAAAGCGCGCCGGGAGCGCCCGGCCGGCGTTCATGCATCTTTGAAAAAATCGGCTGGAAGGTACTGGGATTATTGCCGTTTGGAGTATTGCAGCAAGCCCTGTCCCGGTTCCGGCGGATTAGCCGAGCTGGCCTTCGCGGACCATACGCTCCTGACCATCGGCAACGCTCTTGATGCGGTACTGATAGTCGAGCCCTTCCGAGGGCAACTGGCGCAGAACCACATAGCTTCCGCGTGCCGCCGGCGGATAGGAACCGCCCGGGCTGAACTCGACAGTCTCGCCGATTTCGAATTTGTGCTTCTGCTGCATGATCTATTCCTCGGACGTATCTTCGGGTGCGGCGGTATCGCCTGCATCGCCATCGGGAGATGCCTTGCGTTGCGCGGCCTTCTCCTCGCGGTCTTTCAGCTTTTGCTGCGCTTTCGCCGCCTTGGCGCGATTGCGTTCCGCACGTTCGTGATTGTAGTTAGGCTTGAAAGCCATCCGGTCCTCGCTTCTTTCGGTCGCGGGTCGGGTTATTTCCGGGCGCCAACACGGTTGAGCGTCTTCACGCGGCTGCGCGGCCTGCCGGACTTCTCACCGATTTCGCGATCCTGGGCCTCGATGATCGCGCGCGCATTCGCCGTGTCGTCGGCGCCTTCGAGCTTCGATGTCGGGACTTTCCGGTTTGAACTCAGCGAGCCGTCCTCGTAGACGACGTTGAACGCGATAAAATCCGCATCCATTGGCTTTTTCTTCGCCATGGGTTCTTCTCCGGCAAATAAAAAGGGGCGCCGGAGCGCCCCTTCAAAATCAGGCGTTGCGCAGGTTGGCGGCCGAGACCTTGCCGCTGCGCTGGTCGGTCTCCAGATCGTAACCGATCTTCTGACCTTCGTTGAGCGAGCTCATGCCCGCGCGTTCAACTGCGGAGATGTGGACGAAAACGTCCTTGTCGCCGCCGTCCGGCTGAATGAAGCCGAAGCCCTTCTGGGAGTTGAACCACTTAACTGTTCCGTTCGCCATGTTTGGCATTCCTTGTAGGTAGGTTGAGATAGTGCTGCCTTCGCACGCGCGAATAACAGATCAAAATTTTGCGGGATCGGGAAAGACAGGTCCGGCGCTCGATCGCGAGCGTGGAGAGCAGCCGAACCAGTAAAATTCGATTTTGGGTATATAGGCCGTTCTCCGCACACTTACAAGGAATATGAGAAAACAGGCCCGGATCGGCCCGATTATTCTTTCAGGCGGCACTCATGAAGGCGGGCCGGGAGTGGTGATCGGCTGAATTCCGGGAGAACTGGCCGCCGGAGAAGAGAGAATGGGGCCATTGGCCGCTTCGCGGGTTTCAAGGGCAATGTCCCAGTTATGCGGCTCGGCGGCCAGCTTGGCGAGTATATCGAGGTCAGGCGCGCCATGCGCTGCCGTGAGGCCATAGGCGAGGTGTCCGTCAGACCAGAAGACCCGGCCGCCATCGCCTGCGGGTGCAACCTCCCGGCTCGGCATCGCCATCACGAGCAGTTCCACCTCCTCGCCATCAGCGTTGACATAAGTCGCCCTCAGCATCGGCTGTCCGTCTCCGGCCGCCATCCGCGAGAAATGTTTCAGGCCAAATCCGGCGCCGGAAAGGTCTGGCGCGGCGCGCAGCATTTCGAGGCGCGGCAGACCAATCCTTTCGGCGCGCGCAGCGTCCATGCCGGCCATTGCCGCATCTGCGACCGGCCGCGCGGTGAGGCCCCGCTCCTCGCTCATCGCGGCCACGACGTCTGCGGGCAGGCCCGCAGCCATTTCCGGTCCGCTTCCGCGCACATCGCCCGCATGTTGGCCGGTGAAGAAACCAAGCGCCAGCATCGCCGCCATCGCGGAGGCCGCCGCCATGACACGATATCGGGGCTTCCGTCCCCTCCCCGGTCCGAAAGCGTTGGCAAGACGTGGCGGCAGAGTGTGCATGGGCGGGAGGGATGCGCGTATGGCGGCGTTGATCGCCTGCCAGTCTTCGACCTCTTGCCGCGCAGCGGGATCGGAGGCGAGGCGCGCTTCCACCGCTGCCCGCAATGCCGGGTCGTCGTCCAGCATTCCGTCGGCATAGGCATGAAGTCCCGCCTTCAGCATGTCTTCCGTGAATATCCTTTCCGGGACCGGTCTCTCATCCGTCATTTCACTCTCCTCAACCGCGCCGGCATCGGGCGGACGGTATCCGTCTCCTCGCGGTCGATTGCGTCGCGGTCGATCGTTTCGCGCAATGCTTCACGTCCGCGAAACAGCCGCGAGCGAAGTGTGCCGATCGGAATGTCGAGCATCGACGCCGCCTCGTCGTAACTTGCGCCTTCGAGTGCGATCAGCACCACCGCCGCGCGTTGTTCGTGCGGCAGTGCCGCCAGCGCCCGCGACATTTCATTCGCCATCAACTGCGCTTCCTGCGGCGTTGTATGCGCATGTTTCGGATCCGCCAGTGTCTCGTCGTCGATTTCTTCCGGGCTCCGTTTCGTTCCGCGCCGCGAGTTCAGGAACAGGCGGTAGAGAATGCGGAAGAGCCAACTGCGCACGGAACCGTCGCGCCGCCATTGATGACGTTTGCTCCAGGCGCGCTCCAGCGTGTCCTGCACAAGATCGTCGCCCTCTTCCGCCGAGCGGCAGAGCGATTTCGCAAATCGCCGCAGATGCGGGATTTCCTTTTCGACATACCAGCCGAGATCGTCCATGCGGCGGCTCCGGTCATTCATATGCCGTCAAGCCAACAGACACATATGGCGAGAAAAAGTTCGCAAGGATTTGAAATTCTTTTTTCGCGCACGGGAACTTTCGCCCTCGCGCTGCTGTCTGGTTCACAGCGCCGGCAAACCGCCAGATTGCGGCGGCGCATCTATGGGATGAATTCAAGGAGTATCTTATGCGAAAGAAGCCAGGCACCGCCCGCACGACTGTTCTCGGCGCCGTCATTCTCGGACTGTCGGCGACGATGGCCGCCGCGCCCGCCGTTGCGATGGATCGCATGGCGCAAGCGCAGCCGCAGGAAGGCGCGTTTTCCGATCAGCAGCTCCAGGCTTATGCAAAGTCGGTGATCGAAGTGCAGCAGATCAACATGTCGATGGAGCAGGAGATGCAGGCCGCGCAGGACCCGGCCGACAAGGAGGCCGTGCAGAAGCAGGCCTATACCGACCTTGAAGCCGTCATCGCGTCCAACGGCCTTTCCGTCGAGGAATACAACGCCATCACCGCGCAGGCGCAGAGCGATGAAGCCACACGCGAAAAGGTGACGGCCTATCTCCAGCAGATGCAGGGCGGCGGCAATATGTAACTGCCGATGCGACGCACTCAGCGGCGAGTAGCGTGAGTTGTGTTCGGGCAGTTCGCGCGCTTGCACCGGACGGTCCCCGGCGCCCTCCGCCCGGGGGCCGTCTACGCGTGCGCCTCACGAACGGGGCAGCCCCGCCCCTATGTCGATCCACTCGCCCGCGCCGATTTCCAGGATCTGGACTTTTTCCTCATCATGCATTCCGACGACGCCGAGCACGCCGACCAGCGCCATGATGATCCAGCTCCCTTCCCGCTCGTTGCAGAACGGCAGGTCGAGCGCCTCGCATTCCAGCACATAGCCGGTCGCCGCCTGCACGGTGATGCCGAAGCGGCCGCCGCAAGGCGTTGCCATCATCGGCTCGCTCGCTTCGAAAAAGGAAGAGATCGCGTCGTCCTTCAGCAGCTCCAGATAGGGCCGCCGCGTCGGGTCGTATCCCAGTATCTCGGTGAGCCCCGACCCGGCATAGCGAAACACCGCCGGTTGCCGGTCATTATATTCGATCATCACGATCATCGGCATGAGATCGCGGATCGCGACGGGATCGAAAGCATTGCGATCCGGGACAAGGCCGCGCTTGGGAAGACTGTTCCAATAGCCGAAGAAGCGCGCGCAGTCGCGCGAATGAAAGGTTGCCGCGTTACTCATGGCTACCCTGATGACCGAGGGACAAACGATCTCCCCCAATGCACCTTCAGGGTTAACAGAAGGTTAACGCGTGCGATCACTCAGGCGTAGGCAGAGACGATCCCCCAGAAATCCTCCGCCTTGAGGCTCGCGCCGCCGACCAGCGCGCCGTTGACGTTCGGCACCGCCATCAATTCGGCCGCGTTCGAGGGCTTCACCGAGCCGCCATAGAGAATGCGCATCTTCGCGCCTTCCGCGCCGAAGCGGGCGTCGAGCGCCTTGCGGATTGCGGCATGGACCTTGGCCACGTCGTCCGCCGTCGGCGTGCGGCCGGTGCCGATCGCCCAGACCGGCTCATAGGCGATGACGGTCGTCTTCGCCGTCGCACCGGCGGGAAGCGAGCCCTTGAGCTGGCCCTTGATGATTTTCAGCGTCTCGCCCGCGTCGCGCTGCGCTTCCGTCTCGCCCACACACACGATCGCGACGAGCCCGGCGCGGTGCGCGGCTTCCGCCTTCGCCTTCACATCCGCGTCCGTCTCGCCATGATCGGCGCGGCGCTCCGAATGGCCGACGATGACATAGGACGCACCCGCATCCTTCAGCATCTCCGCCGACACATCGCCGGTATGGGCGCCGCTCTCCTTCGCATGGCAGTCCTGGCCGCCAATGGCGATCTTGGTGCCCTTCGCTGCGTCCTTCAGCGTGGCGATCAATGTCGCCGGCGGGCAGATCAGCACGTCGCAGCCAGGCTTTTCCTTGCCGAGCTTTTTCGCGAGCGCGGTCAGTTCCTTCTTCGAGGCCTTCAGCCCGTTCATCTTCCAGTTGCCCGCCACCAGCGCCTTGACGCGTGCCATTTGTCCGCTCCGCTCGATTGAGAATTCTTGTGTCGCGTTCGTTTAGCAGATGCCTCCGCCGCCCGCCAACATTGCGCCGCGCGGCGGGTCCGGCGATGGGTGATTTTAACCTGCGTGAAATAGAACACAGGTAAGGCGAAAGTTTCATTCACATGACTATTCATTTGGCAAGTAAACGACTCAGGAGTAGCGTGCGCGCCATGACACAGCTTTGGATGCAACAGGTCGAAAAGACCTTCGGTCGACACTACTCGCCTTCGGGGCCGGGTCGCTTGCGCGCGCGCTAAACAAGCCTGCAAAATCGACACTTTCCAGCCCCGCTCAAATCAGATCGGGGCTTTTGCGTTTCAAGCTTCCGGTCGGTGATCCACTCACGTTCCCGGAGTTTCAACATGCAGTTCCAATACTTCGCCCCGCAGCACGCGGATGGTGGGCCTCGCACCGCCCCCGGATGGGTTCCCGCATGGGAAATCCGCGGGCCGCCCGGCCCCGAACCCCGCTAAAGCGCCAGTTACCGGCTCGCCGGTCCGGTTTTTCCCTCACGGTCCCGCCTTTCGCGGCTGGACCGTCCGGTGAAGCTCGCCCCGCGCCGTTGCTGACAAATACCTGCTGAATACTTGCCCCTTTCTTCGCTATGCGCGGAGAGAGACTGGAGGAGACTTATGTTCGCCGCTACCGCCACCCTCGCCATCCGCCACGCGCGCGCCACAGGCACGCTTGCCGCCCTTGCTTCCTTTCTCGTCATCGCTCTTTCCGGCCGCCCGCCGGACGGGGTTCTGGAGGCGCTTGTCGTCGTCCTGCCCGCCCTTGAGGTCACGCTCTTCGCTTTCGCCGTCGCCTTCGCGCTCGACGAAGTGCCCTCCGCGGCCAGCCTGGCCCTGCGCGCCTTCGCGCTCTGGGCGGCGGTCTGCTTCCTCACGATCTGGCTTCTCGTCGCCGCAACGCAGGCAAGCATCGAGGCCTATGTCCGGCTCGGGGGTCCGCCCATGCTCGGGAGCACCCTCTAGCCACGGGAGCGCCCGGCATTTTGCGTTGAAAATCAAACGGAAAGCGCGCCCGATCCGCTTGCGAGGCCGGGGCCCCGCACCTATCATGCCGCCCTCTCGCGAGGGGGCGGGCGGCGGGGGCCGCGCCCGCGGACTGACAGATCGCCGGCCGGACCGGCGAAAGAGAAAGACTGCAAATGCTCGATTCACTACGGAGAAACGCCTCGGGCTGGGTTGCCAAGGTGCTGATCGGCCTGCTCGCGCTCAGCTTCGCGGTCTGGGGCATCGCGGACATCTTCACCGGCTTCGGCGGCGATACGGTCGCGGAAGTGGGCGACCAGAAGATCGACGCCGCGACCTATCAGGTCGAGCTCCGCAACGAGATGAACCAGTTCTCCCAGCGCCTCGGGCAGCCGCTGTCGCTCGACCAGGCGCGCCAGTTCGGCATCGACCGCGCCGCTCTGTCGCGGCTTATCAGCCTTGCGGCCCTGGACGGCGCGGCAAGCGACCTCGGCCTTGCCGTGGGCGATGAGGCCGTCGGCATCGACATCACGACCGACCCCAACCTGCAGGGCCCCTTCGGCCGCTTCGACCGCGACCTTTTCCGCCAGTCGCTGCAGCAGAACGGCATTTCCGAAGAACGCTTCATCGAGCAGCGCCGCCGCGCCATGTCGCGCAAGCAGGTCATCGAGGTGATCCAGGTCGGCGTCGCCGCGCCGGAAGCACTTATCGAGATGGTGAGCCGCTTCCAGGAAGAGACCCGCGTCGCAGGTTACGTCATCCTGCCGCAATCCCTTGTCGGCGAGATCGCCGATCCGGACGAGGAGACCGTTCAGAAATTCTATGAAGCCGGTGCTTCCGCCTTCACGCTCCCGGAAACGCGCGACTTCAGCATCATGGTCCTCGAGCCCGAGGATGTGACGCGCACGATGGCCGTGTCGGAAGAAGACCTCCAGGCCGCCTATGAGCAGCGCCGGGGCGAGTATGACGTGCCGGAGCGCCGCGACGTTCATCAGATCACCTTCGCCAGCGAAGAAGAGGCCAACGAGGCACTCACGAAGCTGCGCGGCGGCGAGAATGTCGAAACCGTCGTTAAGGGCCTCGGCCTCACCATGAAAGATGTCGATCTCGGCAAGGTCTCTCGCGACGATATGCTGTCGCCCGAACTCGCGGATGCCGCCTTCTCGCTCGAAGGCACCGGCTATAGCGAGCCCGTGCGGGGACCGCTCGGCTGGTCGATCCTGCATGTCACCGGTATCGAGCCCGGCAAGCCCAGCACCTATGAAGACGTGAAGGAAGAGCTGCGTGCGGCAATCGAACTCGAACTGGCGCGCGATCAGATCTACGACATCCAGAACACCATCGAGGACGCCCGCGCCGGCGGCGAGCCGCTCGCCGATGTCGCGAAGCGTTACAACCTTACCGTCCGCTCCATCGACGGCATCACCGCCGACGGAAAGACGCGGAACGGCGATACGGTCGAACTGCCGGAACTGCCGGACCTCCTGAACACGGTCTATGAGAACCAGCAGGGCGACCAGATCCCGCCGCTCGATTCCGGCAAGGACGGCTATTACTGGGTCGAGATCGACGCTGTGAACCCCGCCGAACTGCAGCCGCTCGACGAAGTGCGCGACCGCGTGGTGAGCATCTGGAAGCAGCAGAAGCGAGCTGACGACCTGGAAGCCCTGGCCACCTCGCTCGTGGAGCGTGGCAATGCGGGCGAGAGCTTTGAGAAGATCGCGGCGGAATATGGCCGCAGCGTTCTCTCCACGCCTCCTCTCCAGCGTTACGCGCAGAACGACACCTTCTCGCGGACCGCCGTCACCCGGCTTTTCGCCGCGCCTGAAGGCGGCTTCACCTTCGGCCCGGTCGGCCTCGGTGACAGCCTCATCGTCATGCAGGTCAAGGATGTCCGCTCGCCGCAGCTCGACGCGAACAGCGACAAGTACAAGGAGACGCGGACAACCCTGGTCGATGCGATACAGGCCGACATGCTGCAGACCTTCGTCGTCGGCTACCAGCAGGAGCTCGGCGTCGAGGTCAACAACACGCTGTTCCAACAGATGACGGCGACGGACACCGGCCTATGATTTCGCCCGACTACGCCAGTTTCGAGGCGTCGTACAACGCGGGTACGGCGCAGGTGGTCTATGCGCGTCTCGTCGCGGACCTCGAAACGCCTGTCTCCGCCATGCTCAAGATCGCGGACGGAAAGCCGAACAGCTTCCTGCTCGAATCCGTCGAGGGCGGCGACAGCCGCAACCGCTATTCGATCATCGGCTTCGCGCCGGATGCCATCTGGCGGACGCGGGGCGACAAGGCGGAGCTGAACCGCAAGGCCCGCTTCGGGGATACTTACGAGCCCTGCCCCGGCGGCGCGCTGAAGAGCCTGCGTGCCTTCATCGAGGAAAGCCGCATCGACCTGCCGGAGGAGCTGCCGCCGATGGCCGCCGGCGTCTTCGGCTATATGAGCTACGACACGGTGCGCCTGATGGAGCACCTGCCGAACGAGAACCCGGACGCGCTCGGCTTGCCGGACGGCATCTTCATCCGTCCAACGATCATCGCCGTCTTCGATTCCGTGAAGGACGAAGTTACCGTCGTCACGCCCGTGCGGCCGGAGCCCGGCGTCAGCGCACATGCCGCCTATACGCGCGCGAGCGAACGTGTCGGCGATGTGATCGCCGAGTTCGATACGGCGCTGCCGCATCTCCACCGCGATGCGGAAATCGGGCCGCTCGAAGAGCCGTGCTCCAACACGCCCAAGGATGCCTATTTCGGCATGGTCGCCCGTGCGAAGGAATACATCGCCGCCGGCGACATTTTTCAGGTCGTGCTCTCGCAGCGTTTCGAGGCGCCGTTCGAGCTGCCGCCCTTCGCGCTCTACCGGGCGCTCCGCCGCATCAACCCGTCGCCCTTCCTTTATTTCCTGAATTTCGAGGATTTCTCCATCGTCGGCTCGAGCCCGGAAATTCTCGTCCGCGTGCGGAACAACCGCGTCACCATCCGCCCTATCGCGGGCACGCGCCATCGCGGAAAGAACAAGGCGGAAGACGAGGCGATCTCCGAAGAACTCCTCGCCGATCCGAAGGAGCGCGCCGAGCACCTCATGCTGCTCGATCTCGGGCGCAACGATGTCGGCCGCGTCTCGAAGATCGGTTCGGTCGATGTGACGGAACGTTTCGCGCTCCAGTACACATCGCACCTCATCCACATCGTCTCGAACGTCGAAGGCGACCTCGATCCCGCCTATGACGCGATTTCCGCCCTTGTCGCGGGCTTCCCGGCAGGCACCGTTTCCGGCGCGCCGAAAGTCCGCGCGATGGAAATCATCGACGAACTCGAACTCGAAAAGCGCGGCCCCTATGCCGGCTGCGTCGGCTACTTCTCGGCGGCGGGCGAAATGGACACCTGCATCGTGCTCCGCACCGCCATCGTCAAGGACGGCAAGATGTACGTCCAGGCAGGCGGCGGCGTGGTCGCGGATTCAAGCCCCGAAGGCGAGTATCAGGAAAGCGTCAACAAGGCCAAGGCCCTCTTCCGCGCGGCGGAAGAAGCCGTGCGCTACGCATCGCAGGTGGGGAAAAGGCAGTAAGAAAAATTTTCGACCTTGGCCCAGACAGAGGTGTCACCCCGGCGAAAGTCGGGGCCCACTCGCAGAGCCTCTTGCAGCTGATTTCAATTTTTCTGATTGGCACTGACGCCACATGCCATCGCTCTTGCTGAGGAAACCAATGGGCCCCGGCTTTCGCCGGGGTGACACTGTGTTCTTGGTCGGCTCAAACAAAACTCAGCTACCTCTCCTCCACCTCCACATGCTCCGGCCGCACGCCGAGACCGACCGCATATCCCGGTATGCGGCGCAGCAGCGGAAACCGGCCGAGCAGCTTCAGCGGCAGCGGCGCCTTCATCCTGCCCTTCCTACGCAGCGCCGGGCCGAGCACGCGGTTCTGGATGAATACCTGCACGCCCTGCGTCACCCTGGTCGGAAAATCGCGGCGCCGCTGCACGGCGCGCAGGTCTGCGAGCGTCAGCCGCTTCTGCCTGAGCGGTCCAGCGAGGATATTCGCCGCCGCCACGGCATCCTGTATCGCGAGGTTGATGCCGACGCCGCCGACCGGCGACATCGCATGGGCTGCGTCGCCGATGCAGAGCAGACCGTCCCGCGCCCATTCGCGCAGCCGGTCGACCTTCACCGTGAGCAGTTTCACATCGTCCCAACTGCGAAGCTCGCCGGTCCGGTCCGCCATATGCGGCTGCAGCGCCGCAATGGTTTCGCGAAACGCCTCGATCCCCTTCGTCTTCCAGTCCTCGAGTTCGCCCTTCCCGATCACGAAGGCGCATTGCCAGTAATCCCCGCGGTCGATGGTGATGAAGATATGCCCCATGTCGACGCGGCCGAGCGTCTCCAACGCGTCGTCTGCGCGGCGCGTGAGCCTCATCCAAAGCACGTCGAAAGGCGCGCCGATATCGAGGACATCGAGCCCCGCCTTCTCCCGCACGACGGAGCCCCTGCCGTCGGCGCCGACGACCAGGTCGGCGCGAATGTCGAGCGTTCCGTCAGGCGTCGCCGCGCGGATACCCGCGACGCGGCCCGCATCTTCCAGCAGCCCGGTGGCTTCGGCATTCATGTGAAGATGAAAGCCCGGATAACGTCGCCCCGCCTCCGCCAAAAAGTCGAGAAAATCCCATTGCGGCATGAAGGCGACGAATTTGCACCGCGTCGGCAAATGCGAGAAATCGGCGGCGGTCAGGTGCTCGTCGCCGATATGAACGCCGACCTCGCTCATCTTCTGATGCGGCCGCGCCAGCAACCCGTCGAGCAGCCCCAGCTCATGCATCACTTCCAGCGTCGAGGGATGGATCGTGTCGCCGCGAAAATCCCGCAGGAAATCGCCATGCTTTTCGAGCACGGTGACGTCCACACCGGCCCGCGCCAACAACAGCCCCAGCATCATCCCCGCCGGCCCGCCGCCCGCGATGGCGCATGTGGTGGTGAGCGTCTTTTCCAACATCGGCCGTCCTCCTCTTTCCACCTTTCCCAACCTTGCCCCACCTGCCTCCTAACGCCTATATAAAGACCGTGCAGCCCCCCTTCGGGGCCGTTTCAGGGATACTGCCATGCTGCTGCTCATCGATAACTACGACAGCTTCACCTACAACCTCGTCCATTTCCTCGGAGAACTGGGCGCGGAGGCGGCTGTCCACCGCAATGACAAGATCACGGTGAACGAGGCGCTGGCAGCCCGTCCGCAGGCGATCGTCCTCTCGCCCGGCCCCTGCGACCCCGACAAGGCCGGCATCTGCCTCGACCTCATTCAGGCCGCCGCCGCGCACCGCATTCCGCTGCTCGGCGTCTGTCTCGGCCATCAGGCCATCGGCCAGGCCTTTGGCGGCAAGGTCGTGCGTGCGCCCACCCTCATGCATGGCAAGATGAGCGCCATCCATCATGGCGGCAAAGGCATCTTCCAGTACCTGCCGAGCCCCATCGAGGCGACGCGCTATCATTCGTTGATCGTCGAGCGCGAAAGCCTGCCCGATTGCCTCGAAGTGACGGCATGGACGACCGACAACATCATCATGGGCGCGCGGCACAAGGAGCTGCCGATCCACGGCGTCCAGTTCCATCCGGAAAGCATCGCCTCGGAGCATGGACACGACATCCTGCGCAACTTCCTGCAGATCGCGGGCATGAACACGCGCGAGCTGGCGTAAGGGAGTTTTGCGGGGGGCCATGACCGATTTCAAGACCATCATCGCGCGCCTTGCCGAAGGCCGCGCGCTCGACGCCGCCGAGGCGCGTGCCGCTTTCGAGATCGTCATGTCCGGCGAGGCGACGCAAGCGCAGATCGGCGCATTCCTGATGGGCCTGCGCGTGCGCGGCGAAACCGTCGCCGAAATCACGGCAGGCGCCACCGTCATGCGCGAGCGCGCGCTCCGCGTTACGGCGCCCGCCAATGCCATCGACATTGTCGGCACGGGCGGCGACGGCGTCGGCACATGGAATATCTCGACCGCGACCGCGCTCGTCGTTGCGGCGGCCGGCGTTCCGGTCGCCAAGCATGGCAACCGCAAAGCTTCCTCCTTGTCCGGTACGGCAGACGCTCTTCAGGCGCTCGGCGTCAATCTCGATATTGATCCCGCGACCATCGCCGCCTCCATCGAAAAGGCGGGCATAGGCTTCATGTTCGCGCAGGCGCATCATGCCGCCATGAAACATGTCGCGCCCGTCCGTGCCGATCTCGGCATCAAGACGATCTTCAACATGCTGGGGCCACTCTCCAATCCCGCCCTCGTGAAGCGGCAATTGCTCGGCGTCTTCGCGGCCGAATGGGTCAAGCCCTTCGCCGAGGCCCTTCGCAATCTCGGTTCCGACAGCGCCTGGGTGGTTCACGGTTCCGACGGCATGGACGAACTGACGACCACCGGGCCGAGCGCCGTCGCCGAGCTGAAGGGCGGCTCGATCCGCGTTTTCGAGGTAACGCCGGAGGATGCCGGCTTGCCGCGCGCCTCCATCGAAGACCTCAAGGGCGGCGACCCGGAACAAAATGCCGCTGCCATTCGCCGCCTTCTCGATGGCGAAGCCGGGGCCTACCGCGATATCGTCTTGCTCAATACAGCTGCCGCGCTCATCGTCTCGGGTAAGGCGGCAACCTTGAAGGAAGGTGCCGGCCTCGCGGCAAAGGCAATCGACAGCGGCGCGGCAAAGCAAACCCTCGCAAAGCTCGTCGCGGCGACGAACGGCAAGAACAATGTCTGACATTCTCGAAAAGATCGGCGCCTACAAGCTGGACGAGATCGCCGCCGCGAAGCGCGCCCGTCCGCTCGCCTCGGTCGAGGAGATGGCGCGCGCCGCCGGCTCCGTGCGCGGCTTCGCCTCCGCCCTTCGCGCCCGCGTCGACACGGGCGCCTACGCGCTCATCGCCGAAATCAAGAAGGCCAGCCCCTCCAAGGGTCTCATCCGCGCGGACTTCGATCCGCCGGCGCTTGCCCGTGCCTATCAGGCCGGCGGCGCCACCTGCCTTTCGATCCTCACCGACGGCCCCTCCTTCCAGGGCGCGCCGGACTATCTGTCCGACGCCCGCGCCGCCGTGTCGCTCCCCGTGCTCCGCAAGGATTTCATGTACGACACCTACCAGGTGGCGGAAGCCCGGGCGATGGGCGCCGACGCCATTCTCATCATCATGGCCGCGGTTTCGGACGCGCAGGCCCGCGAGATCGAGGAAGCCGCTTTCGGCTGGAAGATGGATGTGCTGGTCGAGGTTCACGACGAGGAGGAGCTCGCCCGCGCCGTCGAGCTGAAAAGTCCTCTCCTCGGGATCAACAACCGTAACCTCAAGACCTTCGAGACGACCCTCGCCACCACCGAGCGGCTCGCCCCCCTCGTCCCTTCGGGTCGGCTGCTCGTCGGCGAAAGCGGAATCTTCGCGCCGGACGACCTCACGCGTCTTTCAAAAGTTGGTGTACGGACGTTTCTCGTTGGCGAGAGCCTGATGCGGCAGACGGATGTGGAGGCAGCAACCCGTGCGTTGCTCGCTCCTCCCGCCTGACCGGGGATAAATACGGCCGCGCGCCTCTCGCGCCGGGCCGAAACCGGGGATAAGCGGGCTTCCTTTATCCCCGGCCTGTTTATTTTTGAACATCGTTTCATGCCCCATCGCGCCGTATGACGGTTTTGTGACAGTTGCGCGACAGTGGCTGCGGGACAACTCCATGAATTACCACATAAGACAGGCAAAACCTGAAGAGTTTCAACTGTTTGGCGCCATAGAACGGGCCGCAAGCAAGGCTTTCATCGAAGCAGGCCTTCCGGAGATCGCTTCGCATGAACCAACCGACATAAAATTCATCAAAGCCAACGCCCGCAGCGGTGTCGTATTCGTCTCTGTACTGAACGATAATCCGGTCGGGTTCATCCTCGCGGCGCCTCTGGACAGACCTTTCCATATCTTCGAATTGTCAGTCCATCCGGATCACGGACGCAAGGGTATGGGGCGTTCTCTCGTCGAATCCGTATGCGATTGGGCAAGGGAAAACGGCTCGAAATCCGTTACATTGTCGACCTTCCGCGACATCGTATGGAACGCACCGTTCTATGCCTCATGCGGTTTCAAGATCATTCCCGAGGATGAGTGGACGCCGGCCCTCCTCCTCGCGCATTATCACGAAGACGACATCGGACTGCCGCTCGACCGGCGATGTTTCATGCGCAAGGATCTGTAACAAATGAGCGTTCTCAACCTATCGAAGTGGAACATTGCAATCGGCGATGGTCAGCCGCTTTTCTGCATCGCGGGCCTCAATGTCCTCGAAGACAGAGACCTCGCATTCGAAACCGCGCGGCACCTGAAGGCCGTTATGGAGAAGCTCGAACTTCCCTTTGTTTTCAAGGCCAGCTTCGACAAGGCAAACCGTTCGTCCATCAAAAGCTATCGCGGCCCCGGCCTTGAAAAAGGCCTCGCCATTCTCGCCGAAGTGAAAGAGAAATTCGACCTCCCGATCGCGACCGACATTCACGACGAGACGCAGGCGGAGGCGGTTGCCGAAGTTGCAGACCTTGTGCAGATCCCGGCATTTCTCTGCCGCCAGACGGATCTCGTCGTTGCCGCCGCGCGCGCGACGCACAAGGCGGGTGGCCTTCTCCATGTGAAGAAAGGCCAGTTTCTCGCGCCCTGGGATTGCCGCAACATTGTTTCCAAAATCAAGGAAGCGGCAGGCGCCGATCTCACCATTCTCTGCGAACGCGGCTCTTCCTTCGGCTACAACAACCTCGTCGTCGACATGCTCGCCTTCGCCGAAATGAAAAAACTCGGAGTTCCCGTAACCATCGACGCGACACATGCTGTGCAGCTTCCGGGCGCCGATCCGCGCACCGGCGGCGCATCGACAGGCGGGCGGCGCGACGGCGTACCGATAATTGCCAAGGCCGCCGTGGCGGCAGGTGCGGACGGGGTGTTCCTCGAATTTCATCCCGAACCCGACAAGGCGCTTTGCGATCCATTGAGCTGTCTTCCGCTTGCAGGCGCCGAAGAACTTTTCGCAAGCCTCAAAGCCATTCGCGCGGCAGCAGTCTAGCGGATATACTTCCTCAACGCAGACAGCAGGAAGAAGAGGCGTTCCTTGGCCGCGAAGAAGCTTACGCATCTCGACGAAAAGGGCGCAGCCCGCATGGTCGACGTATCGTCGAAGCCCGTCACGTCGCGCAGCGCGACTGCCAAGGGCCGCGTTACAATGCAGCCTGCAACGCTGAAGCTGATCGCAGAAGACGGCCTCAAGAAAGGCAATGCGCTCGAAGTCGCGCGGCTTGCCGGCATCATGGCGGCAAAGCGCACAGCGGACCTCATTCCTCTTTGCCACCCGCTTGCCATTACCAAGGTCGAAGTCGATCTCAAGATGGACAAGAAGGCCGGAACCGTCGAGGTCGAGGCGACGGTGAAGGTGGCAGGCCAGACCGGCGTCGAAATGGAGGCTCTCACCGCAGTCAGTGTTACCTGCCTGACGCTCTACGACATGGCGAAAGCCGTCGATCGCGGCATGACGATCGGAGACATTCGTCTCACTCGAAAAACCGGCGGCAAGTCGGGCGACTACAAGGCAAAGTAGCTTATGGCACAGCACCCTCTCCTTCCCGTCGAGGAGGCGCGAGCCCGCATCATGGCGGCGCTCCGGACCACCGAGAAAGAGAGCTTGCCGCTTGCGCGGGTACTGGGACGTTTCCTGGCGGAAGAAGCGATAGCGCGGCGAACGCAGCCGCCTGCCGATCTCTCTGCCATGGACGGCTATGCGGTCCGTGCCGCCGATACGCTCACTGTGCCTGCGCGTTTGCGGGTCGTCGGAGAGGCGCCTGCAGGCGGCGCATATACTGAGCATCTGAATGAAGGCGAAGCCGTTCGCATCTTCACCGGTGCGCCTTTACCGCAAGGCGCCGATGCAGTCGTAATTCAGGAAGACACATCGCGCGAAGGCGATGTGGTGGTTATCGAAGAAACCGCGACAGCCGGGGACCACGTTCGTGTATGCGGTCTGGATTTCCGGACTGGCGATCCGGGCATGCCCGCTGGCCGCAAACTTTCGCCTGCCGACATCGCGCTTGCCGCCGCGATGAACCTTCCTCAACTCGAGGTTCGCAAGCAGCCTGTTATCGCCTTCTTCTCGACCGGCGACGAACTCGTGCGGCCGGGCGCGGAGCCTGGTCCGAACCAGATCATTTCCGCCAACAATGATGGTCTCGCGGCCCTCATTCTGGAGGCGGGCGGCATTCCCCTCGATCTCGGCATCGCACGCGACACTGTGGGCGACATTCGTGAAATAGCGGCGCGCGCGGAACATGCCGACATGCTGGTCACGCTTGGCGGTGCCTCGGTCGGCGACCACGATCTCGTTCAGGAAGCCCTCACGCCCCTCGGCCTCGACATCGATTTCTGGAAGATCGCGATGCGTCCTGGCAAGCCGTTGATATTCGGCAAGCTGGGCGACACGCCGATGCTCGGCCTCCCCGGCAATCCGGTATCCGCGCTCGTTTGCGCGATACTTTTTCTGCGTCCGGCCATCATCCGCATGCAGGGCGGCGATACAGCGTTGCATCTGACGCAAGCACGGCTTGGGGCGGACCTGCCGCAGAATGGCTCGAGGGAAGATTACATCAGGGCGGGCCTCGACCATGTGCCTGGCGAAATTCACGTCGCCACACCCTTCCCGATTCAGGACAGTTCCATGCTGTCGGTCCTGGCGGATGCCTCCTGTCTGATCGTCCGCAAGCCACACGCGGAAGCCGTGCAAGCGGGTGGAATCGTTACGGTTTTGCCGCTCCGACGCTGACTTATCCACAAATGCGCTTGACACCCTCGCGAGAACTAAACTAGAACAAGTTTCAACGTTTTTGTTTTGTTCCAAAGAGCCCCACAGGGCTCACAGGGCGACCGGAGGGGCTGAAGTCGATGCTGACACGCAAGCAACATGAGCTGCTGATGTTTATTCATGAGCGGATCAAGGAAGGCGGCGTTTCCCCCAGCTTCGATGAAATGAAAGAGGCGTTGGACCTTCGCTCCAAATCCGGCATTCACCGGCTCATCACCGCGCTGGAGGAACGAGGCTTTATCCGCCGCCTGCCCCATCGCGCTCGCGCACTTGAAATTCTCAAGCTTCCCGATGCGGCGTCCCCAAGCCTCGCCATGGCACGCGGACGGGGCTTTTCGCCGAGCGTTATCGAGGGCGGCGCGCAGCCCAAACCCAGCAGCCGGGACCTTGCCCCCGCACGCAGCTCCGGCGATACGATGACCCTCTCCGTCATGGGACGAATTGCTGCCGGCACACCGATCGAGGCATTGCAGGAAGAGAGCCATCAGGTCAGCGTGCCGCTGAACCTTCTCGGATCCGGGGAGCATTATGCGCTTGAGGTAAAAGGCGACTCGATGATCGAGGCCGGTATCCTCGACGGCGATACGGTTCTCATCCAGCGTTGCGATACAGCAACGAGCGGCGACATCGTCGTTGCACTCGTCGATGGCTATGAAGCCACCCTGAAGCGCCTGCGCAAGAAGGGAGATTCCATCGCTCTCGAAGCCGCAAATCCGGCCTATGAGACGCGTATCTTCGGACCTGACCGGGTCAAGGTTCAAGGAAAGCTCGTCGGCCTTCTTCGCCGCTACTGATCTCCGCGGCGCTGTACCCAAGGCCTGTTGCCGCGCGCCGCAAGCGATGTCGTCACATCAATACCGCCGCTTTCGGTGAAGGTCAGTGCTGTCGCACCGTTGCGCCAGAAGCTGAAATAATCCAGCAGCAGTCGCGCATCGCATTCGCGCCGGATGCGATATGGAACGGATATTTTCGCAATCACGATATCCGCCTTGGCGCAATCCTCAACCACCGCATCGAGTGTCCCGGCAAAAGCGATTACCGGGCGCCCCTCCTCCTTGTAGATGCACCCGTGCCTGTCACATGCGAGGGCTTCCGATTTCGACGCCTCTCTTGGCCGCCTTCCATCACCATCATGCCGCAGCCATTGTTCGGCGGCGTAGGCAGGGCGAGAGGATGTGAGCGCAAGCGATCCATTTGCCGTACGAACCGCAAAGAGTGCGGCATCGCGATCAATCAGGACATCCGGTCTTGAGGCTGCCCCCCAAAGCGCGAGCCCTGCCACCATTGGCACTATACCGGCAAAGCGCCACTTCTCGCGCCAGAGCGCAAGCCACAAACTGCCCAGCACAACAAGCAACAAAGCACCAAGCGGCGCCTCCGGCACTAGCCGGTCGGCGCCGTTCCAGCTCGCTACTTCGTGAGCGACAAGCAGCATGCCCTCTACACCTTTTCCCATTGCCCACAAAGCCGGACCGTCCAGGCCGAAGGGCATCAGAAGCAAGGAGAGAAGCGCCATAGGCATGACGACGATACCGACGAGCGGCATCGCGGCCATGTTGCCGGCGAGACCATAAAGAGCGATCCGGTTGAAGTGGTAGGCGGCGATAGCGCCCGTCGCTGCGCCGGCCACGATACTGGTCAACGCTATTCCCAGCACATACGAGCCGGCGAGCGCGGGCAAGGCTCCGAGGCCGGTGGCACGCGGCCTTGACGTCCAGCTCCGCATCCAGCTGCTCTCGTAGAAAGCGATCAAGGCGATCACTGCTGCGAAAGACATCTGAAAACTCGCCCCGATCAGACTGTCCGGCCGCCAGAGAAGGATAACCAGGGCTGCGAGCATGACATTCCGCATGGTCAGCGCCGGGCGGTCCAGAAGGATCGCGAGGAACATGAGCGAGATCATGATCCATGCGCGTTGCGTCGCTATCGCGGCACCCGAAATCAACAGGTAAAAAGTGGCGCCAAATAGTGCCGCTGCAGCTGCCCATTTCTTGATCGGATACCGAAGCGCCATACTTGGCCAAAGCGCAAGAGCGGCACGTACGACCCAAAAGACCGATCCGGCGAAAAGCACCATATGCAGGCCCGATATCGACAGCACATGGAAAATGCCCGCCGCCCGCAAATCTTCCGAAACATCGTCCGGGATGCTCGCCCGCTCTCCATTTATAAGGGCGGCCGCCACGGCGCCGCTGGTGCCCCCCACGACTGAGCGGATCCGTTCTCCAATCCTCATCCTCAGATCGGCGAGGACGGCGCGATCTCTTCCGGACGGTGGCGACAGTTCCTCGGGGAGCGTATAGGCGAAACCAACGGCGCCCATTCCGTCAAACCATGCCTGCCGGGCGTAATCGAACCCACCCGGCTGCACCGGTTCCGGCGGCGGCATCAGTCTCGCTCTGAGCGTAACCACGGCCCCAGGCCGTAAAACCGCCCCGCGCAACCGAACGCTGATTCTCACTTTGGCCGGCGTTTCCGAAGCAGTTAGGCGCGCAAATGACCGTGGCTCCAGAATGGCGGAAAGACTGCCGCTTTCGGTGCTCTCAACGGCGACAACCTTGGCAACAAGGGGGCCCGACATTGGCCTTGCCAGCACAGGCGCGGCAACCATTTGCGCCCGCAAAACGGCGGCTCCAAAGCCCAGAAGGAGAAAAAAACCGATTCCGGCGCAAAGCGCTTTTACTGGATGATTCCGCGAGAGCCAGAGCGCCGCCAGCGCCAGTGGCAAAAGCACCGCAGCGGGCCAAGGCTGCGGCTCAAAACCGAGTGAAAAATAGGTTCCGACACCGGCTGCCACCAGTACCGGCGACCATAGAAAGAGCCGGTCGCTGTCTGCTGTAAAGGAGGCACGCAGCCACGCTGCTCCGAGGCCGGCTGCTTCGAAAGCGGCCCGGGCCCGAATCTTCAAAGACAGTCGTTTCGGCATACCGGCATCTAATGCCACGCCATTCCCCCAAAGCGGTCCCCGGAGCGTGCCGCATCCAGAGGAGTTACGCCTAACACCCTGCCACCAAACACTTTTCGTGGATCGTCCCCACGCTCATTTCGGACTTACGTTGCGTCGCCGCAATGTGGTAGAAAATCCCCTGCCCCCGCAGCGGACCCAAGGCATTGCGCCCTATTTCCGGGTCGAAGCTTGCCAACATTCAGTCTAGTTGCATACCCGCGCGGCTGCGGAGCCGGATCGCAGGAGATCATGACGGAAAAGAAGACAGTCATCACCCGTTTTGCCCCTTCGCCTACCGGGTATCTTCATATCGGGGGCGCCAGGACTGCGCTGTTCAATTGGCTGTTTGCTCGCCACCATGGCGGCCAATTCCTGCTGCGCATCGAAGACACGGATAGGGAGCGGTCAACAACCCCCGCTATCGATGCCATTTTCGAAGGCTTGCAATGGCTCGGGCTCAGCTGGGACGCCGAGCCTGTTTTCCAGGCGTCACGCGCCGCGCGCCATGTGGAGGCGGTGCAGGAATTGCTTGATCGGGGCAAGGCGTACCACTGCTACGCAAGCCAGCAGGAACTTGAAGAAATGCGTGAAAAAGCTCGCGCCGAAGGCCGCCCCATTCACTATGATGGCCGTTGGCGGGACCGGGACCCTGCTGAAGCTCCGGCAGGCGTGCGGCCTGTCGTTCGCTTCCGGTCTCCCAATGATGGAGAAACAATCGTCCGCGACCACGTTATGGGAGACGTGCGTTTTCCCAATGAACAACTGGACGATCTGATCCTTCTCCGAAGCGACGGAACGCCAACTTACAATCTTTCCGTCGTGGTGGACGATCACGACATGTCGATTACTCATATCATCCGCGGCGACGATCACCTCACGAACGCCGCGCGGCAGAGTCAGATTTATGAAGCCCTCGGCTGGGAAGTACCTGAATTTGCTCATGTCCCTCTGATCCATGGACCGGACGGCGCAAAATTGTCGAAACGTCACGGCGCTCTGGGCGCGGAAGCCTATCGCGACCTTGGCTATCTTCCTGAGGCGATGCGGAACTACCTCGTCAGACTCGGCTGGAGCCATGGCGACGATGAGCTGTTTTCTACAGAGCAGGCCATTGAATGGTTCAACCTCGAAAGTATTGGCCGTTCGCCCGCACGCTTTGATTTCGCCAAGCTCGAAAACCTCAATGGCCATTACATTCGTGAAGCGGATGACGAGCGCCTGGCCGACGAGACGATTGCACTGATGACCCGCAACGAAGGCTGGAAAACGGATGACGAGTTCCGGAAGAAGCTGATTGCGCTCATGCCAGGATTGAAAGAGCGGGCAAAGACGCTTGTTGAAATCGGCAAAGGAGCAGCCTTCCTGCTCGTTCATCGCCCGCTCACCTGTGACGACAAGGCATTGCAGCTGCTGAACCCGGAGGCCCGCGCCTTGCTTGCGCGCCTCGTCAGCCGGCTCGAAGCTCGCAACGACTGGATCCTCAGCGAAATTGAAACCACGGTTCGCGCCTTCGCGGAGGAGGAAAATCTCAAGCTCGGCAAGGTGGCACAGCCGCTTCGAGCAGCCGTGACCGGCAGCACCGTTTCTCCGCCCATTTTTGACGTGCTGGCGACACTGGGCCGCGACGAAGCGCTGGGACGAATAAAGGATCAAGCCGCATAGGCTCCTCACATTGTTGAGGGCTTTTGCGCGAGAAGACGACTTTTACAAACTGTCCGGCTCTACTGCTGAAACGCAGTGTACCAGCCGGCCAAACATGACAGGTAGGCAGGTATGACAAAATTCGGAACCAAAGCCGGCGCGATTTCAAACGCGACCCTTTCGGTGGACGGCAAGTCTTACGAGTTGCCAGTCTATGGCGGCTCACTCGGTCCGAGCGTCGTAGATATCTCCGCCCTATACGGCAAAAGCGGACACTTCACTTACGACCCTGGCTTCACGTCGACCGCTAGCTGCGAATCCGACATCACGTATATCGATGGCGAAGAAGGCGTGTTGCTGTATCGGGGCTATCCGATCGATCAGCTGGCCGATCACGGCAATTTCATCGAAACCTGTTTTTTGCTGCTAAATGGCGACCTGCCGACCGCAGCCGAATACCGGGAATTCGAGCGCGCCATCACCATGCACACGATGGTGCACGAACAGATGACCTTTTTCCTGCGCGGATTCCGCCGGGATGCTCATCCCATGGCCATCATGTGTGGCATGGTCGGAGCACTTTCCGCCTTCTATCATGACTCCACCGACATCAACGATCCCACGCAGCGCATGATCGCGAGCCGCCGCCTGATTGCGAAGATGCCGACGATTGCGGCGATGGCATACAAATATTCTGCCGGCCAGCCGATCGTCTATCCCCGCAACGATCTCGATTACGCGGAAAACTTCCTGCACATGTGTTTCTCGGTACCTGCCGAGCAATACAAGGTGGATCCCATTCTCGCTCGGGCGATGGACCGCATTTTCATCCTGCATGCCGATCATGAACAGAATGCCTCCACCTCGACTGTGCGGCTTGCCGGTTCGTCAGGGGCCAATCCCTTTGCCTGCATCGCCGCCGGTATTGCCTGTCTTTGGGGTCCGGCCCACGGTGGTGCAAACGAAGCTGCGTTGAACATGCTCCAACAGATCGGCACGGTCGACCGTATTCCTGAGTTCATCAAGCGCGCCAAGGACAAGAACGATCCCTTCCGTCTGATGGGCTTTGGTCACCGCGTGTACAAAAACTACGATCCTCGCGCGCGCGTGATGCAGCAGACATGCCACGAAGTTCTCAACGTGCTCGGCATCAAAGACGATCCGATGCTGGATGTAGCCTTGGAGCTTGAGAAGATCGCACTTAACGACGAGTATTTCGTCGAGAAAAAGCTCTACCCGAATATCGATTTCTATTCCGGCATCACCTTGAAGGCGATGGGTTTCCCGACGACGATGTTCACGGTTCTCTTTGCGCTCGCCCGTACGGTGGGCTGGGTCGCTCAGTGGAATGAGATGATCGAAGATCCGGGTCAGCGTATCGGTCGTCCGCGCCAGCTTTATACCGGCGCGCCGCGTCGCGACTATGTTGACGTCGGGAAGCGCAAATAGAAGCGCAAATAAAAGAGCTGATACAAAAAGGGCGCCTCTATAGGGCGCCCTTTTTCATTCAACAGGGGTAACGGGCTCCAGAATATCCAGCACCGCCCGAGCCGCACGTCGGCTTGGCGGCTCGCCTGTCACCCCCATGCGCACACGAAACTCGTCGAGATCCGCCAGAGCACGCCGTCTTTCCGGAGTGTCGCGCATCAATGGCCGTAGCCCCTGCAACAGATCATCTGCTTTGCAGCGACCCTGCAGATATTCTTGAACAGCGGGCCGGTCGAGAATGAGGTTTACGAGCACGACAGATGGCACCTTGAGTACTTTGAGCGCAAACCAGCCGACCAGCGCTTCGGCGCGATAAGCTATGACCATCGGAACGCGAGCCAGACCGAGCTCCAGCGCAACAGTGCCAGAGGCCGCAAGAGCCGCAGTGCTGGCATCGAAAGCCGCACGCTTTTCTTCATCGTCCTCGATGATTTCGACGTTCACCGGCCATCGCGTCACCGATGCTTCAACAAGTCCCCGCACATGCGGAACGGTCGGCACTAAAACTCGCAGTGATGGCAATTCGGCTGCGAGCTTCTCCACCGTCTCGCCAAAAATAGCGAGGAGATGCTTCACCTCGTTGATCCGGCTTCCGGGCAAAACCAGCAGAACCGGTCCCGTGGGGTCAATTCCCCGAGCGGCCCGGAACCGTGCGCCGCTTCCCTCATCAGGTATCCGGTTGATCGCGGGATGCCCGACATAGACGCAGTCCACACCGGCCGACTTCAGGAAGACCGGTTCAAAGGGTAGAAGAGCAAGAACACGACGTATGTATTTACTCATCGCCCGCGCGCGCCCCTGACGCCAGGCCCAGACACTTGGCAAAACATAATTGACGATGGGAATGGACGGAGCACGACGATAAATTCGCCGCGCAACCATATGAGTGAATTCCGGGCTATCAATCACAACGACTACATCAGGTTTCTTGTCGACAGCATGTCGCACTGTCTGCCAAATCCGGCGAAAAATAAGAGGAAGGCGCGGAATGATTTCGCGCGGTCCCATTACCGCAATATCAGACATGGGGAATATCGAGGGAAGTCCTTCTCTCTCCATACGGGGACCGCCAACTCCCGAGAAACGTATGGACCTGGTCGAAATTTCTCTCAATGCAATCATGAGGTCCGAGCCGAGCGCATCGCCGGAGGTTTCTCCAGCAACCAGCATAATATGAATGCCTTCTCGCTCGGCGGCGTTCACGGAACTTGCATCTCTATGCGGGCGCGGCTCAATCCCAACACAAAAAGCCCCTTCGCATTCGCGGCTCGAGCAACAGCTTCGCCGTCCACTACAAGAGTGCCGCCTGCTTCGACGGCAATTCCCGCCAGGCCTGCGGCGGCTGCGTTCTCGACTGTCTGAATACCGATCGTCGGCATGTCGACGCGGCGTTCTTGCCCGGGCTTTGATAACTTCACGAGTACACCGTCCGGCACTTCCGGCGATCCCGTCAGCTCAGCGGGCAATCGCGCCACACGATGAAGCATTTCGTCAGTCCCCTCCGCCGCTTCAAGGGCGAGGACAATACCCCGGCATGCTACCGCTCCCTGGCCGATATCCAATGCACCGATAGCGAGCGCTGCGCGAATGGCGGTGTCAATATCTCTCTCTTGCTGATCCGACGGCGCAGCTTTGGTGAGAAGCGCTTCCGGCATCAGCAAGCTCGCGGCAATCTCATGAGCGCCCACGACATGAAAACCATGATCTTTCTCAAAATACTCCGCCAGGCCGCGTAGAAGTCCATCGTCGCCTTCCTTCATCCAGCGCGCGACCCGAGGAAGCAGTTTCATGCCGGTCACGTCGAGCCCCAGCTTGCTGATATCGGGACGGCGGAGGCCTCCGATCAGCACAATGTCCTGACACCCTGCGCTCTTCAACAAACGAAGGAATTCGCCCATAGCTCCGAGCTTCACCCATGCATGCGGAAAGCGGGCGATGTCCTCATTCGCGGCCCCTTCGATACCCACGATAAAAACTTCGCGTCCCGCAGCCTGCGCCGCTTCCGCCAAAGCAACAGGCAAAGGACCGGCGCCTGCGGCTATGCCAAGTTTTCGAGGTTTCTCAACGGTGGTCATTCAGCCCGTTTTCATGCGGCCCGGTCATGCCGGGGCATACATATTGCGCGGTCCGATTCAGCGCGAATGAAATTCACGATATCCATGACTTCCGGATGGTCTGCGAATCGAGAAGCAGCGATCTCCACCCGTTCGCGTAATGTGCCTTCCTCGGAGAAGAGGACACCGTAAGCTTCCCGCATCGCCTGAATCTGTTCGCGCGAAAATCCCCGCCGCTTCAATCCGATGAGGTTGAGCCCCATTAGATGCGCGCGGTTTCCGACGACGAGCCCGTAGGGAATGACGTCATTCTCAACCGCGCTCATTCCTCCGACAAAGGCGTGTTTTCCGACGCGACCGAACTGATGAAGCGCAGCGCCGCCACCAAAGATGACGAAATCGCCGATCTTGCAGTGCCCCGCCAACATCACATTATTCGAGAACACCACATGGTCGCCGATAATGGAATCGTGTCCGACATGCGCGCTGGCAAGGAAGGCACAATGATTGCCGACGCGCGTCTGCATGCCGCCGCCCTCTGTACCGGGGTTCATCGTTACGTGTTCCCGGATGAGATTGTCCGTTCCGATATCCAGGGTGCTCGGCTCGCCTTTGTACTTAAGGTCCTGTGGTGGATGTCCGATGGACGCGAATGAATATATCTGCGTCCGCGCGCCAACCGTTGTTCGCCCTTGGATGACGACGTGGGAATGGAGAACAACGCCAGTGTCGAGGACGACATTTGGTCCAACAACGCAATAGGGGCCAACAGCCACATCCTGAGCGATCTGTGCCTTGGGATCGACAATAGCCGTCGGATGCACCTCGGTCATTTCGTCCCCTGACCGGCGATCATCGCACCAAGATCGCATTCAGCGACCAACTGACCATTGACCTTGCCCTCGCCATGGTACTTCCACACCGAACCACGGCTTTGAATCTTTGTGACGTGCACATGGAGCACATCGCCCGGAACAACCGGCTTTCGAAAGCGCGCGCGATCAACAGTCATAAAATAGACAAGCTGATTACTTCCCGATGTACCCAGATGATTGATGACAAGTGCGCCTGCCGTTTGAGCCATAGCCTCTACGATCAGCACTCCCGGCATAACCGGATGTCCGGGAAAGTGCCCCTGAAAGAACGGCTCATTGTTGGTTACATTCTTGATTCCGATAGCTGACTCATCGCTCTTCATCTCGATGATGCGATCGATCATCAACATGGGATAGCGATGTGGCAAAAGTTCCAGCACCCGATTTATGTCGGCACTGTCCAGCTTCTCCGGCACTTCAGCCTCGCTCATGCGTTCGTGTCCTTCCAGGGCTTTTCATTTCAGCTCAGTCGTCCGCCTTGGTGCCGGACCTGCGACGTCTGCCAAGCTTGCGCAGCTCTACGACCTCGCGACGCCATTCCGCAATAGGCTTCGCCGGCACGCCACCATACTGCTGGCCGGCTGGTACGTCATGAACCACAGCACCGCGCGCAGCAATTTGCGCGCCGGAATTTATTGTCAGATGGCCAGTAACACCCACCTGAGCCGCCAGGACGACGAAATCACCCAGCTTGGTGCTCCCGGCGATACCTGTTTGCGAGACAATAATGCACCCTCGGCCGATTTCCACGTTGTGACCGATCTGCACAAGATTATCGATCTTGGTTCCCTCACCGATCACTGTGTCGGGGCCCGCCCCCCGATCCACTGTTGAATTTGCGCCGATCTCTACATCATCCTGCACAATGACGCGCCCCAACTGCGGCACCTTCTCATGTCTCGGCAGGCCCATTGCGAAACCGAAACCGTCCTGGCCGATGCGTACGCCGGGATGGACCATTACCCTGTCTCCCAGATGAGCATGGCTGAGTGTGACGTTCGGCCCGATAAAGCAATCCTTGCCGACTGTGCACCCCTTGCCAACACTCGTGTTCGTGCCGATGACTGTGTTGTTGCCGATCTCTACGCCGGCTCCAATCGTGACGCCCGGCTCCAATGTCACCCCTGTCCCGAGTTTTGCTGTCGGATGAACCGTGGCTCTTGGATGAATTTCACCGCGCGCGCCGAATGTGTCCGCACCATGCGCCTCATCCGGATGAAATATTTGAGCTACAAGCGCGTAGGCACGGTAAGGCTGGTCGGAGAGGATCAGCGCAACATTGTCCGGCGCGCGCTCTGCGAAACGCGGATGGACAATGCAGGCGCCGGCCGCTGTGGCATAAAATGCTTCAGCATATTTCGGATTGTCGAGAAAGCTCAGATCGTTGGAGCCTGCGGTATCAAGCGGCGCCACGCCGGTTACGATACGGCTCCCATCATCAGCATCGGCAAGCGCGGCCCCGATGCGCCCGGCGATCTCGCCGAGCGACAGTGGCTCTTTTGCCTCGAAGAAGCGTTTGTCCGCCATAGCCGTCGTATCTCGGCGGCCGGGGAGCGGCGCGCCTGCCCTTTATGCTACTGACCGCTTTTCTGTGCGGCTGCCAACTCTTCGGCCGTCATCGGCTTCACTTCGACCGTCGTGAGCTTCTCGTTAAGCCGCTTCAACACCTCACCGGAAATATCGAGATCGGCGCCACCGGCGAGCACGACAGTCTGATCGAACAGGACTGTGCCGCCCCTCTCCCGCAGAACCTCGGCAAAGATGGGGCGCAGTGCCGCCTCCACCTTTGAGTTGGCCCTCTGCAGACCCAGTTGGAGCGACTGCCCCTTGCGCTGCATCGATTGCTGGAATTCGGCTTCTCGCTTCTGCAAGGCCTGGAACTTCTTTTGAAGGTCCTCGGGTGAAAGAAGTGCGCGCTCTTCGCTCAGCTTCTTGGCGTCCGCCTGAATGGCGTCCTCAGTCTTCTTTCCTTCGGCCTGAAGTTTTTTCGCCTGATCTTCAAACTGTGTACGAATGCTCTGCCCGACCTTCGACTGCGCGAAGACGGCTTCCGTATCGACAATGAATATCACGGCAGGTGTCGCCGCTACGGACATTGACGGCAATGAAACACCTGTCGCCAGCGCCGCAGCGACCAGAAGGCGCGAAACAATCAACTTGAACTTCATTTACGAACGCCCCTTTGAGCTTTGTTATGGACCTGCTCGCGCGGTCCTTAGAACGATGTACCAGCGCTGAAGCGGAAAGCTTCCCTCTCGTCATAGGGCTCATCCAGCAGCACTTGCGCGAGATCAAGCCGGATGGGTCCGAATGGCGACTGCCAATAGAGGCTGACACCCACCGACGCGCGCGGAGCGAAATCATCGACAATGCCCGGATAGAGCGCCTGGTCATAGTCAGACAAACCAATAAACCCACCGTCGGTGAATAGGGAAGTCTTGATCCCCAATGCTTCTGGCAGTCCGTTCGGGAAGGTAATTTCAGCGGTGCCGAAGATATAAGCGGTCGCACCAACCGCGTCCTGGTTTGTCGAAACTACGTCTCGAGGACCGATGCCTCCGCGGGCAAAGCCACGGATATTGTTTCCGCCTTTGAAGAAATGATCGTTCAAGGGCACATCGTCACCGAGACCGTAGATATAACCGCCATCGAGACGCCAGCTCGTCAGGAATTCCTTGGACAATTCGTAATAGTAACGAGTGAGAATTTCGGTCGATACATAGCGGACGGTGCCGCCGAGACCGGCGAAGTTCTGGGTGAACAGGAAGTCCCAACCGCCCGTCGGCTCCACAGGATCATTGCGGTTATCGTAGTAGTAGTCGTAGCCAACGATGGACCGGAACTCCGTACCTTCGGCGTCCTTTACGATCGGAGACACGCAATAGGTTCCGGGCACATAAGCCGGATCAGTACAGGAAAGGTAACGGACGTTGAAAATCTCGTCGAAGCGGAACTGATACCGCAACAGGAAACGGCTCTTTTCCGAGAGAGGGAAACCGAACCGGAGCCCGAAGCCCTGCGAACGAGAGTCGAATGAGGATTCGTTCTGAAAGTTGGTCTCACTTCCGAAAAGATCTATGCCGCCGAGAAGGTTGCGGTCCAGGAAATAGGGGTCCGTATAGTGGAATTCGATCAGCTGGCGGCGCTTGGAGATCGAAAGCGCAGTGCTCAACTGAAGGCCTCGACCGAGGAAATTCCGTTCCGATAGCTGGATGCCGGCCACAGCATTATCAAGCGTCGAAAAACCCGCACTGAGCGAGAGTGAGCCCGTCGACTGCTCCTGGACGTCGACATTGACGATCGTCTTGTCGGGCGCAGAGCCCGGGCTTTGCGTCACTTCGACTTTGCTGAAGAATTGCAGCGCGCGAATATTCTTCTCGGATCTGTCGAGCAGAACCTTGTTGAAGGCGTCGCCTTCAGCCATTCGCATTTGACGGCGCACCACCCTGTCGAGAGTACGCGAGTTACCGGTGATATTAATCCGTTCGACATAAACGCGCGGACCTTCGGTGATCTGGAATGTCAGATCGATCACGCGTTCGTCGCGACGCCGTTTGATACGCGGGCGGACCTCCGCGAAGGCATAGCCGCTGGTGCCGGCGGCAAAGGTCAGCGCATCGATTGTCTCATCGATAAGCCCGGCGTTGTAGACGTCGCCCGACTTCGGCAACAGAAGCGCTTCAAGCTCTTCCTTGTTCAGCTTGTCCAACTCGGTCGTAACCTCGACCTCGCCAAACTCGTAGATTTCTCCCTCTTCCACAGTGAATGTGATGTGGAAGGCGGCATCGCCGCGGCTCAAGTCTGCCACAGCGGAAACAACTCGGAAGTCGGCGTAGCCGCGCTGAAGATAATAGCGGCGCAGAAGTTCGCGGTCATAGGTCAGACGATCAGGATCATAACTGTCGGATGATGACAGAAACTTCCACCAGGCAGACTCGCCCGTCGAAATCACTTCTCTCAATGTTCCGTCACTGAACTCGTCGTTGCCGATAAAGTTGATCGAGGCGATTTTGGTCTTCGGACCTTCGGTGATTTCAAAGACGAGATCGACGCGGTTCTGCGGAAGCTGAATAACCTTGGGTTCGACGGTAGCCGAGAAACGTCCGCTGCGACGGTACAGCTCGATCATCCGCGTTACGTCGCCCTGCACCTTCGCGCGCGTGTAGACCACGCGCGGCTGAAGCTGCACTTCCTTTTTCAGATCTTCTTCCTTGAGCGCACTGTTTCCTTCGAAGGCGACGCGATTGACGATCGGGTTCTCGACCACGGACACAACGAGACGCGAACCGTCGAGATGCATCGTTATGTCTGCAAAAAGGCCTGTACCAAAAAGCTGCTTGAGCGACTGGTCGGCGACCTGAGGGTCGTACTCTGTTCCCGGCGTAATCAGCATGTAAGAGCGGACAGTTTCCGCTTCGATGCGCTGATTTCCCTGAACGACGATTTCACTGATGACAGGCTGTTCTGCGGCGTATGCAGCAGAGACACCGAATTTGCCTTCGCCGGCACCCCAGCCAGCAATGAGCCACGCAAGAACAAACGCCACGGAAATCCGTACCGCACGCGCAGTCATGGTCTTGTTATCGGCCAGTCGCCCCATCTCGTCCCCTAACCTGCCACGCAGTGCCGTAATGACACCGCCCGCCTAGAAACTTTCATTGTCGCAGATACGATCTGCTTCCGTCGATCAGCTGAATAGTCCACTCAAAAATGAAAAGACCTGCAGATGAACCAGGTCGTTCCATGTGGCGAATACCATCAACATCATGACGAGCGCCAGACCGATCCTGAATCCATATTCTTGTGCCTGTTCGCCCAGCGGACGTCCGCGAACCGCCTCTACGGCGTAATACAGAAGATGACCGCCATCGAGCATCGGCACCGGAAACAAATTCAAAAGCCCGATACTTACAGAGAGCATCGCGGTCATACTGATGAGCGCCGCGAAGCCGATAGTGGCGACCTGACCTGAAACCTGCGCAATGCGCAAGGGGCCGCCCAACTGATCTGGATCTTCGGTTCCGGTGAAAATGCCACCGATATAGCTGAGGGTGCGTTCGGCCACGAACCAGGTTTCCTTGGCCCCTAGCCAAAGCGCAGTTACCGGGTCGCTTCGCACAACCTCAACATTGCCGCTATCGACGTGACGCACGATGCCCAGCATGGCTATGCGATGCACATTTCCAAAACGGTCGGTAACTTCCTGAACCTCAGGTACAGCCGTCAGCGCGACCGTTTCTTCGCCTCGCGCGACATCAAAGCGGAGTTCGGCACCGCCATTGCCCGTAACAATGCGCTGCATCTGCTCGAAGCTGGCGATCGGCGATCCGTCGATCGCGACAATCCGGTCGCCCGCCACAAATCCAGCCGCAGCAGCGGCGCTGTCCGGCCTGACTTCATCCACCACCGGCGTCGCGATGCTGCGACCGAGAAAGGTGAAGATGCAGGCGAAAATCACCGTCGCCAGAATGAAATTGGCGATGGGCCCCGCCGCCACAACGGCAGCACGCTGATGCAACGGTTTGAAATGAAAGAGCCCGGAGCGCTCTTCAATTGGGGTTCGCTCCAGTTGCTCCCGGCTCGGCATGCTTGCTGCGTTTTCGTCACCGGCGAATTTGACGTATCCGCCCAGGGGAATCCAGCTCACCTTCCAGCGTGTGCCGTGGCGATCATTCCAGCCGAAAATCTCCCGGCCAAACCCGATGGAGAAGGTGCTGACCTTGACCCCGCACCAGCGCGCCACCGAGAAGTGACCCAACTCATGGAAAAAGACGACCACGGTCAAAACAAACAGGAAAGGAATGAGGTAGCTCCAGAGAGACTCTCCAAAGCCGCCAAGCCCTGCTAGCAGATCCATCGCGTTCAAGCTGTTATCCCACACAAGAGCGGCGCGGATCGCCTTCCATCAAAGGCGACCGAACCGTTTCCCCCACTATACCTGTCGTATTCCCCAAGTCGTAACGACTCGTGATCGACTGCCGGACAGACTACGTCAGCGGGCGCGATTTTGCACCCATTCCTCGGTCTGAATCCGCGCAATCCGGTCAATTTCGTAAACTGTCTCCAAGTCAGCCGGGACCGCAACGGCGCCTGTTCCGAGAGCCAGAACGGACGCAACCGCCGAAGCAATATCCAGAAATCCGATACGGCCGGCCAAAAACGCCGCAACGGCCACTTCGTTGGCTGCGTTCAGGACCGTTGACGCAGCTGCGCCGGCACATAATGCCTCCCGCGCAAGGGCGAGGGCCGGAAAGCGTTTGAAATCAGGTGCTTCGAAGGTTAACTGCCCTATCTGAGCAAGGTCAAGCCTCGCGCAGGGCGTCGCCATCCTGCTCGGCCAGGCTAGTGCATAGGAGATGGGCGTACGCATATCCGGTGAGCCGAGCTGAGCCAGGACCGAGCCATCTTCATAGGCCACCATGCTATGGACGATGGACTCAGGATGAATAATGACGTCGAGGCGGGGCTCGCCAACCGGGAAGAGGTAGTGGGCCTCTATCAGCTCGAGCCCCTTGTTCATGAGCGTTGCGGAGTCGACCGAAATTTTTGCTCCCATGTCCCAGCGCGGATGGGCGACAGCCTGTTCCGGGGTTGCAGCAGCCATCTCGGCCTCGCTCCACGTCCTGAACGGTCCGCCTGAGGCTGTCAGAACTATCTTCTCCACCGAACCGAGCTGGTTCGCGTCCAGCACCTGGAATATGGCGTTATGTTCGGAATCGACCGGCAACAACGTGGCACCGGATTTCGCCACTTCTTCAAGGAAAAGCGGGCCGGCCGATACCAGACACTCCTTGTTCGCCAGCGCTACGCAGGCGCCGCGCCTCACCGCGGTAAGCGTAGGCGCCAGCCCCGCCGCGCCGACGATGCCCGCCATTACCCAGGCAGCAGAGCGGCCCGCGGCGTCGATCACGGCTTCCTCGCCCGCCGCGACCTCGATGCCGGTCCCCTGAAGGCCTTCCTTGAGCTCCGTATAGAGGCTTCGATCGGCAATAACGGCAAGTTGCGGCCGGTGCTGTCGCGCCTGTTCGATCAGTCGGCGGACGTTCCGATGCGCCGTCAGCGCCACGAGGTCAAACCCGTCTCTGTCGCGCGCGATCAGGTCGAGCGTCGAACATCCGATCGAGCCGGTGGAACCGAGGATGGTGATGCTCTTCCTGCCGCCTGCCGCCGCCCGGGAGCTTGCGCCTGTTTCTGCGTTATGAGCCTCTGCGATCAGGGCCAAATCAACACTCCTGCGGCGGGTGAGGCGGCGCTATGGGCCAATGCCAGTGCAGCCGCACCGACGGCAACCGCGATAAGACCATCGACCCGGTCCAGGATACCCCCATGCCCGGGGATAAGCGTACCGGAATCCTTTACGCCCGCCCGCCGCTTGAAAGCGGATTCCGCGAAATCCCCTGCTTGTTCGAAGATGGCCAGAACGGCAGCAACGACAGCCAGCAATGCGGCTGAACCTTCACCGAGCCAGGCGGACGTGGCAACTGCAACCGCCACCGCACCCGCCATGCCGCCGATCAGTCCGGCCCAGGTCTTTTTCGGCGAGATGCGTGGCGCCAGCTTGGGGCCGCCAATGAACCGGCCTGCAAAATAGGCGCAGATGTCTATGGCCCATACCGTTGCCAGAAGCCAGACGACAACCACCAGCCCCAGCGCCGGATCCGTCCGAAGCCAGATCAGCGCGACCAGCGGCAGCAACAGATAGGGATAGGCGACCAAGGCGGGCCAGAGCCTTTCTCGTTTCCAGCTTCGGGCGGCCAACTCAAAAGCGAGGCCGGCTGCGGACGCGGCCAAGGCGGCTGCCGCCAATCCAGCCGACGCGAGCGCGATCGCCACGAGCGAGGTTGCCGCCAGAAGACCCGCACGGCGAAGTCCTCCTCCGCCAAACAGCAAGCCTGCAATTTCATGCGCCATCAGCACCGCTGCAGCGGCCAGCATCAGCGAAAAAGCCCAACCGCCATACCACACGGCCACAAGAACGACGGGAGCCAGAACCAGCGCCGACAGAATTCTGACCCGCAGATCGCTACGCTGAACTGGAGTTATATCGCCCGATTGCGCGCTTGGCCGTTCACTCATCCGTTCACGCCTTGCCGCCTGGTTCCGGTTCTCCGACCGCCCCGAACCGCCGGCTTCGCCGCTGATACTCGGCCACGGCATCACGAAGGCAATCCGGAGTGAAGTCCGGCCAGAAAATGTCCGAGAATACGAGCTCCGAATAAGCGCTCTGCCATATCAGAAAATTCGAGAGACGCTTCTCGCCGCTGGTGCGGATGATGAGGTCGGGATCCGGCACGCCGGCCGTGTCCAGAAAACCGGAAATGGTCTCGGGCGATATTGCTTCCGGATCGAGCCGGCCTGCCTTGACTTCGTATGCCATACGGCGCGCCGCGGAAGCTATCTCGTTCTGACCGCCGTAGTTAAAGGCAATCACAAGTTGCAGCCTGTCATTGCTGCGGGTCAAAGCTTCGGCCTCGTCGATCAGCGCCACGATGTCTGCGTCGAGATGATCGCGTTCTCCGATGATACGGACCCGCACTCCATTCTGGTGAAGCTCGGCAAGATCACGCCGGATAAACAGCCGCAGGAGGCCCATGAGGTCGTTGACCTCTTCGACAGGGCGTTTCCAGTTCTCCGAACTGAAGCCGTAAAGCGTGAGGTATTCGATGCCCAGCTCGCCGGCTGCGCGCACGATCACACGGACCGTCTCCACACCCTGGCGATGACCGGCCGCGCGCGGAAGATGGCGCTTTGCCGCCCAGCGGCCGTTGCCGTCCATAATGATGGCGACATGCCGGGGCGGCTTGCCCGGCGCTATGTCGCTCATCTTATGGCTGGACGTCAGCATCTTATCCTCAGGTTTCCATTCAATAACGGCTGATAACGTCACATCTTGACGCCGCAGGGATGCGGCATTCACACCTGCATAATATCAGCTTCCTTGTGAGCAAGAGCAGCGTCGATTTCGCCGATGACCTTGTCCGTCAACTTCTGCACCTTTTCCGACCAGCTCTTGTGATCGTCCTGGCTCATATGTGAGTCTTTTTCGAGGCGCTTGAGTTCATCCATCGCATCGCGGCGGACGTTGCGCACGGCGATACGGGCCTGCTCGGTATATTTGGCCGCGATCTTCGTCAGTTCCGCGCGGCGCTCCTGGTTGAGCTCGGGAATGGGCAGGCGGATCAGCATGCCATCGACATTGGGGTTCAAGCCGAGCCCCGAGCTGCGGATGGCCTTCTCGACGGCGGAAATCATCCCCTTATCCCAGACCTGCACGGTCAGCATGCGCGGCTCGGGAACGCCGATCGTACCCACCTGGTTGATGGGCATGCTCTGCCCATAGGCTTCCACCACAATCGGCTCCAGAAGACTTGCTGTCGCCCGGCCGGTGCGGAGGCCCGCAAATTCCTGCTTCAGCGACTGGAGCGCTCCCCGCATCCGGCGTTCCGTATCGTCGATGTCGAAAGTCGTGTCAGCCATTTTCTGTCCTTTTCTTCTGGTCGATCGAGCTCAGGCCGCGTCGGAGATTATGGTGCAGCGGCCGGCACCGGTGAGAACTTCGGCGAAGCCTCCCGGTTCGTCGATCGAATAGACGATGATCGGAATTGCATTCTCGCGCGCCAGCGCAATCGCGGAGGCATCCATTACCTTCAGGTCGCGGGCGAGGACGTCCATGTAGGTCAGCCTGTCATAGCGTTCGGCATTGGCAACCTTGTGCGGATCCGCCGAATAGACGCCATCCACCTGGGTTCCCTTGAGCAGGGCGTCGCAGCCCATTTCCACAGCGCGGAGGGCAGCGGCAGTATCTGTCGTGAAGAAGGGGTTGCCGGTGCCGGCGGCGAAAATCACCACACGGCCCTTTTCCATGTGGCGGACGGCGCGGCGGCGGATGTAGGGCTCGCAAACCGTCATCATCGGAATGGCCGACTGGACGCGCGTGGGAACGCCGATGGCTTCGAGGGCCGTTTGCATGGCGAGCGCATTCATGACGGTGGCCAGCATGCCCATATAGTCGGCGCTGGCGCGCTCCATGCCCTTGGCGGCGCCGGAGAGGCCGCGGAATATGTTCCCGCCGCCGATCACCAAGCAGACCTGAACGCCTGCATCGATGGCCTGCTTTATGTCGCGCGCGACGCGGTCGACGGTGTCGAGATCGATCCCGTACTGAGCGGGGCCCATCAAAGCCTCGCCAGAGACCTTGAGAAGAACGCGCGAATAAAGAGGTTTATCAGACATTTACAGCGTTCCGTTGCGGCTGGCCCTAAGGCCGTTTCTGGACGTGCGCCTGAGCGGACATTGCCCGAATCTCGGCTCCCCCGACAATAACGCCCCCAGCACCGTCTGGCGAAGGGGGCGTTACTTCAATCGGCAATTCGTCTCAGCCGCGAGCGGCAGCCGCTACTTCGGCCGCGAAATCGGACTCTTCCTTCTCGATGCCCTCACCGAGAGCGAAGCGCAGGAAGCCGACGACCGTAATGGGAGCACCCACATCGGCTTCTGCTGCCTTTACGGCTTTTTCGACCGTATCGTCGGGATTGATGACGAAGGCCTGCGAGAGGAGGACGACTTCCTCGTAGAACTTGCGGATGCGGCCCTCGACCATCTTCTCGATGATGTTGTCGGGACGGCCGGATTCCTTGGCTTCCGCGATCAGGACATTGCGCTCGCGCTCGACGAGGGCGGGATCCATCTCTTCCTTGCGGGTCGCCAGCGGGTTGGTCGCGGCGATGTGCATGGCGATCTGGCGGCCGAGTTCGAGGAGCTTCGTCTTGTCGCCCTTGGACTCCAATCCGACCAGCACGCCGATCTTGCCGAGGCCGGGAACGACCTGGCTGTGGACGTAAGCCGCCACGGCGCCGTCGCTCACGGAGATGCAGCCGGCGCGGCGGACGCTCATGTTCTCGCCGATTGTGCCAACCATTTCAGTCACATAGTCCTGAACGGACTTGGACGAGCCGGGATAGGTCGAGGCGACGAGCTTGTCGAAATCGCCTTCGACCGACAGCGCCGCCGAGGCGATGTCGGACACCATCTTCTGGAACTGCTCGTTGCGCGCCACGAAGTCGGTTTCGGAATTCACTTCGACGATCGCGCCGGCGGTGCCGTTCGCGACAACGCCGATAAGGCCTTCGGCGGCTACGCGGCCAGCCTTTTTGGCGGCTTTCGCGAGGCCCTTGGTGCGCAGCCAGTCGATGGCTGCTTCCATGTCGCCGCCCGTTTCGGTGAGGGCGGATTTGCAATCCATCATGCCTGCGCCAGTGGTCTCGCGCAGTTGTTTCACCATGCTCGCGGTGATTTCAGCCATCGGATGTCCTCGGTTTCTGTCGCCCCAGCGGGGCTCAGGTCAGGTTTGGCCCGGCATCAAATGCCGGGCCTAATGACTTGATTCCGTTGCCCTAATCAGGCTTCGGCGGCGGCCGGAATTTCGACCGCAGGTTCGGCTTCGGCACCGACATCGACGCCGGAGGCCGACTGGCTCTGCGAGATGCCGTCGATGACGGCGCGCGAGACCAGATCGCAATAAAGGCTGATCGCGCGGGCAGCGTCGTCATTGCCGGGGACCGGGAATGCGATGCCGTCCGGGTTCGAGTTGGAATCAAGGATCGCGACGACGGCGATGCCCAGTTTGCGGGCTTCCTGGATCGCGATTTCTTCCTTGTTCGTGTCGATGACGAAGATCAGGTCGGGCAGACCGCCCATGTCCTTGATGCCGCCGATGGCGCGCTCAAGCTTGTCGCGCTCGCGGGTCAGGTTCAAAACTTCCTTTTTCGTCAAGCCCTTAGCTTCGCCGGCGAGCATCTCGTCGAGCTGGCGCAGGCGCCGGATCGAATTCGAAATGGTCTTCCAGTTGGTCAGCATGCCACCGAGCCAGCGGTGGTTGATGTAGTACTGGGCGCACTGGCGGGCAGCGGCAGCGACGGGGTCCGACGCCTGGCGCTTGGTGCCGACGAAAAGCACGCGGCCGCCACCGGCGACGACGTCGCGGACGGTGACGAGAGCCTGATGCAGAAGCGGAACAGTCTGCGCCAAGTCTATGATATGAATGTTGTTTCGGTCACCAAAGAGGAAGGGCTCCATCTTCGGATTCCAGCGGTGGGTCTGGTGGCCGAAGTGAACGCCGGCTTCCAGCAATTGACGCATAGAAAAATCGGGAAGTGCCATGGCACTTGTGCTCCTTTTCCGGTTGAACCTCCGCGGGGAGTGAACGACTGATGTCGCACCGGACCGACTAACCCTATGTTTTCCTTGAGAAAAGGAAGTGGGAGAGCCGAACCCCGCGTGTGGAATGGCGCCTTGATAGGCTTAAAAGCGGGAAAAAGCAAGCGTTACAGCGTCTTAGGCGGTTATCCCCGGCCGACTGTCATCGAACCGTCAACGAACCGTCATATGTCCTGGATCTCGACGATGCCGGGAACCGATTTTATCGCGCCTCGGAGCTGGGGGGTGACGCGGTAGCGGTCTTTCAGTTTGAGTTCGACCTCCCCTCCACCCTCGGTCATGAGGATGAGGGAGACGATGCCCTTGCCGCGTTCGGCGAGACGCGATTTCAGGGGCTCGATGGAGGACTTATCCTCGATGAAGATCTTGAGGCCGGCGCCGGTGTCCTTCACGACCTCGTCGACGCTGCGGAGCGACTGGGCGCGGAGTTTCACCTCCTCGCCGATGCGCTCGATCTCGACATTGAGGACGACGGCGCTGCCCGGCTCCATGAGCTGGCGGGACTGGGCGAGGACTTCGGAGAAGACGACGATCTCGAACTGGCCGGTCGGGTCCGACAGGGAGAGGAAGGCGAAGGGATTGCCCTTCTTGGATTTGCGCTCCTGCTTCGCGGTGACGGTGCCTGCGATCTTGGCCGCCGTCGAGGTCTTCCCGAGCAGCTCGGCATAGGTCACGACGCCCGCGCGCTGAAGGGCGGTCCGGTAATCATCCAGCGGGTGGCCGGAGAGATAGAAGCCGACGGCATTGAATTCCTCGGTGAGGCGGTCCATCGGCAGCCAGGGCTCGATAGCGGGGAGTGCCGGGTGAGCGGCGGCGACGCCGCTTTCCTCGCCGAAGAGGCCGACCTGTTTGCTCTCGCGCTCCTGCGCGGCGACGTTCGCGGTGCCCAGCAGGAGATCGGCGGCGGCGAGCACCTGGGCGCGGTTGGGGTTCAGCGCATCGAAGGCCCCTGCCCGCGCCAGATTTTCAAAGGTGCGCTTGTTGATAAGACGCGGATTGATGCGGCGCGCGAAATCGAAGAGGTCGCGGAAGGGGCCGCCCTCGCGGCGAACCTCCACGATGTGCTCCATGGCCTGAAGGCCGACATTCTTGATGGCGGCGAGCGCATAGAGGATTTCGCCGTCGGCGACGCCGAAGAGGCCTTCGGAGCGGTTTATGCAGGGACGGCGCACCTTCAGGCCGAGGCGCTCCGCCTCCTGCTTGAAGAGGCCGAGCTTGTCGGTGTTACCGAGATCGAGGCTCATGGAAGCGGCAAGGAACTCGACCGGGTGGTTCGCTTTCAGCCAGGCGGTCTGATAGGCGACGAGCGCATAGGCGGCGGCGTGGGACTTGTTGAAGCCGTAGCCCGCGAACTTGTCGACCAGTTCGAAGATGCTGGCGGCTTGCGCCTTGTCGATCTGCTTGGCGACGGCGCCGGTGACGAAACGCTCCTTTTGGGCCTCCATCTCGGCCTTGATCTTCTTGCCCATGGCGCGGCGAAGAAGATCGGCTTCGCCGAGCGAGTAACCGGAGAGGATCTGCGCGATCTGCATCACCTGCTCCTGATAGATGATGACGCCGTGCGTCTCCTTCAGGACGGGCTCAAGCAGCGGATGGAGGTAGTCCGGCTTTTCGGTTCCGTGCTTGCGCTTCACATAGGACGGGATGTTGTCCATCGGGCCGGGACGATAGAGCGCGACAAGGGCGATGATGTCCTCGAAACGGTCGGCCTCCAGCTTGCGCAGCACATCGCGCATGCCCGAGCTTTCAAGCTGGAACACACCGATCGTCTCGCCCCGGCCGAGCATGGCAAAGGTCTTTTCATCCGCCAACGGAAGATTGAGCAGGTCGATCTGGATGTCGCGGCGGGCGAGAAGCTTCACGGCGCGGTCCAGGACGGTGAGCGTTTTCAGGCCGAGAAAGTCGAACTTCACGAGGCCGGCGGGCTCGACCCATTTCATGTTGAACTGGGTGACCGGCATGTCGGAGCGCGGGTCGCGGTAGAGCGGCACCAGCTCATCGAGCGGACGGTCGCCGATGACGACGCCGGCCGCATGGGTCGATGCGTGGCGATAGAGACCTTCGAGGCTCTGGCCGATTTCAAGAAGCTTCGCCACCGTCTCGTCGGCGCGCTGTTCTTCCTGAAGACGGGGCTCGCCCTTGATGGCTTCAGGCAGCGTGACCGGCGCGGCCGGATTGTTCGGCACCAGCTTGCAGAGACGGTCCACCTGTCCATAGGGCATTTGCAGCACGCGGCCGACATCGCGCAGCACGGCGCGGGCCTGCAGCTTTCCGAAGGTGATGATCTGAGCGACCTTGTCCTCGCCGTAGCGCGCCTGCACATAGCGGATCACTTCGTCGCGGCGGTCCTGACAGAAGTCGATGTCGAAGTCGGGCATCGAGACGCGTTCGGGGTTCAGGAAGCGTTCGAAGAGGAGACCGAAGCGCAGCGGATCGAGGTCGGTGATGGTGAGCGCCCATGCGACGACGGAGCCCGCGCCCGAGCCACGGCCGGGGCCGACGGGAATGCCCTGCCCCTTCGCCCATTTGATGAAGTCGGCAACGATGAGGAAGTAGCCGGGGAAATCCATCTTGATGATGACGTCGAGCTCGAAGTTCAGGCGGGCGCGATACTCCTCTTCCGGCGCGACGGCTTCGAGCGTCGCGAGGCGCATGGTGAGCCCCTCCTCCGCCTGACGGCGCAGCTCGTCCGCCTCGCTGGTGCCGGCGGCGAATTTCGGCAGGATCGGATTGCGGGTCTGCGGACGATAGGCGCAGCGGCGCGCGATCTCGACGGTGTTTTCAATCGCTTCCGGCAGGTCGGCGAAGAGGGCCGCCATCTCGTCCTGCGACTTGAAGCGGTGCTGCGGCGTGAGGCGGCGGCGATCCGACTGCACGACATAGGCGCCGGCGGCGATGCAGATCAGTGCGTCATGCGCCTCGTATTCGGATTCGCGCGTGAAATAGGGTTCGTTGGTGGCGACGAGCGGCAGCTCATGCTTGTAGGCGAGTTCTATCAGCGGGCCTTCCACGATTTGCTCGCGGGGAAGATCGTGGCGCTGAAGCTCGACATAGAGACGGTCGCCGAAGATGCGCTTGAGGCGCAGCAGAAGTTCCGCGGCGGCATCGGGCTGGCCCGCCTCTATGAGGCGGTTGACGAGGCCGTCCGGTCCGCCGGTGAGGCAGATCAGGCCTTCCTGGAATTCCTCGACCTTTTCCATCGTGACATGGGCGGGCTCGGCGGCATCCGGCCCGAGAAAGGCGAGGCTCGACAGCTTCATCAGGTTTTCGTAGCCGCGCTCATCCTTGGCGAGGAGCGCGAGATTGCCGGAGGGCTCGCGCCGGATCGGACCGCGCGTCGGCTCGTCGGAGGTATCGAGAAGGACGGGGAGCGTGCAGCCGGTGATCGGCTGGATGCCTTCCTTCGCGAGTGTCTCCGAGAACTCCAGCGCGCCGAAGAGATTGGCCGTGTCCGTGAGGGCGATGGCGGGCATGCCGTTCGCCTTGCAGAGCTTCGGGATGTCCTTGATGCGGATCGCGCCTTCCAGCAGCGAATAGGCCGAGTGAAGGCGGAGATGGATGAATTTGGGGGGCGAGTCGGACATGGGGCATTTTCGGATGCCCTTGCTTCAGAGTCACGCGGCGGGTGGTCTAAAGCTGTGGACAACTCGTTCGGCTATGAGGACGCGGCGATGCCGCGCCCCTCCCCAAACCGCTTGCAGCTGTTTGCCCATCCCTCAGGGGAAGGGTGGGAAGGACCTTGTCACTTGCTCAGTGCTCCCACCCCGAAATTTGCGAGGGCAAATTTCATCCTTCAGGAGGATGGGAGAAAGCAGCGCCTCCTATCCTTCATCCCTTCGGGCTATACTCTTCACCTTTCAGCCATCAAAGCGTGTCCAGAATCTCCAAGAATTTTTGCTCTCTCGTCGTGCGCCGCCCCGGATGAGTCGTCTGCTTTGCAGCTGCACCCATGTACTCACTTAAAGCTTCCGCTACCGTTTGGCTTTTCGGGGGCTTTGCGCCCTCCTTGATGAGTTTGGAGAAAGCAAGGAGTTTGCGTCGGACATTTGGATAGTCCGGAGCCGCGCCGCCAGCATCCAGCAACTCCGAGGACAGCAGTGTTGTTACCATTGTATAGAAATGTGGTAGGTCGCGTGCCAGCCGGCTTTCACCAAGGGGCGTTTCGTCGTAGCTAACGTCCAAAAAGGCAAAGACGCGTTGAAGCTTTCTTTTTTCTGCCGCCGCCAGAGCGTGGCTATCGTCGCCTTTTTCTACCTTTATGAAGGTCTTCAGAATTTGATTCGGTTGACGATGTTTGCCTGTTCGGTTCATGAGTACCAACTCGAATAGACGCTCCCACATTCGGTCAACTTTCTGACTGGGGTCAGATGCTGCCTCTACTATCTGAAGCTTGTCTAGCACTCGCGAATAGGCTGTGTTTTTAGGCTTGAAGTACTTGTCTTGCTTGCGGATCTGCTCCTGGGCGACCAATTCGAACACGCTCGATAGAAGTTTGTTCTTCTTACCAATTGCTTTGACGATATCGAATCTTTTTACCTTCTCACCCTGTTGGTTGATGTCGACAAACAGGTTGATAATCTCGTCGAGCGACGTTTCATCGTCGAGGTCAATTTCTATGGTCGGGATAGCGTACTCTCTGAAGTCACGCACGACTTCATCCGACAAATTCTTGAACATTGTCTTTTTGCCATCCACTTCAATCTGGAAGTGGATTTGAGAACGCTCTTTTTCAGAAAAGAAATAGTCTTTGACGCCAGCGACGTTCATATCCTTCCTGTTGGAACCGATGAACAGGATTAGGCTTTCTAGCCGCTGTTTTCCGTCAAGAATGTTGTATTCGAAGGTCGAACCAGCCGGCTCTTTATAAAGGAAAATGGCCGGTATAGGACGCCCAGCAACCATGTTTTCCAGCAGGCGCTTTCGATGCTCCGGTTTCCAAACATGCCCGCGCTGAAACGGCGGGATTAGATTTATTTTCTTTCCGTTGAAGTAACCGATCAGCTGATCGAGCTTCATCTGCGAGTTAGTATAATGCATCTTCCCCCCCCGGGTTGTGAGCCATTCTCCCCTTGTTCTCAATAGCACAAGATTCTGACTCGGAGTCAGAGCTCGCACTATTCTCCGTTGGCCCTGCTCTAGCCGATCAGGGTTTGGGCGATGACGGTCCAGGTGCTGACGACCCAGATGAAGGCGCCGACGGAGATGAGGGCCGCGACGTCCTTGAACCAGCCATCCGATGTGCCGCCCGCCTTGTTCCAGATACCGCGCATTTTGAAGCCCTCCAGTGGATGTTCATCAAATGTTCCGAACTGGAATGTTGCTCATTTGTTCTCATCTGTCAAGCAGGCGTCATTGCGGCTAATCCTGCTTCTCATGGCCGCCGCCCGCGCTATTCTCCGGGCCCCGCAGCAAGAGTGTGCAGCATGGCCAAGATATTTTTCGGAATGAACCAGTCGCTGGACGGCTATGTCGACCATATGGGCTTTGCGCCCGGCCCCCGGCTCTTCCGTCACTTCATCGAGCAGACGCGCGGGCTGACAGGGAGCCTTTATGGCCGCCAGCTCTATGAGATCATGCGGTACTGGGACGAGGAGCATCCTGAATGGGGAGCGCCGGAGCGCGAGTTCGCGGCGGCGTGGCGGAGCAACCCGAAATGGGTCGTGTCGCGCACGCTGAAATCCGTCGGGCCCAACGCCACGCTTGTCGCGGGCGAGCTCGCGGCAGCGATACGCAAGCTCAAAGCCGAGTTCGACGGGGAGATCGAAGTTGGCGGACCGGAGCTGGCGCGAAGCCTGACGGAGCTCGGCCTGATCGACGAGTACCGGATCTATCTCCATCCCGTGGTGCTGGGCAGCGGCACGCCCTTCTTTGCCGGTCCGCGGCCGCCGCTCCGCCTTGCCGCCAGCGACCCGATGGGCGAGGACGTGATCCGGCTGACCTACGTTCCCGCCTAGGCGCTCTCAGTAGCGGGCGAAGGTCTCGCGGGTGCCTGTGACGCCGTGGGTGGGGCGCCCCCTCACCCTTCCCACCTATGCGGCTTCGCCGCTTCGGCGGGCCCCTTCCCTCTCCCCGAGGGGAGAGGGAGCCGTGACTTGACCGCGGCGCGAACGGGCGGCACACTTAACCTCTTAGTTAAGCTTCCCGTAACCAGTGCGAGCGATGTCATGACCGCTTCCCCCCAAGAGCAGCCTTCTGCCGGCGCGGAGACAGGTTCCAAGCCGAGCCTGATGATGCGGCGGAAGTTCAATGCGCCGCGCGACAAGGTCTATGCGGCGTGGACGGACCCGGCGCAGCTGATGCAGTGGTTCGGGCCGGAGAATGTGACCATGGCGGAGGCCACCTGCGATGTGCGCGTGGGCGGGCATTTCCATGTCGTGATGATCGAGGACAATGGCGAGCGGCACGAGGTGAACGGCGTCTACAAGGAAGTGGTGCCAGGGGAGAAGCTCGTCTTCTCATGGGCCTGGTACACGACGCCGGACCGGGAATCCCAGGTGACGGTGCGCTTCAAGGATGAGGGCGAGGCGACAATGCTGACGCTGATCCATGAGCAGCTTTTCGACGAGGCGGCGAAGGCCGGCCATACGCATGGCTGGACAGGCTCGCTCGAGAAGCTGGAAGCGTTTCTGGGATAAGGCGGGCGCAACGCAGCAGCGAACCGCCGCGAAAGCGGCGGCCTTGCATCCGCGCACGGCGCTTTGGCTAGGCGCGCCTTGCCTTCAGCCGGGCGTTGCGCGCCGCGCTGGCGGACACGTCCCGCGCCGTCCGTCCCGCAGGGGCGAAGAACAGCGCATAGACGACCAGCATGAACGCCACGCCCATCCAGGCCAGGACACCCGGGCCCCAATCCGCCGTCAGGAACGGCGACAGGCTTTCCGACACGTTCACATAGGACTCGCGCAGATCGCCGGCGACAAGTTGTTGCATCTCCCCCCTCAAGGATCTGCCCTCCCTCTCCATGTCTCCCTGAGAGAAGCCTAGGACGGATTCGCGCTATGCCAAAGCGATTTGAGGGGGTGTCAGAGGCTCTGATAGGCGGCCGCTATGTCGGTGCCTTCGTGGAGGGTGCCATCATGGAGGAGGACGACGCGGTCCATATGGCCGGCGAGGTCGAGATTGTGGGTGGCGACGAGGGCGGCGACGCCTTCCGAGCGGCAGATATTCAGCAATTCGCCGAAGACCATGCGCGAGGTTTTCGGATCCAGGTTGCCGGTCGGCTCGTCGGCGAGGAGGAGACGCGGACGGTTGGCGAGCGCGCGGGCGATGGCGACGCGCTGCTGCTCGCCGCCGGACAGCTCCGCCGGGCGGTGCATCGCACGGTCGGCGAGACCCATACGGCCGAGGAGGTCCATCGCGAATTCACGCGCGGCGCGTTTCGGCACGCCTGCGATCATCTGCGGCAGGATCACGTTTTCGACGGCGGAGAATTCGGGCAGGAGATTGTGGAACTGGTAGACGAAGCCGACCTGGCTGCGGCGCATGGCGGTGCGCCGCGCATCCGACAGGGCGACGCCGTTGACGCCGCCGACCCAGACCTCGCCATCGTTCGGCGCCTCGAGCAGGCCCGCGATGTGGAGGAGCGAGGATTTGCCGGAACCGGAGGGACCGACCAGCGCGACGATCTGGCCTTCATAGATGTCGAGATCGGCGCCGGCGAAAATATGCAGCGCCTCCTCGCCCTGGCGATAGGTGCGTGTGATGCCGCGAAGGGCGAGGACGGGATCGCCGCTCATGATGCGCTCATTCATAACGGAGCGCCTCTACCGGATCGAGCGAGGCGGCGCGCCAGGCGGGATAAAGCGTGGCGGCGAAGGACAGGAAGAGCGCCATGGCGACGACCGCGCCGACCTCGCCGGGATCGACCTCGGCCGGCATGTGGGTGAGGAAATAGACTTCCGGCGAGAAGAGCTCGGTGCCGGAAAGATCCGAGAGGAATTTGCGCAGCGTTTCGATGTTGAGGCAGAAGGCAAGGCCGAGCAGGAAGCCCGCCAGCGTGCCCGCGCAGCCGATCGAGGCGCCGGAGATGAAGAAGGCCCGCATGACGGCGCCGCGCGTGGCGCCCATGGTGCGCAGGACGGCGATGTCCCTGCCCTTGTCCTTCACGAGCATGATGAGGCCGGAGATGATGTTGAGGGCTGCGACGATGAGGATGAGCGTGAGGATGAGGAACATCACGTTGCGCTCGACCTGGAGCGCGCTGAAGAAGCTCTGGTTCATCTGCTGCCAGGTGAGGACGTTGCAACAGGGGCCCGCCGCCTCCATGACCGGGCGAATGAAATCATTCACCTTGTCGGGGTTCTGGAAGCGAAGCTCGAGGGCGCTGACGCCTTCATAGGTGCGGAAGAAACCGCGCGCCTCGTCGAGCGGCATGAAGACGAAGCTCGCGTCATATTCCGACATGCCGATTTCGAAGATGGCGCGGATCGGGAAGGAGGCGACGCGGGGGGCGGTGCCGAAGGGCGTGATGGCGCCGCGCGGCGAGAGGAGCGTGATGCTGTCGCCGACGGTGAGGCCCATGTTCTGCGCGAGACGCGAACCGATGGCGACGCCGCCCTCGTCGAAGCCGTCCAGCGAGCCGACTGTTATGTTATCGGCGACGACGGAGAGGCTCTTCAGGTCCTGCTCGCGCAGGCCGCGGACAAGCGCGCCGCTGGCATTTTGCGGGCTCTGCACCATGACCTGGCCATCGACCAGCGGCATGACGCTGACGACGCCGGGGACGGAGCGGATGCGCTCTGCGATGGCGTCGTAGTCGGCGATGCTGGCGCCGACGCCGCGCACGAACATGTGGCCGTTGAGACCGAGGATGCGGGAGAGAAGTTCGGTGCGGAAACCGTTCATCACCGACATGACGATGATGAGGACGGCGACGCCGAGCATGATGCCCGCGAAGGAGAAGCCGGCGATGACGGAGATGAAGCCCTCGCGGCGGCGGGCGCGGAGATAGCGCATCGCGAGCAGCCATTCGAAGGCGCCGAAGGGGCGGCTGCTGCCGGCGCGGGCTCTGCTTGTCGTGTCCGTCATGTGCCGTCCTTGTTGGCGGGGGTTACCCCGCTATCTTCGCCAGTGCGGCTTCGGGGCTCAGTTCTTCCTTTTCGCCGGTGGCGCGGCGCTTCAGTTCGACGGTGCCAGACTTGAGGCCGCGCGGGCCGATGACGAGCTGCCAAGGGAGACCGATCAGGTCCATGTTCGAGAACTTGGCGCCGGCGCGCTCATCCGTGTCGTCATAGAGGACGTCGATCCCTTGCGCGGTGAGCTTCTCATAGATGCTCTCGCAGGCGGCATCGGTTTCGGCATCACCGGACTTCAAATTTATGAGACCGACCGTGAAGGGCGCGACGGCATCCGGCCAGACGATGCCGGCGTCGTCGTGGCTCGCCTCAATGATGGCGCCGACGAGGCGGGAGACGCCGATGCCGTAGGAGCCCATCTGGACGGGGACTTCCTTGCCGTCCGGCCCGGTGACGAGGGCGCCCATGGATTGTGAATATTTGGTGCCGAAGAAGAAGATGTGGCCGACCTCGATACCGCGCGCGGAGAGCTGCTTGTCCTTCGGGACTTCGGCGTCGAACTTCGCGGCGTCGTGCTTCTCGTCGGTGGCGGCGTAGAGGTCGGTGCGGGCGGCGATGACGGGGTTGAGGTCCGTCTCGTAGTCGATGTCGTCGCCGGGGACGGCCATGTCCACGAGGTCGCGGTGGCAGAAGACGGCGCTCTCGCCCGTCTCGGCCAGGATGATGAATTCATGGCTCATGTCGCCGCCGATGGGGCCGGTGTCGGCGGCCATCGGGATCGCCTTCAGGCCCATGCGCGCGAAGGAGCGGAGATAGGAGACGAACATCTTGCGATAAGCGCGGCGCGCACCCTCGACATCGAGGTCGAAGGAGTAGCCGTCCTTCATGAGGAATTCGCGGCCGCGCATGACGCCGAAGCGGGGGCGGATCTCGTCGCGGAACTTCCACTGGATGTGGAAGAGGTTGCGCGGCAGGTCGCGGTAGGAGCGGACGGCGCCCCGGAAGATGTCGGTGATCATCTCCTCGTTGGTGGGGCCGTAGAGCATGTCGCGCTCGTGACGGTCGACGATGCGGAGCATTTCGGGCCCATAGGCATCGTAGCGGCCGGACTGGCGCCAGAGGTCGGCGGACTGGAGGGTCGGCATCAGGAGCTCGATCGCCCCTGCCCGCTTCTGCTCGTCGCGGACGATGCCCTCGATCTTGCGGAGCACGGCGAGGCCGAGCGGCAGCCAGGCATAGATGCCTGCGGCGGTCTGGCGGACCATGCCGGCGCGGAGCATCAGCCGGTGCGACGCGATCTGCGCCTCGGCGGGGTTTTCCTTCAGTGTGGGCAGGAAATATCTGGAAAGGCGCATGATGACCCTGAAAATGGCTGCCGGACGGAAACGCGGCAACCCGCGGCCGGACCCTTGAGCCCGCCGGAAGCTTGCAATATGGGCGTCAAGTTTTAGGGGGTCCCGGCCGGATTCGCAATGTCGGCGCGCGGGCCGGCACCGCGTTGGGCGACGCCGGTGAGATATGCCTTCACATCGATATCCGGCCCCTGCTCCACGCCCCGCCCGGTGCGCAGGCCCCAAGGGCCGCTTTCCAGCTCGGCGATGGAATAGCCCATATCGACATCATAGGTGCGGTCGATCTGGTTGCGGAGGTAACGCTGGGCTTCGTACCAGCGGGTCTTCTGCGCGCCATCGCGGCAGGAGGCGAGCTCCTCGCCCTGCGCGCCCCAGCGGCGCTCCACACATTGATAGGGATCGAAGGAAAGGTCGTAGAGGCGGTGGGCGATACGGTCGATGGAAAGCTCGACGGTGCGGCCATCCGAATTGCGGTAGGAGATGCTGCATGCCGCGTTCTGTTCCTCATAGGCGGCGAGGAGATCGCGGGCGAGATTGTCGCCTTCATAATGAAGGCGCGGCGCGTCCACCATGTCCATCTTGATGAACTCTACGACGAGATCGTACATCTCCTTGAAGGCGGTCTTCATGCGCGCATCCCGCGAGGGCGTGGAGTAAAGCTCCCACACACCGTCGGTGCCGTAGATGTTGCGCGGCAGACGATCTGGCGGCGACATGTTCTGAATGCCGCGCCCGACCGAAATCTCTACCGCCTGCTTGCGCGAGCGCAGGTCGAAGCAGATCGACTGCATCATGGATTTCATTTCCGCGACGGGATGGTATTCGAGTTCGCCAGCGGAGAGGCGCGCGCGGAGATAGGTATAGAAATCCATGTTCTCGCCGTTCCAGACCCAGGAGGCGGTGCGCCAGCCATAAGGACTGCCGGGCGGGCTGCCCTGATATTGCTCCAGAGAAAAATCGGGAATGTCGGCGTTGCGGGCGCCGACGATCCTGCCGCCGACAAGCGCGCCATTCGGCGCACGCGTTGCACCGACGACTTCGATGGGGCGGAACTTCTGGAAGATGGAGCCGAGCTGCGGGCCGGTGCGCAGAAACTCACGGCCCAGGAATGTGCGGCTCAGCGAATGATCCGGGTGGGAGGAGAAGATGAGGACGCGGCCACCGGACTCGACCTTCCAGACGAGCGAGGCGTGGCCGTTCACGTCATAGGCGATAGTGCCGGGAACGATCGCCTCGCGATCTAGGCGCGGCGAATAGGTGTCCGCGAACATGCCGGGCTCGTCCCATGTCGCATCGCGCCGGAACATGGCCGTGGAGACGACGTTGACGAGCGTGTGCAGGACGGAGATTGCGTTGACGCCCGAGGCGGCGCGGGGGACGGAATCCCGGCCAACGATGACGTTGCCCTCCTCGGAATAGCGAATATCCGCACCCGGACCATCGGACGATTTCATGGCGCTCTGCCAAGCGAATGGCAGGCCGTTCTTCCAGGCGAAATAGGCGCGCAAGACATAGGGCATGTCGGCGCAATCGACATAGAAGCGGGTTTTCGGATCGGTGTGGCGATAGGGATTGGCGGCGCTCTTTATGCACTCGTCGAAGGTCCAGCAATCGGCGCCGCCGAGTGCCGCGACGAAATCCTGCCATGCCTTTTCGTCCGCATCGCTCCACCGCTCCTGGGTGATGCGCCAGCGTGCATCCTGCGCGGCGGCAGGCAGAGCCGTGGCCGCCAGCCAGAAAACGGCCATGCAAAAACACGCGGCGGAAACCACCGCCTTCCGGCAGAACAAACGCATTGAAAGCCACCCCAACATTGCAGCCAAGGGTGCGGGCGGGGCCGGGCCATGTCAATCAAAGGGGGATATGGCGCGGGCTATTTCACCGGCTTGTGATGCAATCTTGCACAGGCTTCGGCGATGGCATGGTTACCGCCGGAAACATCCTGACCATCCATCGTGGTGTGGCCGGTATCCATATCGATGACGACGCGGGCGACGCTCATTTTGGTGGCGGAATTAAAGGCCGGATTGCGGCCTATCAGCGGATCGAGCGTCACATCGAATTCATAAACGGGGCGATTGCCATAGCGGTAGCCGTCGAGGTCGGCAGGGGCCACGGCGCTGCCATCCGCCGCGACGCCGGGGACATAGTCGGCGCCGCCGGGCTGATAGAGGGCGATGCGGCGGCAATCGGCTTCGGATATCTGCGCGTGACGCAGCTCATCCGCGCCGGCGAGCATTTCCTCCGCCGCGAGGGGGGAAACGATCAGCAGGCCGAGCAAGGGGACAAGGGCGGGCTTCATCATGCTTCCATACTGCGCGCGGGGCGTTTAAGGAATTGTTGCGGGGATTTGGCGGCGAGGCAAATCAGGGCCTGGGCGGGGGTAGCAGAATGGCGGATGGGGGAAGCGGGATTTTCGAGCGGGTGTTCGCCTTGCGGGCGAACGGCACGACGATCCGCACAGAGGTGCTGGCGGGGGCGACGACCTATCTCACGATGGCCTACATCATCTTCGTGAACCCGGCGATCCTGGCGGCGGCCGGGATGGATTTCGGGGCGGTGTTCGTGGCTACCTGTCTTGCGGCGGCGGCGGGCTCTCTCATCATGGGGCTTTATGCGAACTATCCCGTGGCGCTGGCGCCGGGGATGGGGCTCAACGCCTATTTCGCCTTTGCCGTGGTGCCGCTGTTCGATGGCGACTGGCGGCTTGCGCTTGGTTGCGTGTTCGTTTCCGGCTTTCTTTTTCTGCTGTTGTCGCTGTCGCCCTTGCGCGAGCGGATGGTGAACTCGATTCCGCGCTCGCTCAAGTACGGGATCGGTGCGGGCATCGGTTTTTTTCTCGCGCTGATCGGGCTGAAGAATGCGGGCGTTGTCGCGGACGATCCGGTGACGCTTGTTGCGCTTGGCGATCTCGGTCATCCGGCCGCCCTGCTCGCCTGCGCCGGCTTTGTCGTACTGGTGGCGCTGCAATACAGGCGCGTACCCGGCGCCATCATGCTGACGGTTCTCGCGATTACGCTCGCGGCATTGTTGCTCGGCCTGCAGGAGTTCAAGGGTGTGGCGGCGGCACCGCCTTCGCTTGCGCCGACATTCCTGCAGATGGATCTGGCCGGTGCATTTCAGGCGGGTTTCGTCACCATCGTTTTCGTGTTTCTGCTGGTCGACCTGCTCGATACGACCGGCACGCTGGTGAGCGTGGCGCAGCGGGCCAACATGGTGGGCGCGGACGGCAATATTCCACGGCTGCGAAAGGCGATGGTGGCGGATTCATCCGCAACGATCATCGGCGCGGCGCTCGGCACATCGACGACGACGAGCTATATCGAAAGCGCGGCGGGCGTCGATGCGGGCGGGCGAACGGGGCTGACGGCGGCGACCGTCGGCGGGCTCTTCATTGCGAGCCTTGTCCTTGCGCCGCTTGCCGAGATGGTGCCGCTCTATGCGACGGCGCCCGCGCTCGTCTTCATCGCCTGCCTGATGGCGCGCAGCCTCGCCGATATCGACTGGGGCGATGTGAGCGAGACGGCGCCCGCCATCCTGACGGCGATTGCCATTCCCCTCACCTTCTCGATCGCGACGGGCATTGGCCTTGGGTTGATTTCCTATGTCGCGATCAAGCTGCTGGCCGGGCGGGGGCGGGAGCTGAACATTGCGGTAGTGGCGATTGCGGCGGCCTTCGTGCTCAAGCTGGCTTTGCAATGAAACGCCGGTGTTGCGATCAATCCTGTCGGTAAGTTGCGGGGGGTGTGCGTAATGCTTGCAAAAATTTCGCGGAGTGCAAAAAGACGCGTGACAGGATGACGCAGGGTGGCTATAGTCCCTTCAACAAAAAGGGAAAAGCGCGATAGCGCGAGCCCAAGTTTAGGGAGGGAACGCTGACCTTGACCGTCCGAAAAGGATGGCGAGGGCGCGACCGAGGGAACACTACCGAGCAAGGCCACGAAAGTGGACCTTGCTTTTTTTTGGGCTCAGAAAAGTCTCGAGATTCGTCATGGCCCGGCTAGTCCGGGCCATCCACGACTTGGCGTTGTCAGCCAAGAAAGACGTGGATGACCCGCATAAAGCGGGTCATGACGGTTTTGTTTAGATGGCCCGCCTAGCTGGCTCAGAGCCCCCGCCCCGAAATTTGCGAGAGCAAATTTCGACCCTCCCCCCAGGGGAGGGTGGGAGGAAGATCGGTGCCGCGGGTAAAGTCCGACCCGGTTGCTCGGGTTCAGTATTCGTTGCTGAGGTCGGGCATGAAGGGGATGCTGTCGAGGGGGATTGGCTGGTAGATCCATATCCACGCGACAAAGGACCAGGCGATCGCGGCGATGATCGTGGTTATGCCCGCCTTGATGAGCAGGCCATGGCGCGCGGGGGCGCCGGCATCCGTTCCGGGGATGACTTCCTCACCGCTTTCGGTGCGGGATTTGATGCCCCAGGGCAGGACCGCGAAGAGCGTGACCCACCAAAGGATGAAATAGATGGCGAGGCCTGCGGGCCAATCCATGAATGCTTCCCCTGCCCGGTTTGCCCCGGGCCTTATGCCTGTTCCAGCTCGACCAGCGTGCCGTAAAGGTCTTTCGGGTGGAGGAAGACGACCGGCTTGCCATGGGCGCCGATGCGCGGCTTGCCCGTTCCGGTGATCGTGACGCCTTCGGTGTTCATTTTTTCGCAGGCGCTGTCGATATCCTCGACCTCGATGCAGATGTGGTGGATGCCGCCCTTCGGATTCTTGGCGAGGAAGCCGGCGATGGGCGAATTCTCACCCAGGGGCTCCAGCAGCTCGATCTTGGTGTTGCCGAGATCGACGAAAACGGTGGTCACGCCGTGGTCTGGCTGCGGCACGGCGTCCGAGACCTTGGCGGCAAATTTCGTGCGGTACATCTCGCCCGCCGCGCGCACGTCCGGCACGGCGATGGCAACGTGATTGAGGGGACCGAGCATATGCCTGTTCCTTAACCGTTGAATTCCGATGGCCCATGTTTAGGCCGGTTTCGGAGGCGGGGCAAGGCAAGCAGGAGGGGATCAGATGCGGATGACGGCGATGGCGACCTGGGCCTTTTTGCCCCAGTAGCGGCGGATATCCCCACGGACGGCGCGGCGCAGGAATTCCGCTACGGCATCGTCGTCGCCGCGGCGCTTTTTCGGCAGGCGGTCGAGGGCGTCCTCCACCGCATCCAGCGCCCGGTCCTCGAAGGAGACGCCGTTGCCATCTTCCTCGGGCAGGCCCATGAGGCGGACCTGCGGCTCGCCACGGACCTCTCCCTTGCCGTCCAGCACCAGGCTGACGAAGACGGAGCCGGCGAAGGCGAGCTTGCGCCTTTCGCGGACCGCGCCCTCATCGGACTCGGTCAATACATCGCCATCGAGATAGATGCGGCCCGAGGGGACCTCGCCGACAATTTCGGCCGGGCCCGGCGCCAGGCGGACCATGAGGCCGTTGCGGATGACCACCTGCTCCGGCACCTGAAGCTCGCGCGCGAGGACGGCATGTTCCGCGAGGTGGCGGGCCTCGCCATGAACCGGCACGGCGACTTCCGGCCTGATCCATTGATACATGCGGGCGAGCTCATCGCGGCAGGGATGGCCCGAGACGTGGACGAAGTGGTCCTTCTCGGTGACGACGCGGACGCCGCGCTCGGCCAGCAGGTTCTGCAGGTCGAAGATCGAGGTTTCATTGCCGGGGATGATGCGGGACGAGAAGACGACGGTGTCGCCCTCCTCCAGCACGATGTGGGGATGACCGTCCTCGGCGATGCGGGCAAGCGCGGCACGCGGCTCGCCCTGCGACCCGGTGCAGATGAACAGCACCTTGTCTCGCGGAAGATAAGCGGCGTCATGCTCGCTGACGAAGGGCGCGAGGCCGGTGAGATAACCGCATTCGCGGGCGGCGCCGACGACGCGGTACATGGAGCGGCCGACCAGCACGGCGTGCCGATCGCAGGCTTCGGCGGCGCGGGCGATACTTTCGAGACGGGCGACATTGGAGGCGAAGGTGGTGACGGCCACCCTGCCCTCGCAGGATTTGATGAGTTCTATGAGGCTCGACGCGACATCGGCCTCGGAGCCGGAGGTGCCGGGCGAGAAGACGTTGGTCGAGTCGCAGACGATGGCGCGGACGCCTTCGTCGCCGATTTCGCTCAGGCGGGCGATGTCCATGTCGTCGCCGGCGACGGGATCGGGGTCGATCTTCCAGTCGCCCGTATGCATGACGAGGCCGAGCGGCGTGCGGATGGCGAGCCCGTTCGGCTCCAGGATCGAATGGGTGAGCGTTACCAGTTCGATGTCGAAGGGACCGAGGGCGAAGCGGTGACCGAGGGGGATGATGTGCATCGGCACTTCGTTTTCGATGCCGGCCTCGATGAGCTTGCCGCGCACCATGGCGGCGGTGAAGGGCGTGGCGTAGACGGGGCAGCGCAGACGCGGCCAGATATGCGCGACGGCGCCTATGTGATCCTCATGGGCGTGGGTCAGCACGATGCCGAGCAGGTCTTTCTTGCGCTCCACAATGAAGGCGGGATCCGGCATGATGACGTCGACACCGGGGGTGCGGTCGTCGCCGAAGGTCACGCCGAGATCGACCATGATCCACTGACGCGCCTTTGGCGGGCCAAAGCCATAGAGATTGAGGTTCATCCCAATCTCGCCCGAGCCGCCAAGGGGCAGAAAGATCAGCTCATCATGCGCGCCGGGCGCATGGGGGGAGGCAACGGAAGCAGACATACTCATAATTTGAACCTATCCCGTCGCGGGGCGAAAGAATACATCTCCGGCCGCAACGAGGCGGAGTTCGCCATCCGGCATTCGCAACTGCAAGGTGCCATCGGGGGCGAGGCCTTCGAAAGTTCCATCATAGGTGCCGTCCGCGAGGCGCACGGTGACGGGCCCGCCGAGGCCCTGGGCGCGTTTCAGCCATGCCTCCCGGATGACGGCGAAGCCCTGCACGCCGCGCCACTTTGTGAGCCAGCTATCAAAGGAGGCGGCGAGCGCCTGCTGCGCCTCGTCCGGCGTGACCAGGCCTACGCTCATGGCGGCGAGGGAGGTGGCGGGATATTCGAGGCCTTCCGGGTGATGCGCGAGGTTGATCCCCATGCCGATCGCCACCCAGGCGACTTCGGCGCCCGCCATGCCCGAGGATTCGAGCAGGATACCTGCGAGCTTCGCCTTGTCGTGGAGAAGATCGTTCGGCCATTTGAGCCGGAGGCCGGCGCGGAGATGCGGCGGCAGGAGGCTTTCCACCGCATCATGGACGGCGACGGCGGCGACGAAGGAGAGCTCGCCTGCCTGGCGCGGACCGCAACGCGGGCGGAACAGCAGCGTGCCCATGAAATTGCCGGTGGGCGAGACCCAGTTGCGGCCACGGCGGCCACGGCCCGCCGTCTGCCGCTCGGCAACGAGCCAGAGCGGGCCCGGCTCTCCCGCCTCGGCGAGACGCCGCGCCTCCTCGTTCGTGCTGTCGATCTCTGCGAAACGGCGAACGGGCGGAAGCGGGCTCATGCCTGCATCAAGGCAGGAGCGCGCGGACGGCGGCCTGCGAGGCGAGGATGAGCGGCGCCGGATAGACGAAGAAAAAGAGCGTGAAGACGCCGGAGATGCCGAGCACAGCGGTGAGCTCGCCCGGCATTGGCTGGATGAAGGGCTCCGCCGCCTCGTCGAAATACATGATCTTGACGATGCGCAGATAGTAGAAGGCGCCGACGACGCTGGCCAGGACGCCGATGACGGCGAGCGGATAGAGCCCGGCCTCGACGGCGGCCATGAAGACATAGAACTTGCCGAAGAAGCCCGCGAGAGGCGGCACGCCAGCAAGCGAGAACATCAGCATGGCCATCATGAAGGCGACCATGGGCTGATTGCGCGAGAGGCCGGCGAGATCGGAGATGTTCTCGACATAGCCTTCCTTGCGCTGCATGGCGAGGATGCAGCAGAAGACGCCGGCATTCATGACCACATAGATCACGAGATAGATGAGCACGCCACGCACGCCTTCCGGCGTTCCGGCGGCGAGGCCGACCATGGCGAAGCCCATATGCGAGATGGAGCTGTAGGCCATGAGGCGCTTGATGTTGGACTGGCCGATGGCGGCGAAGGCGCCCAGCACCATCGAAGCGATGGCGATGAAGACGATGATCTGCTGCCACTCGCTCTCCATCGACGGGAAGGCGACGAAGAGGACGCGCAGGATGAGCGCCATGGCGGCGACTTTCGGCGCGCCTGCGAAGAAGGCGGTGACGGGCGTCGGCGCGCCTTCATAGACGTCCGGCGTCCACATATGGAAGGGCACGGCGGAAATCTTGAAGGCGAGGCCGGCGAGCACGAAGACGATGCCGAAGATGACGCCGATATTCGTGCCGTCCGCCTGAAGCACCGTGGCAATGGAGCCGAACTGGACGCTGCCGGTGAAGCCATAGATCAGCGAGGCACCATAAAGCAGCATGCCGGAAGCGAGCGCGCCGAGGACGAAATATTTCAGGCCGGCTTCCGTTGCGCGCGTGTTGTCACGATGGAATGCGGCAATGACATAGAGCGAGAGGCTCTGAAGCTCGAGGCCCATATAGAGCGAGATGAGGCCGTTTGCCGACACCATCATGAACATGCCGAGCGTGGCGAGGATGATGAGGACCGGATATTCAAAGCGGTCCATGCCTTCGCGGCGGATGAAGGTGAGCGACATGACGATGGCAGCAGCGGCGGCGAGCAGGATCAGGAGCTTCATGAACTTGGTGAAGCCGTCGATAACGAACATGCCGCCGAAGGTTTCCACATAGGCGTTCGGCTCGATGATGAGGAAGGCGCCGACGAGCGCGAAGAGAGCGAGCGCGCCGAGGCTTGTCTCGCGTGCGTCACAATCCTTGCGGAAGACACCATACATAAGCAGCGCCATGGCGCCGACGGCCAGGAGAATTTCCGGCAGGGCGGGCAAAAATTCCGGAACGGTGGAGATTGCGTTTTCCATGTTCTTCTATCCTCGGCCTTCCGCCTAGTTTCCGGTCAGCAGGCTTGCGACCTGAGACATCATGCCCGGCCCTTCGGCGGAGCGGTACGCCTCGACGGCGGCCGTGTAATTCGTCACGAGATTTTCAACCGAGACCGCCGTTACATCCATGATCGGCGAGGGATAGACGCCGAAGAAGATGGTGGCGGCGAGAAGCGGCGCGATGGTGATGACCTCGCGGCGGTTCAGATCGGCGATGGATTTGAGCGAGTCCTTCTCCAGCACGCCGAAGATGATGCGCCGATAGAGATAAAGCGCGTAACCCGCAGCGAGGATGACGCCGGTGGCGGCGATGGCGGCTACCCAGGTGTTGACCTTGAAGACGCCGAGGATCGTCAGGAACTCGCCGATGAAACCGCTGGTGCCCGGCAGGCCGACATTCGCCATGGTGAAGACCATGAAGGCGACGGCATAGAGCGGCATACGATTGACGAGCCCGCCATAGGCCGCGATCTCGCGCGTATGGATACGGTCATAGATGACACCGACGCAGAGGAAAAGCGCGCCGGAGACCCAGCCGTGGGAAAGCATCTGGAAGATGCCGCCCTGCACGCCCTGCTGGTTGGCGGCGAAGATACCCATCGTCACGAAGCCCATATGCGCGACTGACGAATAAGCGATCAGCTTTTTCATATCCTCCTGCACCAGCGCAACGAGCGACGTATAGACGATCGCTATGACGCTGAGGCCGAAGACGAGCCAGGCAAGATCGGCGGAGGCGACCGGGAACATGGGCAGCGAGAAACGCAGGAAGCCGTAGCCGCCCATCTTGAGCAGGATGCCCGCCAGGATGACGGAGCCCGCTGTCGGCGCCTCCACATGCGCATCCGGCAGCCAGGTGTGGACCGGCCACATCGGCATCTTCACCGCGAAGGAGGCGAAGAAGGCGAGCCATAGCCAGAACTGCATACCGGCCGGGAAGTCATGTTCCAGCAATACGGGGATGCTGGTGGTGCCGGCACTCCAGTACATCGCCATGATGGCGAGCAGCATCAGCACCGAGCCGACGAAAGTGTAGAGGAAGAACTTGAAGCTCGCATAGATGCGGCGCGCGCCGCCCCAGACGCCGATGATGAGGAACATCGGGATGAGGCCGCCTTCAAAGAAAAGATAGAAGAGCACCAAATCCAGCGCGCAGAAGACGCCGATCATCAGCGTCTCCAGCACGAGGAAGGCGATCATGTATTCCTTCACGCGCGTATTTATGGATGTCCAGCTGGCGAGAATGCAGGCGGGCATCAGGAAGGTCGTCAGGATGACGAAGAGCATCGAGATGCCGTCGACCCCCATATGGTAGTTGATGGCGCCGCCGAGCCACTCCGTCTGCTGGACGAACTGGAAATCGGCCGTGGTGGGATCGAACTTCCACCAGATGTAGAGCGAGACGAGGAAGGTGGCGCCCGTAGTCCACAGCGCGACGTAGCGCGCATTGCGGGCGACGGTCGCCTCGTCGCCGCGCGTCGCCAGAATGACGAGCGCGCCGATGAGCGGCAGGAAGGTGATGAGCGAGAGAATATTGCCGTCGGTCATCAGTGCGTTCCCCCGACCATGAACCAGGTCACCAGGCCCGCGACGCCGAGCAGCATGGCGAAGGCATAGTGGTAGAGATAGCCGCTCTGAAGACGGACCACGCCGCGCGAAATGTCGAGCACGCGGGCGGAGATGCCATCGGGGCCGAGACCATCGATGATGCGGCCGTCACCCTGCTTCCAGAAGATACGGCCGAGCGCAAAAGCGGGACGGACGAAGATGAAGTTGTAGATCTCGTCGAAGTACCACTTGTTGAGCAGGAACTGATAGAGCGAGTCATGCGTGCGGGCGAGCTGCCTGGGCATATCCGGCCGCGCGATGTAGAAGAGCCAGGCGGTGGCGAAACCGAGGATCATCATGAGCGTGGGCACGAAGGGCACCCAATCCGGTACGTCGTGGAACGCATGCATGATGTGGTTTTCAGCGCCGCGATAGATTGCCTCGAGCCAGAATGCTTCATGCGCATGGCCGATGAAGAGCGGCGCGAAGACGGCACCGGCGCCGAGCGCGCCGACGGCGAGCACCACAAGCGGCACCAGCATGACGAGCGGCGACTCGTGCACGTGGCTCAGGGTTTCGTTCGAGGCGCGGCTTGTCCCATGGAAGGTCATGAAAATCAGGCGCCATGAATAAAACGAGGTGAGGAGCGCGGCGGCAACCGTCAGCGTGAAGGCATACATATGCGCGGCGTTGTGGCCGGCATAGGCGGCTTCGATGACGGCATCCTTGGAATAGTAGCCCGCGGTGAAGGGGAAGCCCGTCAAGGCAAGCGTACCGATCACCATCATGATCCATGTGACGGGGATGAGCTTGTAGAGCCCGCCCATTTTCCGCATGTCCTGTTCGTCGCTCATGGCGTGGATGACGGAGCCGGAACCGAGGAACAGCAGCGCCTTGAAGAAGGCGTGGGTGAAGAGGTGGAACATCGCCACCTCGTAGGCGCCGACGCCGACGGCCACGAACATGTAGCCGAGCTGCGAACAGGTCGAATAGGCGATGACGCGCTTGATGTCGTTCTGCACCAGGCCCACGGTGGCGGCGAAGAAGGCTGTCGTTGCGCCGATCACAGTGACGAAGGTGAGCGCCGTGGCCGAGAATTCAAAGATGGGTGACAGGCGGGCGAGCAGGAAGACGCCGGCCGTGACCATCGTCGCGGCATGGATGAGCGCGGAAACGGGGGTCGGGCCTTCCATCGCATCCGGCAACCAGGTGTGGAGCAGGAACTGTGCCGACTTGCCCATCGCGCCCATGAAGAGCAGGAGGCAGGCGGTGGTGACCACAGGCACATCATAGCCGAGGAAGGAAAAAGTGCTGTCCGCGATTTCCGGGATGGCCTTGAAGACGGTGTCGAAATCGACCGAGCCGATGGTGAAGAAGAGCGTGGCGATGCCGAGGATGAGGCCGAAATCGCCGACGCGGTTCACCACGAAGGCCTTGATGGCGGCGGCATTGGCGCTCGGGCGCTGGTACCAGAAGCCGATCAAGAGATATGAGGCGAGGCCCACGCCTTCCCAGCCGAAGAAGAGCTGGATGAAATTGTCCGCCGTGACCAGCATCAGCATGGCGAAGGTGAAGAGCGAGAGATAGGCAAAGAAGCGCGGCTGGTGCGGATCGTGGCTCATGTAGCCGATCGAATAGATATGCACGAGCGCGGAGACGGAGGTGACGACGACGAGCATGACGGCGGTAAGCGTGTCGATGCGGAGGCGCCAGTCGGCTTCGAAATCGCCGGAGTCGATCCAAGTCATGACCTGGACGCGCTCAGTCTCGCCGCCAAGACCGACCGAGACAAGCGCGGCGACAGAGAGAAGGGCCGATATGACAAGCAGGCCGGAGGTGACGATCTGCGCGCCACGCGGGCCAAGCCAGCGCCCGAAAATGCCCGCGACCAGGAAACCCAGAAGCGGCAGGAAGACGATTGCCGAGTACATTCCCCCTACCCCTTCATCATATTGATATCCTCAACCGCGATGGAGCCGCGGTTGCGGAAGAAGACGACGAGAATGGCGAGGCCGATGGCCGCTTCGGCGGCGGCCACGGTGAGCACAAAGAGTGCGAAGACCTGGCCCGCAAGATCGCCCAGATGGGTGGAGAAGGCGACCAGGTTGATATTCACCGCGAGCAGCATCAGCTCGATCGACATCAAAATGACGATCACGTTTTTCCGGTTCAGGAAAATGCCGAAGATGCCCAGCGTGAACAGGATCGCCGCCACCGTGAGATAGTGTTCGAGGCCGATTGCCATCATTTTCTCCTGCCCCTCGCGCCGCAACGCAGGGGCCAGTCCCCTCATCTTTGTTTGGCCGCGCCGTCTTCAGTTCAAAGCCCGGCGGCGCGACCGCCGATACCTAAAGCCCCTGACCCGGCTCAACCTTCTTCAGTTCCACGCCCGTCTCCCGCGTGCGGGCGACTTGATCGGAAATAACCTGGCGCTTCACATTCGTCTTGTGACGCAATGTGAGCACGATGGCGCCGACCATCGCGACCAGCAGGATGAGCCCGGCGGCCTGGAAGAGATAAACATATTGCGTGTAGATGACCTGTCCGAGGGCGCGCGTGTTGTCGACATCGGTCAGGATCGGCGTGGGCGAGGCCGCAACGCTGCCCGCCCCCGGCGCGATGACCCAGCCGCCCAGCACGAGCAACAGCTCGATCAGCAGGATGATGCCGATGAGCGCGCCGATGGGCAGATACTGCAGGAAGCCTTCGCGCAGCTCCACGAAATCCACATCGAGCATCATGACGACGAAGAGGAACAGCACCGCGACCGCGCCGACATAGACAATGACGAGGATGAAGGCGATAAATTCCGCGCCAAGCAGCACGAAGAGCGCCGCCGCATTGAAGAACGCGAGGATGAGAAACAGCACCGAGTGAACCGGGTTGCGCGCCGAGATCACCATGAAGCCCGCGGCGACGGTGATCCCCGCGAAGAGGTAAAACGCGATGGCGGTGCCAATCATCTATCTGGACCCTTCGTCCCTTATCGGTATGGCGCGTCGAGCGCGATGTTCTTCGCGATCTCGCGTTCCCAGCGGTCGCCATTCGCGAGCAGCCGGTTCTTGTCGTACATCAGCTCTTCGCGCGTTTCCGTCGCGAATTCGAAATTCGGACCTTCGACGATGGCATCCACGGGGCAGGCTTCCTGGCAGAGGCCGCAATAGATGCATTTCGTCATGTCGATGTCGTAGCGCGTGGTGCGGCGCGTACCGTCGTTGCGGCGGGGGCCGGCCTCGATGGTGATGGCGAGCGCGGGGCAAATGGCCTCGCAAAGCTTGCAGGCGATGCAGCGTTCTTCGCCGTTCGGATAGCGGCGCAGCGCATGTTCGCCACGGAAGCGCGGGCTGAGCGGCCCCTTCTCGAAGGGATAGTTCAGCGTCACCTTGGGCTTGAAGAAATAGCGCATGGCGAGCAGGAAGCTCGACACAAACTCGGCGAGGAAGAGCGACCGCGCCGACTGATCCAGCCAGGCCATTATTCAGTCCTTTCCCGTATTGCGATCATGATCCCGGCCCTCAATGCTGCGGCACGATGTCGAAGCCGACCAGCACACCCGCCGTGAGCACGACCCAGAAGAGCGAGATCGGCAGGAAGACCTTCCAGCCGAGACGCATCAACTGGTCGTAGCGGTAGCGCGGCACGAACGCCTTGACCATCGCGAACATGAAGAAGACCAGAAAGACCTTCAGCAGGAACCAGATGACGCCCGGCACCATGTTGAAGGGAGCGATATCGATGGGCGGCAGCCAGCCGCCGAGAAAGAGGATCGTCGTCATGGCGCACATGAGCAGGATGCTCACATACTCGCCCAGCATGAACATCATGTAGGCGGTGGACGAATACTCGACCATGAAACCGGCGACGAGCTCGGACTCCGCTTCCGCGAGATCGAAAGGCGGCCGGTTCGTTTCCGCGAGCGCCGAGATGAAGAAGATCACGAACATCGGCAGGTGCGGAATGAAATACCAGATGGTGCGCTGGGACTCGACGATGGCCGTGAGATTGAGCGAGCCTGCCGTCATGAGCACACAGACGATGACGAAGCCGATGGAGACTTCGTAGGAGACCATCTGCGCGGCGGCGCGGAGGGCGGACAGGAACGGATATTTCGAGTTCGACGCCCAGCCCGCCATGATGACGCCGTAGACGCCCAGCGACGAGATGGCGAAAATATAAAGAATGCCGACATTGATGTCGGCGATGACCATGCGCGCGTCGAGCGGGATGACGGCCCAGCCGGAAAGCGCCAGCACCACCGTCACCAGCGGCGCGAGCAGGAAGATGCCCTTGTTCGCGCCTGCTGGAATGACGATTTCCTTGAAGACGAATTTCAGCAGGTCGGCGAAGGACTGCAGCAGGCCGAAGGCGCCGACGACGTTCGGACCACGGCGCAGCTGAACGGCCGCCCAGATCTTGCGATCGGCGAGCAGCACATAGGCGGTGACGAGCAGCAGCGCGACGATGAGCGCGAGCGACTGCGCGGCAATGATTGCCAGCGGAATTCCATATGCGATCAGAACATCCGTCATTGCCCCACCCTCACTCTGCCGCCTGAACGCGCGCGGCGGCGCGGCCGGCCGAACACTCGGCCATGACGGCGCTTGCCCGCGCGATCGGGTTCGTCAGATAAAAATCCTGCACCGGCGTTTCAAACGGGGCGGCATCGAGATCACCCGACTCGAGACGCGGCAAATCTGCGGCCGGGACGATCATATCCAGCAGCGCGAAATGGGGCGCCTGGGCCTCGATCGCGGCGCGGATACCGGCGAGGTCGTTATAGGGGAGCGTCGCGTCGAGGGCGGCCGAGAGGGCGCGCAGGATCGCCCAGTCCTCGCGGGCGGCACCGGGCGGGAAGACGGCGCGGCGGCCGGCCTGCACACGGCCCTCGGTGTTTACCCAGAGCGCATTCTTTTCGGTGTAGGCGGCGCCCGGCAGGATGACGTCCGCACGGTGCGCGCCGGCATCGCCATGCGTTCCCTGATAGATGACGAAGGCGGAGCCGAGGCGCGACATGTCGATTTCGTCGGCGCCGAGGAGATGCACGACTTCGATGTCGCCTTTCGAGGCGCCATCGAGAATGCCCGCGACATCGCGGCCGCCCTCGCCCGGCACAAGACCGAGATCGAGACCGGCGACGCGGGAGGCGGCGGTGTGGAGGACGTTGAAGCCGTTCCAGCCTTCGCGGACCGCGCCGACGGATTGAGCGAGCGAGAGCGCGGCGGCAAGCACGGCCGCGCCATCGGCGCGCGTGAGGGCGCCCTGCCCCACAATGATCATCGGGTTGGCGGCATTTTTCAGCACGTCGCCGAAGGACCCGAGGTCACTCAACGATTGCGGGCCGGCGCCGAGATAGTCGTAATCATAGGTGAGATCGGCGCGGGGGCCGATGACGCCGACCTTGAGGCCGCCCATACGGGCACGCTTCAGGATGCGCGCATTGATAATGGCTGCTTCCTTGCGGGGGGCGGTGCCGATCAAGAGGACCGCGTCCGCCTCCTCGATACCGGCAATGGTTGTGTTGAAGAGGTAGCTGCCACGGTTAGATGCATCGAGCTTTGCGCCGTCCTGGCGGCAATCGATGTTGGGCGAGCCGAGGGCGGTGTAGAGATCCTTCAGCGCCTTCATGGATTCGGCGCAAGCGAGGTCGCCCGCGATGGCGGCGACGCGGGACCCATCGACACCCTTCAGGCGGGCGGCGATGACGGCGAAGGCCTCATCCCAGCTTGCGGCGCGGAGGCGGCCGTTCTCGCGGACATAAGGCGTGTCGAGGCGCTGCGTCTTCAGGCCGTCCCAGACGAAACGCGTCTTGTCCGAGATCCATTCCTCATTCACGTCGTCATTGTTGCGCGGGAGGATGCGCATGACTTCGGCGCCGCGCGCATCGACGCGGATGTTGGAGCCGACGGCATCCATGACGTCGATCGATTCCGTCTTGCGGAGTTCCCAAGGGCGGGCCGTATAGGCGAAGGGGCGGAAGGTGAGCGCGCCGACGGGGCAGAGATCGACCACATTGGCGGAAAGCTCGGATGTCAGCGCGTGCTCGAGATAGGTGGTGATTTCCATATCCTCGCCACGGCCAATGGCGCCGAGCTCCGGTACACCGGCGACTTCGGTCGAGAAGCGAATGCAGCGCGTGCAATGGATGCAGCGCGTCATCACGGTCTTGACGAGGGGGCCCATGTATTTTTCTTCGACCGCGCGCTTGTTCTCATGAAAGCGCGACCCGTCGACGCCATAGGCCATCGACTGATCCTGCAGGTCGCATTCGCCGCCCTGATCGCAGATCGGACAATCCAGCGGGTGGTTGATGAGGAGGAATTCCATCACGCCTTCGCGGGCGCGCTTCACCTGTTCGGTCTTCGTGCGGACGACCATGCCTTCGGCGGCAGGCATGGCGCAGGAAGCGACGGGCTTGGGCGACTTCTCGACCTCGACGAGGCACATGCGGCAATTGCCCGCGATGGAGAGACGCTCGTGGTAGCAGAAGCGCGGAATCTCGGCGCCGGCTTCCTCGCATGCCTGCAGCACGGTGGCGCCGTTTTCGACTTCTACTTCGATGTCGTCGACTATCAGTTTCGGCATTGCCCCTACTCCGCCGCTGCCTGCGCGGCGCCGCGCTTCGATGCTATACGCTCTTCGATCGTGCCCCGGAAGTGGCGGATGAGACCTTGCACGGGCCAGGCCGCCGCGTCGCCCAGGGCGCAGATGGTGTGCCCTTCGACGCGTTTCGTCACATCGAGCAGCATGTCGATTTCCTGAACTTCGGCGTCGCCCGCGACCAGACGCTCCATGACGCGCCACATCCAGCCTGTTCCTTCGCGGCAGGGCGTGCACTGGCCGCAGCTTTCATGCTTGTAGAAGGCAGAGAGCCGCGCGATCGCCTTTATGACGTCGGTGGATTTATCCATGACGATGACAGCGGCGGTGCCGAGGCCAGACTGCACATTCTTCAGCGAGTCGAAATCCATCAGCACATCATCGCAGACAGACTTCGGCAGGAGCGGCACGGAAGAGCCGCCGGGAATGACGGCGAGCAGATTGTCCCAGCCGCCGCGCACGCCGCCCGCATGCTTTTCGAGAAGCTCGCGCAGGGGGATGCCCATTTCTTCTTCGACATTGCAGGGCCGGTTTACATGGCCGGAAATGCAGAAAAGCTTGGTACCCGTGTTGTTCGGCCGACCGAGACTGGAGAACCAGGTCGCGCCACGGCGAAGGATCGTCGGTGCGACCGCGATCGACTCCACATTGTTGACGGTGGTGGGAGCGCCGTAGAGGCCGACATTCGCCGGGAAAGGCGGCTTCAGGCGCGGCATGCCCTTCTTGCCTTCGAGGCTTTCGAGCAGTGCCGTTTCTTCGCCGCAGATATAGGCACCTGCGCCGTGATGCACATAAATTTCGAAGTCCCAGCCGGAGCCGGCGGCATTCTTGCCGACAAGACCCGCTTCATAGGCTTCATCAATGGCGGCCTGAAGCTGCTCACGCTCGCGGATGAACTCGCCGCGGACATAGATGTAGCAAGCATGGGCACCCATAGCGAAGCTGGCGATGAGGCAGCCTTCGATGAGCTTCTGCGGATCGTGTCGCAGGATGTCGCGGTCCTTGCATGTGCCGGGCTCGGACTCGTCGGCGTTCACCACGAGGTAATGCGGGCGGCCGTCGGATTCCTTCGGCATGAAGGACCATTTGAGGCCGGTCGGGAAACCGGCGCCGCCACGGCCGCGCAGACCCGACTTCTTCATCTCATCGAGAATCCAGTCGCGGCCCTTCGCGATGATGTCGGCGGTACCATCCCAATCGCCACGGCTGCGCGCCGCCTTGAGGCGCCAGTCCTGAAGGCCGTAGAGATTGGTGAAAATGCGGTCTTTATCTTCAAGCATCAGTTGCCCCCGCCCGTCCCGGTTTCCTGCCCGACATTCGTGAGGCTGGTGAGCCCGCCCGCAGGCTCGGACGCGTGACGTTCGTTTTGCGGTCCCGGCTTCACATCCTTGCCGGAACGGAGATCGGCGAGGACACGCTCGAACGACGCCGCATCGAGGTCCTCGAAGAAGTCGGCATTGATCTGCACCATCGGCGCATTGACGCATGCACCGAGACACTCGACTTCAAGCCAGGAGAATTTTCCATCCGCGCTTACCGTGCCTTCCGGGCCGATATGCTTGCGGCAGACTTCCTTCAACTCATCCGCGCCGCGCAACCAGCACGGCGTCGTGCCACAGAGTTGCACATAGTGTTCGCCTACCGGCGAGAGATTGAACATGGTGTAGAAGGTCGCCACCTCGATGGCGCGGATATATTCCATGCCGAGCATATCCGCGACATGGCGGATCGCAGGCTCGGGCAGCCAGCCGTCATGCTGCTCCTGCGCGCGCCAGAGAAGCGGAATGATCGCGGAGGCCTGCTTGCCTTCCGGGTATTTCGCAATCTGCTGCTTTGCCCATTCCACATTTTCCGCCGTGAAGGCGAAGCTTGCAGGCTGATTGGGATCCAGTCGCCGTACGCTCACCGGTCCACCTCTCCGAAAACGATGTCGATAGAACCGAGAATGGCCGATACGTCCGCAAGCATGTGACCCTTGCAGAGATGGTCCATGGCCTGAAGATGCGCGTAGCCGGGAGCACGGATCTTGCACTTGTAAGGCTTATTACCACCATCCGACACGAGGTAGACGCCGAACTCGCCCTTGGGCGCTTCGACGGCGGCATAAACCTCGCCGGCGGGCACGTGGTAGCCCTCGGTATAAAGCTTGAAGTGATGAATAAGCGCTTCCATCGAGCGCTTCATCTCGCTGCGCGACGGCGGCACGACCTTGCCATCGAGCACATGCACAGGACCACCCGGCATCAACTCGATGCACTGCTTCATGATGCGCAAGGACTGGCGCATTTCTTCCATGCGGCAGAGATAGCGATCGTAGCAGTCGCCGTTCTTGCCTACGGGAATGTCGAAATCGAGTTCGGAATAAACCTCATAGGGCTGCGCGCGGCGCAGGTCCCAGGCCATGCCTGAGCCGCGCACCATGACGCCGGAGAAGCCCCACTCCAGCGCCTCTTCCTGCGAGACGACGCCGATGTCGACGTTGCGCTGCTTGAAGATGCGGTTGTCGGTGATGAGACCTTCGAGATCGTCCAGCACCTGCGAACACGGGTCGCAAAAATTGTAGATATCCTCGAGCAGCTTTGGCGGCAGGTCGCGATGCACACCGCCCGTGCGGAAATAATTTGCGTGAAGGCGGGCTCCGGACGCACGCTCATAAAAGATCATGAGCTTTTCGCGTTCTTCAAAGCCCCAAAGCGGCGGGGTGAGCGCGCCGACGTCCATCGCCTGCGTCGTTACGTTGAGCAAATGCGCGAGGATGCGGCCGATCTCGGAATAGAGGACGCGGATGAACTGGGCGCGGCGCGGCACCTCGAGGCCAAGCAAACGCTCGGCGGCAAGCACGAAGGCGTGCTCCTGGTTCATCGGCGCAACGTAATCGAGCCGGTCGAAGTATGGGGTCGCCTGAAGATAGGTCTTGTACTCGATCAGCTTTTCCGTGCCACGGTGCAGAAGACCGATATGCGGGTCCACGCGCTCGACGACTTCGCCATCGAGCTCCAGCACGAGGCGCAGCACACCATGCGCGGCCGGATGCTGCGGACCGAAATTCAGGTGATAATTGCGGAGTTCCTGTTCGGCCATGATCTAGTGCTCCGCCTTCTCATCGCCCGGCAGCAGGTATTCCGCGCCTTCCCAAGGGCTCATGAAATCGAAGTTGCGGAACTCCTGCACCAGCTTCACCGGCTCGTAGACCACACGCTTCTCGTCGTCGTCGTAGCGCACTTCGACATAGCCGGTAAGGGGAAAATCCTTGCGGAGCGGATAGCCGTTGAAACCATAGTCCGTGAGGATGCGGCGAAGGTCCGGATGATCGGAAAAGAGCACCCCGTACATGTCGAAGGTTTCACGCTCATACCAGTTAGCGGAGGGATAAACCGCGACCACGCTCGGCACTGCGGTTTCCTCGTTGGTGCGGACCGTTACGCGGATGCGCTGGTTCTGGTGCATCGACAGGAGATGATAGACGACGTCGAACCGCTCCGGACGTTGCGGGTAGTCGACGGCCGTGATGTCCAGAAGCGTTCCGAAGCGGCAGGCGGGGTCATCGCGCAGGAACTTCAGGACCCGTGCGATCGACTGGGCCTGAGCCAGAACGTTGAGTTCGCCGAAAGCGACGTGAAATCCCAACACGGACTCTTCGAGCGTGCCAAGAATGTGTTCGCCCAGTTCTGCAAGACTTTCGTCCATCGGTGCGGTCTCGAAACTCGGGAGCGGGGTCTGCTTCCGGGCGGAAGCGGCTCACCTATTTTGTAAAAAATCAGCGGTCGAGCGTACCCGTCCGACGGATCTTCTTCTGAAGCGCCAGGATGCCGTAAAGCAGCGCCTCGGCGGTGGGAGGACAGCCGGGCACGTAGATGTCGACCGGGACGATCCGGTCGCAGCCGCGCACCACGGAATAGGAGTAGTGGTAGTAACCGCCGCCATTCGCACATGACCCCATCGAGATCACATAGCGCGGCTCCGGCATCTGGTCATAGACCTTGCGCAGCGCCGGCGCCATCTTGTTCGTCAAGGTGCCGGCGACGATCATCACGTCGGACTGGCGCGGACTGGCGCGGGGCGCGACACCGAAGCGTTCGGCATCGTAGCGAGGCATCGAGGTCTGCATCATCTCGACCGCGCAGCAGGCGAGACCGAAGGTCATCCACATCAGCGAGCCGGTGCGCGACCAGTTGATGAGATCATCAACCGTCGTCAGCACAAAGCCCTTGTCGGCAAGCTGGTCCGTCGCCTGACGGAAAAAAGCATCATCCTGCCAAGCCGGAACCGACGTAGCGGGATCGACCACGCCCGGCGTGTTGGAGATTACCTTGTCGGGGTTCGTCACTCCCATTCCAGAGCACCCTTCCGCCACTCATAGGTAAAGCCAATCGTCAGCACACCCAGGAAAACCATCATCGACCAGAAACCAAAGCCGCCGACATCGCCGAGCGAAACTGCCCAGGGAAACAGAAAGGCGACTTCCAGATCGAAAATGATGAAAAGGATGGCGACCAGATAATATTTCACGTCGAACTTCATTCGCGCGTCGTCGAAGGCGTCGAAACCGCATTCATAGGCAGCGAGCTTTTCCGGATCCGGCTTGCTCGGCGCGATCACGAAAGGCGCAATCAACAGCGCGAGGCCCACGACGAGAGACAGGCCCATAAAGATCAGTATGGGCAGGTACTCGAGCAGCAGGTCTTCCATCCGAATTTGTCCTCACAAGGTACCGGCGCAAAACGCACCGGCGGGGGCGGCCATGTTGCTCGCGCCAGCGCGCGAAACGGGATGAGAATCATCCATAGCCGGGCCGCCCAATTCGGCGCGCAGTATAGCCCTCGCAATTGCAGAATCAAAGGGTGGCTAACGATTTCACAAAGCAAAAAGCCGTTGATTTATCTGCTCTTGCGCCACCATCCGCATAACGCACAGCAAGCCCCCGCAAGGAGGATGCGCGGCCGATGCCGGCCCGGCGATAATGGAAGTGATGGCGGGAGTGACGGGACTCGAACCCGCGGCCTCCGGCGTGACAGGCCGGCGCTCTAACCAACTGAGCTACACCCCCTTTGCCGACGGCGAGCCGTCTGAAGGTGCGCGTCTCGTAAGCCAAGGTCCCGGCGCTGTCAAGGCGCATCGAAGCTGCGAGAGCGAGATCGGCAAAAGGGTCACGCGTGAGGCGTGGTGGGCGGTGACGGGCTCGAACCGCCGACCCTCTCGGTGTAAACGAGATGCTCTACCAACTGAGCTAACCGCCCGCCGGATATTCCGGCATTCAATCCGCCGAAACTCCTATCGGATGGGCCTTGCGATTGCAATCGGAACCCAAATGGGGGCATTGCAATCCTTTCGCAAACCCGCGATCCTGAACGTCCACCTCATATGTTCACGAATGATCGGGTGTTTCGTTGCCCCGCACCCTTGCACCCGTTTTTTCCCTGTTGCTGGCTACGGCAATCCTGCTGATCGGCAATGGCCTGCTTGGCACGCTCATACCGATTCGCGCCGGCATAGACGGTTTCGCCATAACGACCGTGGGCGTGATCGGCAGCGTCTATTTCGCGGGCTTTCTGGTCGGCTGCATGGCGACGCCGCATGTGGTGCATCGGGCAGGACACATCAGAAGCTTTGCGGCCTTTTGCGGCCTCGCATCCGTCGCGCCGCTGATTCACGCACTTTCTTCAGATCCGTTCATTTGGGGCCTCATGCGCATCCTGACGGGTTTCTGCTTCGCGGGGCTCTACATGGTGATCGAGAGCTGGCTGAACGAGCAGTCCACGAATGAGACGCGCGGGCGCTTCTTTTCCACCTATGTGATCGTGAACCTGTCGGCGCTGACTGTCGGGCAGTTCATGCTCAACGCGGCGGACCCGGGCGGCTTTGCCCTTTTCGCCGTGTGCTCGATCCTCACTTCGCTGGCGCTGGTGCCCGTAGCCCTTACAACGTCAGTGCAGCCGATGCCCATCCAGAGCACGCGGATCGATGTCTGGAAGCTCTATGCACTGTCTCCCGTGGGCTTGATAGGGTCGTTCGTGGTTGGCCTTACCAATGCACCGTTCTGGACGCTGGCGCCCCTCTATGCGAGCGAGAGCGGCCTCGACATGAGCGGCATTTCGCTTTTCATGGCAGCGGCCATCATCGGCGGGGCGATAGCGCAGTGGCCGATCGGGCGGCTTTCGGACCAAATGGACCGCCGGCGGGTCATAGTCGTCGTCAGCATCGGCGCGGCACTGGGCGAGATTGCCCTGGTGATCGCTGGGAGCGGCGGCAGCGTGACGGCGGTGATGCTGGCAGGCTTCCTGTTTGGTGTGTTCGGCCTGACGCTCTATTCGGTCTGTGTGGCCCATATGAACGACCATGGGCAGAGCGAAAGTTTCGTGGCGATATCGGGGGGGCTGCTGATCGTCTTTTCCATTGGGTCGATCATCGGCCCGACGGTGGCGTCCATCGGCGTTTCGACTTTCGGCATTGCCTCCATTTTCCTGGTAACGGCGACAGTTCACCTGCTTTTTGCGGCGTATACCGGCTACCGGATCACTTCTGCCCCTGCGCTGACCGGGGAGCAGCGCAGCGACTTCGTCGCGGTGCCTTTTACCCAGGTGCAGCCGCTGCCGACAGAGCTCGACCCGCGGGCCTCGGACGAAGCTCTGGCGCCGGAAGAGGCGAGCGAGACGGACGCAACGGCACGTTGAAACGAAAAGACCGGGAAATGAAAAGGCCGGCCTCCCGTTTCCGGTGGCCGGCCCTTTTTGGAATTCCCTACGGAAAGATCAGCTGTTTACAGCGTCTTTCAGGCCTTTGCCGGCCTTGAACTTCGGCTGCTTGGAGGCCGGGATCTGGATGGTTTCGCCGGTACGCGGGTTTCGGCCTTCGGTTGCGGCGCGGTTCGAAACATTGAATGTCCCGAAGCCTACCAGCCGGACCTCTTCGCCCTTTTTCAGCGAGTCCGTAATGATGTCGAACACGTAATCGACGGCTTTCGTCGCATCGGCCTTCGATAGACCGCTTCGGTCCGCCACTTCTGCAATGAGATCGTTCTTGTTCACGTGAGGCCCCTCTGGATGCGATGACGGGAATCGAGAGGATTCCCCTAAGAGTTAAGAGTCTACCTGTCTGCCAAGAAGAGGGTCAAAGTAAAAACAAAGGATTTCTGCGGAAAATTGACATTTCGCAGATGCGAAAAACGGGAGCCGAAGGGCTCCCGTTTCCGTATTTTCGTCTGAAATGGCCGCTTAATGCGCCATAACCTGTTCCGGCGTATCGGATTGCCGCTTACCGGCGGCAGCCTGTTCCGCCAGCCACGCTTCCTCGTCCCACTCAATGGGATCCGGAACGCGGGTCAGCGCATGCTTGATCGCCTCGTCCAACGTGTTCACCGGCACCAGCTCCAGACTGTTCTTCACGTTGTCCGGGATGTCCGCCAGGTCCTTCACGTTGTCCTGCGGGATCAGCACCTTCTTGATGCCGCCACGAAGGGCCGCAAGGAGCTTCTCCTTCAGGCCGCCAATGGGCAGCACCCTGCCCCTCAGCGTCATTTCGCCCGTCATGGCAACGTCCTTGCGGACGGGGATGCCGGTCATGACAGAGACGATGGCGACCGTCATGGCCACGCCGGCGGACGGACCATCCTTCGGCGTCGCACCTTCGGGCACGTGGACGTGGATGTCCCTGCGGTCGAAGAGCGGAGGCTCAATGCCGAAGCGGGTCGCCCGTGAGCGCACGAATGAACTCGCGGCGGAGATCGACTCCTTCATCACATCGCGAAGGTTGCCCGTTACCGTCATGCGGCCCTTGCCGGGCATCATGACGCCTTCGATGGTGAGCAGCTCGCCGCCGACTTCCGTCCATGCGAGACCGGTGACGATACCAACCTGGTCCTCGCCTTCGGCTTCGCCGTAACGGTACTTCGGCACGCCGGCGTAATCCGCGATGTTCTCCATCGTGAGCTTGATCGACTTCCTGCCCGGCGTGGTGAGGATTTCCTTCACCGCCTTTCGGGCGAGATTGTTCAACTCACGCTCGAGATTGCGGACGCCCGCCTCCCGCGTATAGACGCGGATGAGATGGCGCAGCGCCTCGTCGTCGATCGACCACTCGCCCTTGCGAAGACCGTGTCCCTCAACCGCCTTCTGGATCAGATGGCGACGGGAGATTTCGACCTTCTCATCCTCGGTGTAACCGGCGATGCGGATGATCTCCATCCGGTCCATCAACGGCTCAGGGATGTTGAGCGTGTTCGCCGTCGTCACGAACATGACGTCGGAGAGATCGTAGTCGACCTCCAGATAATGGTCGGCGAACGAACCGTTCTGCTCCGGGTCGAGCACTTCAAGAAGTGCCGAAGACGGATCGCCACGGAAGTCCGAGCCCATCTTGTCGATCTCGTCGAGCAGGAAGAGCGGGTTCGTGTGCTTCACCTTCTTCATCGACTGGATGACCTTACCGGGCATCGAGCCGATATAGGTGCGGCGGTGACCACGGATTTCCGCCTCGTCGCGAACGCCGCCGAGCGACATGCGCACGAAGTCGCGGCCGGTCGCACGCGCGATCGACTTGCCGAGCGAGGTCTTGCCCACGCCGGGCGGTCCGACAAGGCACAGGATCGGCCCCTTCAGCTTGTTCGACCGGCTCTGCACGGCGAGATATTCGACGATGCGTTCCTTGACCTTGTCGAGGCCGTAGTGATCGGCATCGAGGATCTGTTGTGCACTGAGCAAATCCTTCTTCACGCGGCTGCGCTTCTTCCACGGAACCGACAGCAGCCAATCGAGATAGTTGCGCACGACAGTCGCTTCGGCCGACATCGGGCTCATCTGCTTGAGCTTCTTCAGCTCAGCCATGGCCTTTTCATGGGCTTCCTTGGACAGCTTGGTCTTCTGGATGCGCTCTTCGAGCTCGCGCATCTCGTCCTTACCATCCTCGCCGTCGCCGAGTTCCTTCTGAATGGCCTTCATCTGCTCGTTCAGATAGTACTCGCGCTGAGTCTTCTCCATCTGACGCTTGACGCGGCTGCGGATACGCTTTTCCACCTGGAGGACGCTGATCTCGCCTTCCATAAGCGAGTAGACACGCTCCAGCCGCTCCGCGACGGACGACATTTCGAGAAGCTCCTGCTTCTCGGGAATCTTGATGTTGATGTGGCTTGCAACTGTGTCGGCGAGCTTGGCCGGGTCATCGATCTGACCGATCGACCCGAGCACTTCCGGCGGCACCTTCTTGTTGAGCTTCACATAGCCTTCGAACTGCGACACGACGGATCGCGACAGACCTTCGAGCTGTTCGTCGTCCGCATCAGTCTCGTCGATGAGTTCCACTTCGGCTTCGAAGAATTCCTCGTTGCCGGTATAGCGCTTCACGCGGGCGCGGCGAACGCCCTCGACCAGCACCTTCACAGTGTTGTCAGGAAGCTTGAGCAACTGCAGCACCGAACCGACGGCGCCGATCTCATAAATATCTTCCGTAGCCGGATTGTCGTCGGCAGCATTCTTCTGGGCCACAAGCACAATCTGCTTGTCGTCCTGCATTACATTTTCAAGCGCACGCACGGACTTCTCGCGACCGACAAAAAGCGGCACGATCATATGCGGGAAGACCACGATGTCGCGCAGCGGCAGCACGGGAAGCACCAAAGCGCCTTCCTTGCCGGAGCCGCCGGCGGGAGCCTGCTTGTTATCGTCTTTCTCTGTCATGGTCGCACACCTGCTTTCACTAGTTCTCTGCCGCCCGCAGCGATGCTTAAGCCTAGCATTCGATTCTGAATGAATGCTGAGTTGCCGGCCGTCCCTCTCAGAATAGAGGGATTCGGGCTTGCCGCCCGGAATTCGGACGGTTCTGGACGAAAGTCCACCGGAGTAGTTGTTCGGCTCCGGCGACTTCGCATCGCTGGCGGACGTGCCTGTTGAAATGAAAATGGCCCTGAAAGCTCGTGCTTTCAAGGCCATCTCCGATTTCGAAAATGCCGATTTTGGATATGCCTCAGGCGCCGGTCCCGACGTCGCCCTGGCGCTCCGCATAAATATACAGCGGGCGAGCCTTGCCCTCCACCACTTCGGCGCTGATGACCACTTCCTCGACCCCTTCGAGCGTCGGCAGCTCGAACATCGTGTCGAGCAGGATCGATTCGAGGATCGAGCGGAGGCCGCGGGCACCCGTTTTGCGCTCGATTGCCTTGCGCGAGACTGCGCGAAGCGCTTCCTCGGAGAAGGTGAGCCGCACATTTTCCATCTCGAAAAGGCGCTCATACTGCTTTACCAGCGCGTTTTTGGGCTGGGTGAGAATGGTCAGCAGCGCTTCCTCATCGAGATCTTCCAGCGTCGCGAGCACCGGCATACGGCCAACGAATTCGGGGATGAGGCCGAATTTCAACAGATCTTCCGGCTCCAGGTCCTTCAGAATGTCGCCGGTACGCCGGTCTTCGACCGACTGCACTTTTGCACCGAAACCGATGCCTGCGCCCTTGCCGCGCTGACCGATGATCTTTTCAAGGCCCGCAAAGGCGCCGCCGCAGATGAACAGGATGTTCGTCGTGTCGACCTGCAGGAATTCCTGCTGCGGATGCTTTCGTCCGCCCTGCGGCGGCACGGAAGCCACAGTGCCTTCCATGATCTTCAACAGCGCCTGCTGGACACCCTCGCCTGACACGTCACGCGTGATGGACGGGTTATCGGACTTGCGGCTGATCTTGTCGACTTCGTCGATATAAACGATGCCACGCTGCGCGCGCTCGACATTGTAGTCGGCCGATTGCAGCAGCTTCAGAATGATGTTTTCAACGTCCTCACCGACATAGCCGGCTTCCGTCAGCGTCGTCGCATCCGCCATCGTAAAGGGAACGTCCAGGATACGGGCAAGCGTCTGCGCGAGCAGTGTCTTGCCGCAACCGGTCGGGCCGATCAGCAGGATGTTGGACTTGGCAAGTTCGACGTCGTTGTTTTTTGCAGCGTGGTTGAGGCGCTTGTAGTGGTTGTGAACGGCGACCGACAGCACGCGCTTCGCGTGCTGCTGCCCAATCACGTAATCGTCCAACACTCCACAGATTTCCTGCGGCGAGGGAACACCGTCACGCGACTTCACCAGCGAGCTCTTGTTCTCCTCGCGGATGATGTCCATGCAGAGTTCGACGCATTCGTCACAGATAAAGACGGTCGGTCCCGCGATCAGCTTCCGCACCTCATGCTGGCTTTTGCCGCAAAAGGAACAGTAGAGCGTGTTCTTGGAGTCGCCGCCGCTCACCTTGCTCATAAGAACTCCTTAGTAACCCACAGGCCGGTACAGATGCATTCAACCAAACCTTATGCACCAACCGTGCCCGCCTTCCGGTGGCGGATCAAGATGACCCATATTCCCCTTACGTTTGAAGGGGCGAAATGGATGCCTCAGCCAGTCACCTTCTCGACATACGAGCATGTTATTCGGCGAGGGATCAACATTTCATTACTTCGTACAACGCTCTTCCGCGTCCGCTCCGGCGCAGAAAAGTGAAGAAATACCGGCCCGATTCTTAGGCAAACGGCATTCAGTTTTGCCTCGCTGCGCATCGCCCGAGGGAAAAAGGCATTATTTCAGCCTTTTTTGGCGCCTTCCGAACCGGATAGCGGCGGACGATCCACCCCGACGTGGTCGATAATTCCGAATTCCAAAGCACGCTCGGGGCTCATGAAGTTGTCGCGCTCCAGCGCGTCTTCAACCGCCTTGAGGCTCTGGCCGGTGTGTTTGCAGTAGATATTGTTTAGCCGTTCGCGAATCGCGATCGTTTCGCGCGCATGAATCTCGATGTCGCTCGCCTGGCCCTGAAAACCACCCGACGGCTGATGGACCATAATCCGCGCGTTCGGCAGAGCGAAGCGCATGCCCTTTTCACCGGCAGCGAGAAGCAGCGACCCCATCGAAGCCGCCTGCCCCATGCAAACCGTCGAAACGGGGGGGCGGATGTGCTGCATGGTGTCGTAGATCGCAAGGCCCGATGTCACCACGCCACCCGGCGAGTTGATGTACATCGAGATTTCCTTTTTCGGATTCTCGGCCTCGAGAAAGAGAAGCTGAGCGGTAACAAGCATCGCCATTCCGTCCTCGACGGGACCGGCAACGAAAATGATGTGCTCCTTCAGCAGGCGCGAGAAGATATCGTATGCCCGCTCGCCACGATTGGTCTGCTCGACCACCATCGGTACGAGGTTCATGTAGGTTTCGATGGGGTCTTTCATTGTCTCTCCTGAGCGTCAGCCCGTTTCCGCGGCATGGCATGAAAGGCGACGGCGCCCTTTTCGGCGCGGCACACCTCGCATTCCACGAGACCGCATGGAACAGGGATAGTTCGATTCGGTAAATGGACGGTTCAGAACTGTAGCGCAAGAGCAATATAAGGTCAGGTGCGGCAGATTTCGCCCCCTCAAGATGCGGGGGCTTTTGCCGCAGCGTTCAGGCGGCCCTTCCGGCCTTCTGTTCACGCTCTGCACCGGCCGGCCGGCCAATCATGCCGCCAACACCCGCAAGGGCCCCTGCGGCCAGCTCGCGGGCGAGGAATCGGGCCGGATCGACCCAGCCAGGCAGCTCCAGGCGGCGCGCCAGGGCCCGGTGGAAGCCGAAACGGCGGTAGTAGGGTTCATCCCCCACCAACACCACGATCCGATGCCCCTGAGCCGCCGCACGGGCAAGGCCTTCATGCATGAGCTTGCTGCCGATGCCCTCGCCCTGCCGCTCCGGGCAGGTGACAAGGGGACCCAGCAGGAGAGCCGGTACTTGACCGGCGATTTCCACCGGCCAGAAGCGGAGCGTTCCGACAACCTTGCCCTTGTCGATGGCAACCAGGGAAAGCGATGCCTCGGCATCGACGCCGTCCCGGAGCCGGTAGACGGCTTTTGCGAAGCGGTCGGGGCCGAAGGCGTCCGCGACCAGGCTTTCGACCTGCGGCGTGGGTGAGCCAGATTCAACAACGATCTTCATCGGCGTTTCCAAGGTGGACGGCGCGAGCCGGTTCGCGTTCATGCGCGAACCCGGCTGCCCGTCTCATACGAGGGTGTGGGTTATTTCCGTCGCTGTCAGATGCAGACGCTTGCCAGCGGCGGGAAGCCATTGAACGCGACGGCCGAGTAGGTCGTCGTGTAGGCGCCCGTGGCGAGGATCCAGACCTTGTCGCCAGCCTCCAGCTCCGACGGGAGACGATAGTCCGTCTTCTCGTAGAGGATGTCGGCACTGTCGCAGGTCGGACCGGCAAGGACGACTGGCGAGGTCTCGCCGCCATCGCGCGATGTCAGGAGGCGGTATTTGATCGCCTCGTCCATGGTTTCGGCGAGGCCGTGGAACTTGCCGGCATCGAGATAGACCCATCGTCGGGCGTCGTCGCCGCCCTTCTCCGAGACGAGAACGACTTCTGCCTGGATGACACCGGCATCGCCGACGACGCCGCGGCCCGGTTCGACGATGACATCCGGCTGACTGTCACCAAAGTGTCGCAAAAGTGCCTCACGGATCGCCGCGCCGTAGGCGGAGATCGAGGGCACATCGGTGCGGTAGCGGGACGGGAAACCGCCGCCCATGTTGACCATGCGAAGCTTGACGCCACGCGCTTCGAGATCGCGGAAGAGCGACAGCGAAAGGGCCAGCGCCTTGTCGTATTGCGTGAGATCGGTCTGCTGCGAGCCGACGTGGAACGACACGCCATAGGCATCGAGGCCGAGGGCCTTCGCGCGCACGAGCAGGTCAACGGCCATGGCCGGCTCGCAACCGAACTTGCGCGAGAGCGGCCATTCGGCGCCTTCGCATTCCATGAGCACGCGGCAATAGACCTTCGATCCCGGAGCGACGCGCGCGATCTTGTCGAGCTCGGCGGTGCTGTCGAAGGCGAACATGCGGACGCCCTTGGCATAGGCAGCCGCGATGTCGCGCTCCTTCTTGATCGTGTTGCCGAAGGACAGACGGTCGGCCGAAACCCCGTGCGAGAGGCAGAGGTCGATCTCGCCCATGCTGGCGGTGTCGAAGGACGAGCCGAGGCCCGCGAGGCGGGAGACGATCTCGTCGGCAGGGTTCGCCTTCACGGCATAGAAGATGCGCGCATCGGGAAGCGAGCTGGCCAGTTCCCCGAAGTTGTGGGCGACGATGTCGACGTCGACAACGAGGCAAGGCGACGGCAGATCGGCGGTCGCGAGATAGCGCGCGATCTTGGGCGGCAGGCCGCCGCGATCCAGCGGCAGCTCGGCCGCCTTCGGCACGAGCCGCAGACGAGGCTTGCGACGCGGACCCGACTTGACGGGCGCACCCGGCTTAGTGGCGGGAACCGACTTCGCGGCGGATTTCATGGAGATGCGCGAACGGGCACGGCGGCCCTGCTCGGAAGCGAACATCGTAAACACCCTTTTTCAGACCCGGCTTTCAAACCGGCGTGATCCAAAAAGGACGCTTCCGTCGTTGCATAAACCAACTAAGGGCCAGCGGCACGTGCGTGTGCGTCTTGTGATGCGCGGAGATATAGATACGCATGAGTCCGCGCAACAGGTTTTTCTTCTTCAGCCCAATTTTTTTACTAAAGAAATCTTAATGCGCCCCGTCGCATTTGCGCCTCAATTCGGCGCGGCGAAAACAAAAAGGCCCGGAGCGAACTCCGGGCCTCTTCGTGGCGGGCTGCAGGAGCCGCTCAGTCTTCTTTTTTCTTCTTGGCCGGCGCCTTCTTGGCGGCGGGCTTCGCCTCGCCGTCGTCCGACTTGGCGGCAGCCTTCTTTGCGGCAGGCTTCTTCTTCGGCTTCTCGTCGCCGTGGTCGTGATCGTGGCCGTGATCATGGTCATGGTCGTGATCATGATCATGATCGTGGTCATGATGGTGATGCTCGTGCTCGTCGGCATCGGGATCGGCAAAGAGCTCGTCCCGGCTCACCACCTTGTCCTCGACCTTCGCGAGTTCCGCGATGAAGTCGACGACCTTGTCCTCAAAAATCGGCGCACGCAGTTCCTGAATGGCCTGCGGGTTCTGCTGGAAGTAGCGATAGAGCTGCTGCTCCTGCCCCGGGAACTGGCGAGCGCGCTCGGCGAGAGCCTGGTTCAGCTCCTGCTCGGTCACGGTGATGTTGTTCTTCTCGCCAACCTCGGCAAGGAGGAGACCGAGGCGGACACGGCGCTCGGCGATCTTGCGGTATTCCGCCCGCACGTCTTCCTCCGGCTCGTCGAGATCGGCCGCGGTCTTGTTCTGGTGGCTCAGCTCGTGCTCGAACTGCTGCCAGATCTGCTGGAACTCCTGCTCGACCATTGTCGGCGGGAGCTCGAAGCTGTGCAGCTCGTCCAGCTTGTCCAGCATGGCGCGCTTCAGGTGCATGCGGGACATCCGGGCATATTCGCCCTTCATCTGCTCGCCAAGCGCCTCGCGCAGCTTCTCCATGCTCTCGAGGCCGAAGCGCTTCGCCAGCTCGTCATCGAGCTTTACTTCGGCGGGCGCCTTCACTTCCTTCACCTTGACGTCGAAGACAGCATCCTTGCCGGCAAGATGCTCGGCGCCGTAATCGGCGGGGAAAGCAACCTTCACCTGAGTCTCGTCGCCGACCTTCACACCGACCAGCTGCTCCTCGAAGCCGGGGATGAAACGGCCCGAGCCGATTTCCAGATTGGCGTCTTCAGCGGAACCGCCTTCAAAGGCTTCGCCGTCGATCTTGCCGACGAAATCGATCGTCAGCAGGTCGCCGGTTTCGGCCTTGGCACCCTCTTCACGCGGTTCGAAATTCTTCTGGTTCTCGGCGAGGCGCTTCAGCGCGACGTCGATGTCCTCATCTTTTACTTCAGCAGTGAGGCGTTCGAGCGAAACCTTTGAAAAGTCCGACAGTTCAAAAGCCGGAATGACTTCAAAGCTCATCTTGAATGTGAGGTCGGCCTTGCCGTCCAGCACGTCCTGAATTTCGCCTTCGAGGTCGATGGAGGGCTGGAATGCCGGCCGGAGGCTTTCGTCCTGAAGAGCCTGCTGGCTCGACTCGCCAACCGTTTCCTGGATGACGTCGCCCATGACCTGCTTGCCGAAGGTCTTGCGGAGATGACTGACCGGCACCTTGCCCGGGCGGAAGCCCTTCAGGCGGACCTGATTTTTCATCTCGTCCAACTTGGCGCCGAGTTTGGCTTCAAGTTCCTGGGAGGGGACCTGAACCTTCAATTCGCGCTTCAGACCGTCCGCGTTTGTAACCGTGACCTGCATCATTCAATCCGTTATTTGTCGGCCGTTATTTACCGGGGCTCCGGGCTGGTGCGGGCGGAGGGACTCGAACCCCCACGCCTTGCGGCACTGGAACCTAAATCCAGCGCGTCTACCAATTCCGCCACGCCCGCCAACTGGGCCCTGGCGAGACCCGAAACGATCCAGCCGCTCCCCAAATTGGCGCTCTCTATATCAAGGGCCTCCGGGGATTGCCAGTAAAAGCGCAAAGACGAACCGAAGGCGTCACAAGACCGGGAGAAGATCCCTCAGAACGGCAGGCAGCATCTCGGGCAGATCCTCGGAGATGAGGCCGGGGCCGAAGCAGGAGCCGGCCTCGCCATGGAGCCAGACGCCTGCGCATGCCGCCTCGAAGGGGGGCATGGCCTGAGCCAGGAGGCCGAGAATGATGCCCCCCAGCACATCGCCAGACCCGGCGGTAGCAAGCTCGGGACCACCATTCATGGCAATGGCGGCCCGGCCGTCCGGCGCGGCGACGACCGTGTCGGCGCCCTTGAGCACGATGATGGCTGACGCCTCGGCAGCGGCGGCCCGGGCGCGGGCAAGCTTGCTCCCCTCCCCCTCGGCTATCCGGGGGAAGAGACGCCCGAACTCGCCCTCGTGGGGCGTCATGACGACGGGACCCGCGAAGTAGCCCGCAATGGCAACGAAGAGGTCGCGCGGGATTTCGGCGAAGGAGGTGAGCGCGTCCGCGTCCAGCACCATGGCCGCGCCGGAGAGGAGCGCGGCCAGCACATTTTCGCGCGTGTGGGCGCCGATTCCCGCGCCGGGGCCGATGAGCAGCGCGTTCTTGCGCTTGTCCTCAAGGATCGTCGTGAGAGCGTCGGCACCATCGAAGGGCTGGAGCATGACCGATGTCAGATGCGCCGCATTGACGAGGAGCGCGGATGGCGGCGAGGCGAGTGTGACAAGCCCAGCGCCGGCCCTCAACGCGCCGCGCGCGGCGAGACGGGCCGCGCCTGTATGCGAGGCACCGCCCGAGACGACGACGGCATGGCCGCGTGTGTATTTGTGGCTGTCGAGGCGCGGACGGGGAAAGGATGACGACCAGAGCTGCGGCTTGTCGATGAATGTTTGCGGGGCAATCTCGTCGAGTACATCCGGCGCGATGCCGATATCGGCCACCTGCAACTCGCCGCAATGAAGGCGGCCGGGGAGCAGAAGATGACCCGGCTTGGCGCGGAAGAAAGTCACGGTGAGCGCGGCATCGAAAGCAGCGCCCCTTACCTGCCCCGTATCTCCATCAATACCCGTCGGAATATCGACGGCGACGACGGGCGTTTGCCGTTCGGCGATACGCGCTATTGCGTCGGCGGCAATGCCCGATACTTCTTTTGATAGGCCAGCGCCGAAGATCGCGTCGACGACCAGGGAAGCACCATGTCCGGCATCCGCCGACAGCGGATGGACAGCTCCCGGCCAGCGGTTTGCCGCTTCGGCTGCGTCGCCCTTCAAACGATCGCGGCCGCCGAGAAGGAAGAGCGAAACCGGCCAGCCCTCCTCCGCCAGCAGGCGCGCGACGACAAAGCCATCACCGCCATTATTGCCGGGACCGCAGAGAACGGAGACAGGGCCCTGAGGGAAGCGCGCGACAATCGCCTCTGCGACGGCGCGGCCGGCGTTTTCCATAAGGGCCGTGCCGGGCGTGCCGCGTTCGATGGTCAGCGCGTCGGCGCGGCCCATCTCGGCGACGGTGAGAAGAGCGGACGAATCGGAAGTGGCCATCATGGCGCCACTATAGCCACGCGATTGCGGCATCCAATGGACGAATTGAAGATTGGAAGCAGTCCTTAATTCACCCTGGTATCCGCTTCCCTGCCCTGTTCCGCCATTTTTAGATTTCCGTTCGATGTCTCGAAGACCGTCACCGAGCAATTGTCGGGACGGAAGGAGATGAGGCGGTCGTCATCGAGCGCGGCGCCTGCGGCGACGTTGATGGCGATGAAGTGGGAAAAAATGACCGTGTCGTCCCGCAGCTCCGTCAGCGCTTCGACGACGGAGCGGCGCCAGCCGAGGAGATCGATCTTTCCTCCGGCGGTATTCTCCGGCGTCAGCGCTTCCGCCCATGTGCCTGCCATGAGGCGGCGGAGCCAGGCGCCCCGTTCAGCGAGATTGTCGATGGGCGACGGCACTTCCGCAACGCGCGTTTCGATTACCGGCTCGCAATCCCAGAGCGCGGAGAGCGGCATTGCGGTTTCCCTGCAGCGGCGCAGCGGCGAGGAGAGGATCGGGAGTTTGCGCCCCACCCGCTGCTCGATCTCGCGGGCGACGGCTTCTGCCTGCGCGCGGCCCTTGTCCGACAGCCCGGGATCTGTGTCGGCGTCCCAGCCGGCGGCCGCCTCGCCATGGCGGATCATGTAGATGGTGGGCATGTTTCAGGTCCAAATGAGTTTTGCGATGACCGTTTGTCGGCGAGGCCGGTCGGGAATGCAAGGCGGATGGTCAGGGGCGGGGCAAGCGGCTAGCCTTGATCATGCGATTCACAGGAGGGAGGCTTCCATGACCGATACCCAGCCACCGGTGGCGCAACCAGCGCCCGGTGACCTCGATGCGGCCAAGCTTGTTTACATTCTGTACTTCATAAGCGTCGTGGTGGGGATTACGGCGCTGGCCGGCGTCATATTCGCCTATCTGAAGCGCGGCACGGCGAGCGCAATCGCGGCCTCGCATCTCACCTTTCAAATCCGCACTTTCTGGATCGGCCTGCTATTCGTCGTCATCAGCGGCATTACCATGATCGTGCTGGTCGGCTGGCTGCTCGGGCTTGCAACGGTGATCTGGTTTTTGATCCGGTCCATTAAAGGCTTCATGCTTGCCAGCGAAGGCAAGGCCATAGCCGATCCGGAAACCTGGCTCTGGTAGGAGCGCGGCAGAAGGCTCCGGCCTCCCGATTGCGGGAAGCCGGAGCGGTTCACCGGTTCAGAAGCTGTAAGCGACGCGAGCGCCGACGTTGGTGATGCCGTCATTCGGCTCGCAGAGCCAGGCATTCGACATGTGTTCGGCCGTGACCATCACCGACCACGCCGACGACATACGATAGCCAAGCGAAATGCTTTCGTGGAAGTTCGCCCGGCAGCCATAGCTGTTTTCGTCCCGGGCGGCGCTATCGAGTTCGCCATCATGGACCGCGCCACCGACACTGAAATCAAGAAACAGTGTATCGGTAAGGTCGATGGTCCATCCGAGATCGAGATAAGCGAGGCTTGTGTCGCCGTTCGTATTCAAGGTGGCACCAAGGCGAGGGCGCGGAGAGAAAGCCCAAGACAGAAAATCGGGACTATCGAACAGAATTTCACCGTTGATGTTCACCGCATCGTCTTCATGCGCCGGTCCCGCGATGTCATGGGCGTAGAAACCACCCCTGACTTCATTGACACCCGCCGAGGCGGACGAAGCAAAACCGAGAGTCAGACATACGGCGAACGCTTGGGCGGAAACGCCCAGCCAGGAGATGTTGTTTTTCAAAGGCGGACCCCAATTTTTTCCGCAGGCGGATGACCATTTCTGAAGCGTCAATTCTGTCACGCTAGGAAACGCCAATCGTATCGTCAACGGAACAGTTACGGTTAGCTGCTTTTTGGCTGACCGGCGTGGTAAGGACGCCCCACCGCCGCAGGCAAGTCAGTTAGCAACGCCAAGCTACATGATCGGGTTCCGCCCGGACCGGCCCGAATCTCACTCCGGCGTAAATATGTTAACACTTCCATCGGCCGGGCTGGCAACTGTTCCCGTCCGGCCCAGCTGGTCCCGTTTTACCATATCCGCCAGCGTTGCCGGGTCGTTCGGCGTGTGGGCGACGAAGCGCGCATCCGTGTCAGCGAGGCGGCCGAAGACGATAGCGAACTCCGCGCCGCCGCGGCCATGGACAACCGTATAGGTCTCGATCCGGGCCTTGCCGCTGGGCTTTTCGTCCACTTTCGGGTGCTTTTCGGCATCTATTTCGGCCTGGTAGGCAGCGGGCTTTTCACGCTCCCATTTGCCCTCGCGCGGGGTCGTGGAATAGAGGCCCAGGCCGTGTTTCGTGACGTACCAGCCATTGGAGGTGCAGAGGCCTTTCGAGCCCGGCTTCGCGCGGAGCTTGTCCATCATGGTGGCGATGGAGTGCATGACGTAGTTGTTGCCGGCGCCGCCGAAATAAGGGAGGCCTCCGGTGACGGTGAGCGAACGCGGGTCGTCTTCCGCGATACCGAGTTCCTGACGGCCGATCTGCACGGCGGAAGGGAAGCAGGAATAGAGGTCGAAATAATCGATATCGCCGATATTCCAACCGGACATGGCGAAGGCCTTTTTGCCCATCATCCGGATAGCGGGCGAGGAGTGATAGTTCACGCGCTCGGTCGGATACCAGAGATCGTTCGCATCGGCGCAACCGTGGAGGAAGACCCATTTCGATTGCGGGATGCCGAGCTCTCGCGCCTTCTTCACCGACATCATCACCACGGCGGCGGCCTGGTCGACCTGCATGATGGCGTTCATATACTTCGTGTACGGAAAACCCACATAGCGGTTGTCGTCGGTCGGCGTCGCGATTTCCTCGGCAGTGCGGGCGACGGGAAACCAGGCCTGCGGGTGCTTCGCCGCTACTTCGGTGAAGGGGGCCATGAGTTTGCCGATGGCGAGCTGGTGATCCTTCACGCTGCGGCCGGCCGCACCGCGAATGGCATTTTCGAACATCGGGTAGATGTTCACGGGGAATTGCAGCTTGTGGCGCTTTTCGACATCCGTGACGCCGGCCTTCTCGACGCCGATGTCGATGCGCTCGCCACCCGGATCGTCGTTCCAGGGGAGCATCTTGCCCTGCCCCAGCGCGCGCATCATGGTGCCGAAACATTCCGAGCCCGCGACGAGAGCGACTTCCGTTTCGCCGTTGGCAATCAATTCCGCGGTGTGGTTCACCAGCATTTGCGGCGTGTTGCCGCCGGTGGGGCCGTAGCAATTCCTTGCTGGATTTGCGCCCAGCATGTTGGAGAGTGTTTTCGGCGCATTCGGGTAGCGGCCGAAAGGAAGCTTGCCGGAATCCGGGCTGTCGGTGATGAAGCGGACGACGGTGACATTGTCGACGATCGGCCAGAGTTTGTCGCCAAGACCGGCATCCGACGCAGCGGCGCGGGCGGCATCTTCCATCAGATGCATGGGCGACTTCGCCTTCTCGACATCCTTTTCCTTCTGGACGAGCTGGCCGCAGCCCACCAGGACCGGCATGCGGTCGTCGAGCTTGATGTCGGACATGAATGAACTCCCTGAGATTTTTTAGTTCGTGATGCTAACCATTGGCGCAGAGAATAACCGTTGACGGCGGCCTGTCCAGCGAGTGCGCGGGGAGCGCCCTGCCGCTGCGTCAGCTTTCCGGCACGCCGTGCTTCTGGCGGAAAGCAAAGGCGGAGAGGAGGAAGCGTGCGCCGTAGATGAGGGCGTCGGCATTGACCTCGTGGCCGAGGTTCGGGAGCGGCACGCCCTGGCAAACAATTCCTGCGGCCGAAAGCGCCTTTACCGAGGCCATCATGCCGTAGACCGGCGCGAGCGCATCCTGTTCGCCATGGACCAGCATGACGGGCGGCTTCGAGGCGATTTCGTCTTTCAGCTTGTCGGCACCGACGAGACCGCCGGAGTAGCCGAGCACGGCAGCGGGGGCCGCGGCGCGGCGGAGGCCGAGATGCAGTGCCATCACTGTTCCCTGGCTGAATCCGACAAGCGTGAGGCGGTCCGGCCCGAGATTTTCGCGCGCAAGTTCGGCGTCGATGAAGGTGTGGAGAAGGGGCGCGGCTTCCACCGCGTCGTCATAGAGGCGCGGATCGGTGCCGGGGCGTTTGCCGATCCATTGAAAGCCGCCGTCTTTCGTGGCCTGCGGACCATCCGGCGCGACGAAGGCGACGTTCGGCATGGAGGACTGCCAGTAGTCGGCGAAGCTCATAAGTTCTGCGCCTGCGGAACCGTAGCCGTGAAGGAAAACGACAAGCCATTCCGCCTTGCCGGAGGCGGCGGAGCGGCGGTGGGCGGTGAGCGTCACGCGCTCCGTCCTTTCGCGTATGAAAGAAGCCGCGCGCTCGCTTCCGTCAGGATCGCGTCCTGCTTGCAGAAACAGAAGCGGGCGAGGTGGCGCGGGGCGTGGGAGGCGTTCGGCGTGTAGAAGGACGAGAGCGGGATGGCGGCGACCTTCGCCTTCACCGTGATCTCGCGGCAGAACTCTTCGTCGGTGCCGTTGAAACCGAGGGGACGGAAATCCGCCGAGATGAAATAGGTACCGTCGGCCGGAAGAACATCGAAGCCTGCGTCCTTCAGCCCCTTTGCCAGCAGATCGCGTTTTGCCTCCAGCGAGGAGGCAAGGCCGGCGAAATAGGCGTCGTCCTTGCCGAGGCCGAAAGCCACGGCGGATTGCAGCGCGGGGGGCGTGGTGAAGGTGACGAACTGGTGGGTCTTCGCGACCGTCGACATAAGATGCGCGGGCGCGGTGACGTAGCCGATCTTCCAGCCGGTGAGGGAAAAGGTCTTGCCTGCCGAGCCGACGCGGAGGGCGCGCTCGCGCATGCCGGGCAGCGTCATGAGCGGAATGTGCTCGTGGCCGGAGAAGACGAGATGCTCATAGACCTCGTCGCAGAGCGCATAAGAATCGTGACGGATGAGGAGCGCGGCAACGGCTTCCAGTTCGGCGCGGGTGAAGACCTTGCCGATAGGGTTCATCGGCGTGTTGAGGACGATCAGCTTGGTCTTGTCCGAGAAGGCGGCCGCAAGCTCTTCCAGCGGCAGCGACCAATGCGGCGGCTGCAGGGCCACCGTGACTACCTTTGCGCCGGCCGCCTCGATAATCGGCTTGTAGCTGTCATAGGCGGGTTCGATGAGGATGGCTTCGTCACTCGGATTGAGCAGGGCCATCAGGCAGTCGGTGAGCGCCTCGGTTGCGCCGGATGTGACCATGACCTCCGTCTGCCAGTCGACCTCAAGGCCGTAAAAACGCTTGTTGGCCGCGGCGACGGCCTGGCGGAGGGCTGGAACGCCCATCATGGGCGGATACTGGTTCGGCCCTTCCATGATGGCCTTCGCGGCGGCGGCGCGGACATCATCCGGCCCCTCGTCATCCGGGAAGCCCTGGCCGAGATTGATGGCGCCATGCTCGGTCGCGAGCGCCGACATGACCGTGAAAATCGTCGTGCCCAGCCCTGAAAATACGCTGTTCGCCGCCCGCATTCGCGCCGCCCTCGCCTTTTTCATACAAATCGTCGCAGGCGTTGTCGCGGGCATGGCGCTTGGTGTCAATCTCGGCTCAAATGCTCCCGTTCATCCTGTTTTTCACCGAGCGGAAGATGTTGTTAAGGTGCAGCCTATTTTCTAGTCAGTGTGATTATTGTTTAAGCAATCACGCTGCTCAAAATGGATGCATCCGCCACCGCACGGGATTCTAACTAGCTGAAACAAAAGCGTTTTCTGCCCCTTAGCGGGTTGGCACGAGGCGTGCTAACCCCCTCCGTAGATGGATGCGGGCGGCGAGCCCATGACTGAGGAAGTGAGCGAATGAAAAAGATCGAGGCGATCATCAAGCCGTTCAAGCTCGACGAAGTGAAAGAGGCGCTGCAGGAAGTGGGGCTGCAAGGCATTACCGTTACCGAGGCAAAAGGTTTCGGGCGTCAGAAGGGGCACACCGAGCTCTATCGCGGCGCCGAATATGTCGTCGACTTTCTGCCCAAAGTAAAAATCGAAGTCGTGCTCAACGACGAGATGGTGGCAAAGGCCGTGGAAGCCATCCAGCAGGCCGCTCGCACGGGCCGCATCGGCGACGGCAAGATTTTCATCTCCAACATCGAAGAGTCCATCCGCATCCGTACCGGCGAAACGGGCGTGGAGGCAATCTAAGGGGGCTTACTTGACGAGCATCAGATAAGGCCCGAAACGCGGCAGCCGAAGAAGGCTGCGCGGAACGTGCGACGGGTAGATACCCGATACATCAATCGACCCGAAAACAGGGAAAAGAGGAACCTATGGCTGACAAATCCATTCAGCAAATCATCAAAGAAAAGGACGTCAAGTACGTTGACCTGCGCTTTACCGATCCGCGCGGCAAGATGCAGCATGTGACGTTCGATATCGGCTTCTGCGACGATGACTTTTTCGCGGAAGGCACGATGTTCGACGGCTCGTCGATCGCGGGCTGGAAGGCCATCAACGAGTCGGACATGGTTCTTCTTCCCGATCCGAAGACCGCGACGATCGACCCGTTTTATGCGCAGACGACGCTTGCGGTTTTCTGCGACATTCTCGAACCGTCCACCGGCGAAATTTATGCTCGCGATCCTCGCGGCACGGCGAAGCTTGCCGAGGCATATCTGAAGTCCACCGGCATCGGCGACACGATCGTGTTCGGCCCGGAAGCCGAATTCTTCATCTTCGACGACGTGAAGTTTTCGACCTCCCCCTACAAGACGGGCTTTGAAGTCGACTCCGTCGAGCTGCCGACCAACAGCGACACGCACTACGAAACGGGCAACCTCGGCCACCGTCCGCGCACCAAGGGCGGCTACTTCCCGGCCAACCCGATCGACTCCTGCCAGGACCTCCGCGGCGAAATGCTGACGGTCATGGAAGAGATGGGCGTCAAGATCGAGAAGCATCACCACGAAGTTGCCGCCGCCCAGCACGAACTTGGAACGAAGTTCCAGACGCTGACCACGGCTGCCGACCACATGCAGATCTACAAGTATGTGATCCACAACGTGGCGCAGGCGTTCGGCAAGTCGGCAACCTTCATGCCGAAGCCGGTGTTCGGCGACAACGGTTCGGGCATGCATTGCCACCAGTCGATCTGGAAGGACGGCAAGCCGCTCTTCGCCGGCAACAAGTATGCCGACCTCAGCCAGGAATGCCTGTGGTACATCGGCGGCATCCTGAAGCACGCGAAGGCGCTGAACGCTTTCACCAACCCGTCCACGAACAGCTACAAGCGCCTCGTGCCGGGCTATGAAGCGCCGGTGCTGCTCGCCTATTCGGCGCGCAACCGCTCGGCCTCCTGCCGTATTCCGCACGGCACGTCGCCGAAGTCGAAGCGCATCGAAATCCGCTTCCCCGATCCGACGGCGAACCCCTATCTCGCTTTCGCGGCGATGCTGATGGCTGGCCTCGACGGGATCGAGAACAAGATCGATCCGGGCGGTCCGATGGACAAGAACCTCTACGACCTGCCGCCGGACGAGCTGAAGGAAATCCCGACGGTTTGCGGTTCGCTGCGCGAGGCGCTGATTGCCGTGGACGCCGACCGCAAGTTCCTGACCAAGGGCAACGTTTTCACCGACGACCAGATCGACGCCTATCTGGAACTGAAGTGGGAAGAATGCATGCGTTACGAAATGACGCCGCATCCGGTCGAGTACGATATGTACTACTCGGTCTAAAGCCGAGTGGTTTCAACGATACGAAAGGCCGGAGCGAAAGCTCCGGCCTTTTTCGTTGCCGCCCGCTGCTATTTGTCCGTGTACAGATTGGCCCCATTCGGTCAACATCGCTGACTCATGCAGGTTACGGGAAACCCCTATTCCAGTTGACCTCTCCGCGCGTTCGGGCGTAGCCTTTTCCTGTCTAACGAAGGAGGAGGTTTAAGAAGATGGCTCCACCGACGCATTTCGCTTCTCGGTAAATGAAAGCGACCAAGACACATAGCCAAGCCCTGTCGCTGTTCTCATGCGTGGCCGGCCGGTAAATCTTATAGGCCAAGGGAAAAGCGCGAAGAAACACTGGCGTCAGCTCACGCTAATTGAGCGCGCAGGCAAAAAAGCAATGGAGATAGGCCCGGCTTCGTTCGGGCGAGTGCAAACAGCACATCCAATAGCAACCCCGCGAGGAACGCCTGACAGGAAACCGGGGCTTCCGTTGAGCGGGGTTGCGCCGTAGGGCTCAGCCCTCTTCCCGGCATTTTCCTTCCTCTTCTTTCTTCACCCTCCCCTTCGCTTTCATTCGGCAGCGCAAGCCGGTTACTTGCGTGCATCATCTTGCATGGTTCTCAGGAGTCCGCATTGAAGACCTATAGGCCTAACTTCTTTGTCGTCACTGGCGGCCCGGGCGCCGGCAAGACGAGCCTGATAAATGCGCTTGCCGATTACGGCCACCTCCATGTCGAAGAGGCCGGGCGCAGGATCATCCGTGAACAGAAGCTGTCAGGCGGCAACGCGACGCATGATGGCGACAGGGTCGCCTATCGCGAGCTGATGTTCGAGCATGCAATCGAGAGCTATCGGAGGATGACTACCGAGACGAGTGTCGTCTTCTTCGACCGGGGGTTTCCGGATCTCGCCGGTTACAGCCGCCTGATCGGGGAGAGCGTGCCACCGGATATCGAGCGCGCGATTGCACTTCAGCGGTACAACAACCTGGTCTTCATCGCACCTCCATGGAAGGATATCTATGCGGCCGACACCGAGCGGCGGCAGGATTTTGCCGAGGGCGTCACCACACACGATGCGATCCGCGATGCCTACCAGCAGGCGGGTTACGAGCTAATCGAATTGCCTAAAGCAAGTATCGAGAGCCGTGTGGATTTCGTGCTTGCGCGAGCAAATACGCTATGACGCCCCAGCCGGGCTGCGCGCCCAGTCCGGCAACACGCCCGGTTCGATTTCGAAGACGAGCGGGCCAATGACATAGACCATTCCGACAATCAGAAGCACGAAGGCGACGTTGAGCCACCAGCCCGCTTTGGCCATTTGCGGCAGGGTGATCCGGCCGCTTCCGAAGACGATGGCGTTGGGCGGCGTGCCGACCGGCATCATGAAAGAACAATTGGCTGCCATGGCGGCCGGAACGAGAAGGAGCAGCGGGTTCTGGCCGATAAAGATGGCGACCGCCGCGATGACGGGCAGGAAGGTTGCGGCCGTTGCCGTGTTGCTGGTGAGTTCGGTCAGCATCAGGATCATGCCGCAGATGAGCGCAACCAGAAGCAGGGTCGGCATTCCGCCTGCACCATCGAACAGGGTGCCGAGATATGCCGCGACACCATGCGCCTCTATGCCTGCGGCGAGGCTGAGGCCGCCGCCGAAGAGCAGGAAGACATCCCAAGGCGCACGTTTGGCGGTCTGCCAGTCCATCAGGAAGACACCCTTGCGCGCATCAACCGGCGTGAGGAACAGCAGGAGGCCGCCGAGAAGCGCGATGCCTGTGTCCGACACGAAGGGCAACACCTGCGCTATCAGAGGCTGCGTAACCCAGCCGAGGGCCGTCAGCGAGAAGATGATGGCGACGGCGATTTCGGGGCGCGTGATAGAGCCGATCTTCGCGCGTTCGGAGGCGATTATGCCTGCCGCGCCAGGCAGGTCGAGGGACGACAGCTTGAAGATCACCCGCGTCAGCAGGAACCAGGCGAGCGGCACGCCGACGATGACCACGGGCACGCCGACAAGCATCCATTGTCCGAAGCCGATGTGAAAGCCGTAGGTCTGGCTGAGGAAGGCCGCGAGAAGCGCGTTCGGCGGCGTACCTATCAGCGTGCCCAGACCGCCGATGGTTGCGCTGTAAGCAACGGCAAGAAGCAGAACCATGGAAAAGACAGCGGCGGCCGCCTTGGCTTTTTCCTCCCGGGCCTGCGCGTCCACGAGTCCGATGACCGAAAGCGCGATGGGCAACATCATCAACGCCGTTGCCGTGTTGCTGACCCACATGCTGAGAAACGCTGCCGCAACCATGAAACCGGCGACTATGTGCGTCGGCTTCGTTCCCATGAAGGCAATCAGGCCAAGCGCGATCCGCCGATGCAGGTTCCAGCGCTCCATCGCCAGTGCGAGGAGAAAGCCGCCGAAGAAGAGATAGATGATCGGATGGGCATAGGGCGCGGCGGCGGCACGAATGTCGACGATGCCCATGAGCGGGAACAGGATCATCGGCAGGAGCGACGTCGCCGGAATGGGGATCGGTTCCGAAATCCACCAGACGGCCATCAAGGCGGCTACACCGGCTGTGTGCCAGCCGAGCTGGCTCAAGCCCTCAGGGGCGGGAACGACAAAGGTCGTCAGAAGCAGGGCCGGGCCGAGCAGCCACCCAACGATCTGTCGGCGGCCGAAGCCAACTTTATGCCCTTCCACGCTCTCCATCGGATCAACCCGTGTTACTGGCGCTGAAGCGCGGCGGCGGTCTTTGCCTCATTCTTCGCGTAGTTCCTGAAAGCGGAGAAGACGCCCATCTTGGGGTCGGGGTCCTTGCCCTCCCCCATGCGCAGAAGCTGCAGGCAGAACCAGCCCTGCTGTCCCCAGCCATTCATCGCCTTGACGAGATTGAACCGGCTGTGCGGACCCAGAATGCCCGGACCGATGCGGAGCGTCTTTTCATAGGCGGGTGTTGCCTGTGCGGCGCCGGAGAGAAGCATGGCGGGAATGGCCGGGTCGACGCAGAGGGGGCGCGCGAGGCCGACGACGTCGATAGTGCCGGATTTCAAGGCAGCGTTCATGCCTGCCAGCGTCCTGAAGCCACCGGTGACCATCAGCGGCATCGTTACCGCGGCGCGGATGTCTTTCGCATATTCGAGGAAGTAGGCCTCGCGCGCTATCGTGCTTTCCTTGCGCGTTTCGGATTTCTCCGGATGAAGCGTCATATCGTCGAGGCCTACCAGGCGCGGCTGCTCATAGGTGCCGCCGGAAATTTCCAGCAAGTCGAGACCCTCGGCGTTGAGCCATGCCGCAACCCGGATCGCATCTTCATGGCTGAAGCCGCCGCGCTGGAAGTCGGCGGAATTGAGTTTCACGGAGATGGGGAAGTCGGCGCCGACAGCGGCGCGTATCGCACGCACTACCTCCAGCAGAAGGCGTGCACGATTTTCCAGACTGCCACCCCATTCATCGGTGCGGACATTCACATCAGGTGAGAGGAATTCGGAAATCAGGTAGCCATGCGCGCCATGCACCTGAATGCCGGTGAAGCCGGTGTCGCGGGCGACAGTGGCCGCGAATGCGAAGCGGCGGATAACATTTTCGATTTCAGCGCCCGTCATCGCGCGCGGCGTTCCAAACTGTCCGCCCGGCATCGCGAGTGGCGTTGCAGAGGGCGCAAGCGGCTCCTTGTTGACGGATGCGGGCGTCTGGCGTCCTGCATGCGAAATCTGCATCCAGAGATGCGTATCGTTCACCGTTCCCGCTTTCGCATAATTGCGAAGCGCCGCGATGGCCTCATTCGATTGCGGACCGTCAATGGCCACATTGCCGGGGCGCTCCATGCAGCGCCGGTCGATCTGCACATTGCCGGTGAGAAGCATTCCGGCGCCGCCCTCCGCCCAGCGGCGGTAGAGCCGGGCGTGTCCCTCGGTCGCGCGGTTCAGGGAGTCGCCCAGCCCCTCGGTCATGGCTCCCTTGGCGATCCGGTTCTTCAGCGTGGCGCCGCAAGGCAGCGTCAGCGGCGACGAGATATCGACATTATCAAACATGGGGTTCCCATAAGCCTGCCAGGTTTTTTGCGACTTTGACACAAGCCGGGCGCGGCGCCAACGGAACCCTTCCGGGGAGGTGTCCGTTGTATGGCCACGAGACAATTCTCGATCTCACAATTTTTGGTGATGCCATGACGCAAGGCAAACATAGCCTCTGCGAGGAGTTTCGCGCCTTCGTTCGACAAACCGAGTTCCCCTGTGTGGGGGCGAAATCCGCCTTGTCCCGGGATCAGCTGGTGCTGATGACGGCGGCGGACATAAGGTGCCCCGCAGACGACCGGAAAATTGTCGACGGGATATATGCTTTTCTGCGTGAACATGAAGCGCGGCCCCGCCTTTTCACGAGCTTCGCCGTGGTCTTTCAGGGGCCGCAAGATCTTGGCGAGATGCAATTTGAACAGCATCTCTGGGAGCGGTTAAGTGCGCTGCACAAGCTTGACGCTGAAGATTTTGCGTGGAGCGACGAGGTGAGCGCCGATCCGAACTCTCCCGACTTCGGCTTCAGCCTTGGAGGACATGCGTTTTTTATTGTCGGCCTGCACCCGGGTTCCAGCCGGACCGCGAGACGGCTTCCGCATCCGGCAATCGTGTTCAACCTGCACGAACAGTTTCAAAATCTCCGCCAGAACGGGCAATATAATCGCATTAAGGAAACCATCATTCATCGCGATGCAAAACTGGATGGAGCGCCGAACCCCATGATCGCCGAACACGGCACTGTGAGCGAAGCGCGGCAATATAGCGGGCGTCCCGTCAGCGGGCGTTGGCGCTGCCCCTTTGCGCGCTGATGAGCGAGATAAAGCGCATACCGCCCCGGTCTGGCGTAGCATTCGTATTGCCACGGGGAGCGCGTCTCAAGGTGACGGATCCACAGGGAGAACAGGTGGCCGACCTCGTTGCCTACAACAGGGATGACACCGGCGAGGTGTTGTCGAACGGGCGGACACTCGATTACCTGAGCAAGATTTATCTGACAGCCGGCGACCCCGTCTATTCCAACCGCAGCCGCATCATGTTCGAGATCGTGGAAGACAAGGTCGGACGGCACGACTTCCTGCTGACGCCCTGCTCCGCCGACACATTCCGCATCATCTATGGGGATAAAAATCCTCACCGCGGCTGCTTCGGCAATCTCGCAGAGGCGCTCGCTCCCTATGGGATCGGGCCGGACCGGATACCGACGGCTTTCAATATATTCATGAATGTGCCCATCGATTCCGAAACCGGCGTGCTGAAAGTCGAGCCGCCGCTGAGCCGCGCGGGCGATTATCTCGTGATCGAGGCGAAAATGGACATCATCGTCGGGCTTACGGCCTGTTCCGCGGAACAGTCCAACAACTATGCCTTCAAGCCAATCGACTACGAGATTACCGAAGCCGATTAAGCTGGCCTCACGGCAGCTGGAATGGCAAAAGTCGCAAGATTGGCGCAGCCTCTTCCGCGCCCTACAATCGCGATTGATTCTCCCACATAAAGTTTCGAGCCCATGGCCGCCCGCAAGACGAGCAAATCCGACGATACAGACGACCTTTTTGCCGCCGCTCCGAAGGCGGCAAAACCTGCGAGAGCTCCGAAAGGGGCGCCGCGGGACGATGGCACCTATTCCGCGAAGGATATCGAGGTTCTGGAGGGGCTTGAGCCCGTGCGGCGGCGGCCGGGCATGTATATCGGCGGCACCGACGAGAAGGCATTGCATCACCTTTTCGCGGAAGTGCTCGACAACTCCATGGACGAGGCCGTTGCCGGCCATGCCAACTGGATTGAAGTCACGGTGTCGGAGGATGGAAGCCTGACCGTCGCGGATAACGGTCGCGGTATTCCCGTGGACCCGCATCCGAAGTTCAAGAACAAGTCGGCGCTGGAAGTCATTCTCACGACACTCCACTCCGGCGGGAAGTTCGGCGGCAAGGCCTATGAGACATCGGGCGGCCTGCACGGCGTCGGTGTATCGGTGGTGAACGCGCTGTCGGACCGTTTCGAGGTCGAGGTCGCACGCGACCAGACACTTTACACGCAGAGCTACGCTCGCGGCGTACCAACAACCAAGCTCACGGACAAGGGGCGCACTCAGAACCGCCGCGGAACGAAAATTACGTTCCATCCGGATGCCGACATCTTCGGCAAAGGCGCGCATTTCATTCCCAAGCGTCTCTACAAGATGGCACGTTCCAAAGCCTATCTTTTCGGCGGCGTCGAAATCCGCTGGAACTGCGCGCCATCGCTCATCGGCGAGAAGGACGATACGCCGGTAAATGATGTGCTGCATTTCCCGGGCGGTCTCGTCGATTACCTCAAGGCATCGATCAACGGCTACGACACGGTAACGGCGGAACCCTTTACCGGAAAAGTCTCGCGGGCGGGAAGCCATGGCTCGGTGGAATGGGCAATCGCCTGGTTTGGCGGCGGTGACGGATTTCTCAACTCCTATTGCAACACCGTGCCCACGGCTGAGGGCGGTACACACGAAGCGGGACTGCGCGCGGCACTGACCAAAGGCCTGAAGGCCTATGCAGATATGGTGGGCAACAAGAAGGCGGCACAGATACAAGCCGAAGATGTTCTCGGGACAGCCGGCGCCATGCTTTCAGTGTTCATTCGCGAACCCGAATTCCAGGGGCAGACGAAGGAAAAACTGGCGAGCGCGGAAGCGCAGCGTTTGGTCGAGCGGGCCATCGGCGACCATTTCGACCATTGGCTTACAGCCGCACCTCAACAGGCAAACAAGCTGCTCGACTGGGTGATCGATCGCGCCGACGACCGGCTTCGCCGGCGGCAAGAGAAGGACGTGGCACGCAAGAGCGCAACGCGGAAACTGCGCCTGCCGGGCAAGCTTGCCGATTGCAGTCAGTCGGCTGCTGACGGATCGGAGATATTTCTCGTCGAAGGTGACAGCGCCGGCGGCTCGGCAAAGCAGGCGCGCGACCGCGCAAGCCAGGCGATCCTGCCTCTACGGGGCAAGATATTGAACGTGGCAAGCGCAAGCGGAGCGAAACTCGCGCAGAGCCAGCAGATTTCCGACCTCATTCAGGCGCTAGGCGTCCGCACGGGATCGCATTACCGGCAGGCCGACCTCCGCTATGACAAGGTCATCATCATGACCGACGCCGACGTGGACGGAGCACACATAGCCTCGCTTCTTATTACATTCTTCTATCGCGAGCTTCCGGAGCTTATTCGAGAGGGACATCTCTATATGGCGGTGCCGCCGCTCTACAAGCTGACGCAAGGCGGCAAGACCCTCTATGCTCGTGACGATGCGCACAAGGACGAACTGCTCAAGGCGGAGTTTTCCGGTCGCGGCAAGGTTGAGATCAGCCGCTTCAAAGGGCTTGGCGAAATGATGCCCGCTCAGTTGAAGGAGACGACCATGGCGCGCGGCAAGCGAACGCTGATGCGAGTGGTTGTTCCCGAAGCTGAAGCGAAAGAGACGAGCGGTGCCATCGAGCGGTTGATGGGAAACAAACCGGAGCTCCGTTTCCAGTTCATCCAAGAGCATGCGGCTTTCGCTCACGATCTCGACATCTAGCCGGTTTGCCGCGCACCAGCCAAAGGTACTGCTTTCTCCGAAGTTCGCAAAACGCGGCCGGAGGGGAAGACGAGCGTAACTGTTGTGCCCTTGCCCACCATGCTGCGCACCATTAGCCGGCCGCCATGCATATCCATCATCGCCTTGGCCAGCGGCAGCCCCAAGCCCGTACCGGGGTGTTTGCGCGACAAGGCGCTGCCGGATTGTCCGAAAGGTGTCAATGCCACCTTCACTTCGTCCGGCGACATACCAATGCCGGTATCCGATATCGAGACTACAAGATTGCCGTTCGGTCGATGTTCAGCAGCGACAGTTACCGAACCTCCGCGTTCCGTGAACTTGATTGCATTCGAAAGAACGTTGATGAGGACCTGCCTCACCATACGCTCAACCCCTACCAGATAAGCCGATGTTTCGGCGGCTGCCGTGGAGAGACTTATCTCCTGACGCTCCGCAAGAGAACGCACCATACGCTCGGCACAATCGATCGCCGACCGAACCGAGAACTCGGCCTCCTGCTCCATCGTTCCGTGACCGGCGTCGATTTTGGCGAGATCGAGTATGTCATTGATAATAGAAAGAAGGTGAATGCCGCTCTCGTTTATATCCTTCGCATAGTCCTGGTAACGGGAATTGCCAACCGACCCAAAACGCTGAAATCGAATTATGTCGGAAAAGCCAATGATGGCATTGAGCGGCGTACGCAGCTCATGGCTCATATTCGCCAGAAAATTCGATTTGGCCTCATTGGCACGCTCGGCATTGTCAAAGGCCCATGCCAGACGTTCTGTCATCTTGCGCAGCGTACGGCGCGACGTTTTCAGTTCACGGATGATGAACTGCGAATAGATAATGATTGGAAACCCGACAAGTATCGTAACGATCACCGTCGAGATCACAATCTGGCCCGTGAAATCGATAAGACCAATTCGGCTCAGTATCCAATTTAAGCCCAGGGCCATAATTACGGCAGCAGCCGTCAGGAGCGCGCTCGTCGTCCATGCAGAAAGCCGCCCGAGGAGGCGATCGACGGCAGACAGCACTCCGCCTCGCCGTTGCCCCTTCCCGGCTGCCCCAAAGGCCTCCGCCAGCGCGCCGCGTTCAGTTTTGGATGCGTGCTCGTAGGTCATGTTGAAAGGACCTTGCCGTCCCTTGTTGTTTCCGAAGAGTGCACGACAAGCATTAACTTTCGGAAAACCGCTGCCCCTCTCGCGGCCAAGAGTGCTTCCTTCGCCATATGCGGGCTTTTTGGGCCATAAACCGCCTCCTCCTCCCGGCCCCGGCGCCGTCGCAACGGCCGTTCAGTTGACAATTTGTCGATAATCCCTATGTTCCGCGCATACTTGCGGATCGGCGCGACCGCGGAACAACGCGCCAAGAGCTGCTCCCCCTCCCGATCCGTCGCGGAGGTTCCCGTCCACGGCCCTGAAAGTGGGCCACCCGCGGGCAGCACATCAACGGTGTATAGGGCTTCCTGAATGACATTTGACGAACTCGGCCTCGCGCCAGAGGTATTGAAAGCTGTATCCGAAACCGGATACACGGAACCGACGCCTATCCAGGCGCAGGCAATTCCACATGTTCTGGCGGGGCGCGACGTGCTGGGCATCGCCCAGACCGGTACGGGCAAAACGGCTTCCTTCACGCTTCCGATGATCGACAAGCTGTCGCGCGGACGTGCGAGGGCACGGATGCCCCGGTCACTGATCCTCGAGCCGACGCGCGAACTAGCCGCGCAGGTCGCCGAAAATTTCGAAACCTACGGCAAGTATAACAAGCTCTCGATGGCCCTTCTTATTGGTGGGGTCTCCTTCGGTGACCAGGAAAAGAAGCTGGATCGCGGGGTAGACGTCCTCATCGCAACACCAGGCCGCCTCCTCGACCATTGCAATCGTGGCAAGGTACTGCTGACGGGGGTGCAAATTCTCGTGATTGATGAAGCTGACCGCATGCTGGATATGGGGTTCATTCCCGATATTGAGGAAATCTGCAAAAAGCTTCCCTTCACGCGCCAGACACTCTTCTTTTCTGCAACGATGCCGCCTGAAATCCAGCGGCTGACCGACACGTTCCTGCACAATCCCGAACGGATCGAAGTGGCGAGAGCGTCCTCCACCAGCGCAAACATCAAGCAAGTGCTGCTGAAGACGACGCGGGATGGAAAACGCGACGTGCTTCAACGGATGATCGAGGAAGACAACGTCAAGAACGCAATCATTTTCTGCAATCGCAAGCGCGACGTTTCGGTGCTGGAACGGGCGCTCTCGAAAAGCGGGCTTTCAGCTGGCGCAATCCATGGCGATCTCGATCAGTCGACGCGAACCCGGACGCTGGACGGCTTCCGCAACGGCACAATTCGCCTTCTGGTCGCAAGCGATGTAGCCGCACGCGGCCTGGACATTCCCGATGTCAGCCATGTGTTCAACTACGACGTACCAAGCCATGCGGAGGATTATGTACACCGCATAGGGCGGACTGGACGCGCCGGCAAGAGCGGCACTGCCGTGACACTTTCGACGCGTGAAGACGGCAAGTATCTTGCTGCGATCGAAAAGCTGATCGGCAACCCAATCCCTTCAGGCGACGTGGACGTTCCTGCGGCACCGGCAGAAGCCGACGCTTCGCCAGCAGTGGCGGCGGAAGCAAGCACCGAGATGTCCGTCGACGAGCCCAAGGAAGAGAAGAGAAGCCGGGGGCGCCGCGGTGGGCGCGGACGCAAGGACAAGGCGGACTCTGTCGAGACGGTAAACGCCGCCGCCCCAGCCGAACCCGCTGTCGTGCAAAGCGCTGAGCGGGCACGCCCGGAGCCGGCCAAGGCCGAGGAAAGGCCGGCGCGGCGCGAACGCGGCGGACGAGATCGCGACCGCGACGACGATCGCCCGGTTGTCGGACTTGGCGACCATGTACCGGCCTTCATATTGCGGGCGGTAAAGCTGCCCAAGAAGAGCAAGGATACGGAAGAAGAAATGGAAACCGAGGCGGAAGACGCCTGATCCCTGAGTTTATCGAAATAAAAAAGGCGGCTCTGAGAGCCGCCTTTTTTGATGTCTTCATCAGACCGTCACTTCTTGATTTGCGAAGCAAGCATCTTGCGCGTCTTGGCGCCGTAGGGCGGGCGGAACATCTCCGCAACCATCTTTGCCCTTGACTGCTTGTAGACCGCCTTTGCGTGGCTGAAGGTCCGGAAACCATCGAGACCATGATAGGCGCCCATACCGGACGGACCGACACCGCCGAAAGGCAGATCTTCCATTGAGACATGCATGATCACGTCATTGAGCGTGACGCCGCCGGATGTGGTCCGGTCGAGCACCGTACGCTCTTCTTTTTCATCGTCGCCGAAATAGTAGAGGCCGAGCGGTCGTGCGTGAGCATTCACGTATCCCAGCACGTCGTTAATTTCCTTATACGTCTTGATCGGCAAGAGCGGTCCGAAGATTTCGTCCTGCATGATTTTCATGTCATCGGTCGGGTTCAGCACAAGCGTAGGCGGAATCTTGTGCGCCTGCTGCTGGCTGAAATCCTCATTCGCGGGATTGATCTCGACGATCCGGGCTCCCTTACCCCTCGCATCCTCGATCAGGCCGTTGAGCCGATCGTAGTGACGTTGGTTGATGATCGAGGTGTAGTCGGGGTTGTCTTTCATCGTTGGCAGCATCTTGGTGACCGATTTGGTCGCCTCGGTTACGAACTCGTCCACCTTACCTTCGGGAACGAAGACATAGTCCGGCGCCAGACAAATCTGACCCGCATTGAGCGTCTTGCCGTTCATGACCCGCGCCGCCGCGTCATCCATTTTCGCGGATTTTGAGATAATGACCGGCGACTTGCCGCCGAGTTCAAGCGTCAACGGCACGAGATTTTCGGCAGCAGCACGCATGACGTGATAAGCGATCGAGGTGGCACCGGTAAAAAGAAGGTGGTCGAAGGGTTGGCGGCTGAACGCTTCACCCACGGCCGGCCCACCAGTAACCACTGCGACTTCAGTCTCGTCATAGGCTTCGCGCAGCATGCGCGCCATGAGCTCGGATGTGGCGGGCGTGAACTCGGACGGCTTGATCATGGCGCGGTTGCCGGCGGCAAAAACGCCTGCCAGAGGCGTCCAGGTCAGGTTTACCGGAAAGTTCCAGGGGCTGATGATGCCTACCGTGCCGAGCGGCTGATATTCAACCCGCGCTTTTGCGCCTAGCAGACCGAGCGGGAACTGGACTTTCCGTTTCTCCGGCTTCATCCACTGACGCAGATGTTTTTTCGCATGCTTCAGCGGTCCGATGGACCCCATCACGTCCGTCAGCAGGGTCTGCTCATGGCTTCGATGGCCGAAGTCGGATGCCAGGGCCTCAACGATTTCCTTCTGGTTGTCGACGATGAGCGCGATGGCGCGGTCGATCCAGTCGATGCGGCGTTCGGCGCTCGCCGGACCCTCACTGATGTGCGCGGCCTTCTGTCTGTCGAGAATAGCCCGAATGGAGGCCGAGATCGTCGCCGAATCGGATTCGTGGGTCGTCTGCTCCGCCAAGCTCATTAGTTCCTCCTGATGCACAGCGGGCGCTGAATGCCGCTGCCTGATTTTCTTTCGTTTCGGTCTCTCGCCGCAGCCCGGCCACCCGCTATGGGCGCTTCTGAAGTTCGAAGATTTTGCCAGATTATACAAAAAAAGCGGGCTTGAGAGCCCCCTACGAGGTCGTAGGACCACGCTTTCCGTAGAAATGCTCGTAGAGTTTCGATTGACAAAAAATGGCTATTTTCCGCGACAATTTACGCCTAGGTAACTCAATTCCCCTAGTTTCTACGGCACGGACATAGGGCGCCCAAGGGGTGCCGCGGCGGGGGTTTCTTTCGAGATGCAAAGCGAGGACTTGGAATTTGCTTCGGAATGGAGTGCTACGGCGCTCCAGTTGATGGCGGCTCACGGTATCCCGCCGTCTCCCGAAAATTATTCCATCTGGTTCCGCTATGTCTCCGGCAAGCTACCGGAATTGAACAAGGAAATCGACGCCTGCATTGAGAGTGGCCATACCATCGACATCGAGGTAACCGCTGCGCTGCAAGACCGGTTCTTTTCCGACGGCAAACTCGCTGATGTGACGCTCAGTACCGGTGCCAAACTCAATACCGAAGTCAATCAGATCCTAAAAATCATCGAGGAGACAGTCGGCAACTCTACCGCTCTCGGCACCACCGTGCGCGAGGCGAGCGAAGGGCTGACCAACCAGTCGACACCGAACGACGTTCGTCGCGCGGTCGAGGCCATTGTTACTGCCTCGCGGAAAATGGAAGATCGTAGCGTCGAACTCGAAGAGCACCTGCAGGCTACAAAAAAAGAACTCGATGAATTGCAGCAGAACCTCGAGAAAGCTCATACGGAGGCACGAACCGACGGCTTGACCGGCGTCAACAATCGAAAGGCTTTCGACGAGGCGCTAGCCCGCGCGATGGCGGCGGCTTCAACAAGCAATGCCCCTTTGTGCCTCGCTATCGGCGATATCGACCATTTCAAAAAGTTCAACGACACGTTCGGGCATCGGACTGGCGACCAGGTTCTGCGGCTCGTAGCGAACTGCTTGAAGACAGGCGCTTTGGAGCAGCATTTTGTTGCCCGCTACGGCGGTGAAGAGTTTGCCGTCATCATGCCTGCTACCGATATCGCAACGGCCGAAGCCATTTCCAACAAAATTCGCGAGACGGTGCAGGCCAGGGAACTCGTGAAGCGCTCGACGGGAGAGTCTCTCGGCCGCGTTACCATGTCGATGGGTATTGCACTCCTGAGGGATACCGACAGCGCCGCTTCACTGATCGAACGAGCGGACGGTTGCCTTTACGATGCCAAACACGCTGGCCGGAATCGGATCATCACCGAATGTCACGGCTTGGAAATGTCACACGCCAAAGCCAGCTAGCGCCCACCGGCCTGCTCCTCCAACACAACATCCGACCTTTGACGTAACGGAACGCTGGACCGCCTAGCACCCGTACGCGCGCGGCCTTTCGCGGAGGACGGAGCATGACTATGCTTGCCCGAAACAACTTTGGGACGAGCGTCAAATGGAAACAATCACTCTGGAAACGAAGAATGGCATTGCCCTTCTTACACTCAATCGTCCGGAAGTTCTGAACAGCATCGATACGGCGCTCATAGCGGACATGCGCACAGCCGTCGCGCAGGTTGAGAAAGATCCTGAAGCGCGCGTCCTTTTGATTACCGGCGCAGGGCGCGGTTTCTGCGCGGGCGCCGACCTGGCCGCTCAGGGACAGCGCATAGAAGGCATGTCTGTTGGCCAGGGTGTAGCCCATGGCATGACCATTGGCTTCAATCCGATGATGCGCGAGATTTACGCCCTATCCAAACCAATCATCGCGGCTGTAAACGGTGTGGCCGCGGGTGGCGGCGTAGGCCTTGCGCTCGTCGCAGATATTGTGATCGCCGCAAAAAGCGCCTCATTCGTTCAGGTATTCGGACCACGGCTGGGTCTCATCCCCGACCTTGGTTGCACATGGCACCTTCCGAGGCTGGTCGGCCGAGCCCGGGCGCTCGCACTGGCCTTGATGGGCGACAAGTTACCCGCAGAGACGGCCGCAGAATGGGGCCTCATCTGGAAGTGCGTAGATGACAATTCTCTCATGAGTGAAGCAAATGCGGTCGCAGCGAAGCTTGCAAACGGCCCCACCAACGCCTTTGCGGAAATACGCAAGGCGGTGGACACGGCGACAGGGAACAGCTTTTCCGAACAGCTCGACTACGAACGCGACGTGCAAGGTACGCTAGGCGATCACCCTAACTTCATGGAAGGCGTCAAGGCATTCCTGACCAAGCGAGAACCTGAATTCAAAGCCTGAAACAAATTTGCATATCCAGGAGGCAAGGAGAAGATAATGGACTTCGAACGGGTCAAACTTGATGTCGACGGTAATGTAGGCACGCTGACACTCAACCACCCCGAGGTGATGAACGCAGTATCGCCGGAAATGCTGGGCGGTCTTATGCGAGCGCTCGATGCAGTGGAAGACGCCGCAAATGGTGTCCGCTGCCTTATCATGACAGGCGAGGGTCGCGGTTTTTGCACCGGCGCCAATCTTCAAGGACGGGGCGATAATTCCGGCGCCCGGCCAGATGCCGGGTCGGCCCTTGAAACGATGTATCATCCGTTCCTGCGCCGACTGCGTAACCTGAAGATGCCGTTCGTAACCGCCGTTAATGGTCCTGCGGCAGGCGTGGGCATGAGCTTCGCGTTGATGGGCGATCTCGTGCTTTGCGCGCGCTCTTCTTATTTTCTGCAGGCTTTCCGGCGCATTGGTCTGGTGCCCGATGGCGGCTCAACATGGATACTACCCCGGCTCGTCGGCAAAGCCCGCGCAATGGAGCTGTCGCTGCTTGGCGAAAAGCTGCCGGCGGAGACCGCGCTTCAATGGGGTCTCGTCAATCGAGTTTATGATGACGAAAAGTTGCTGGAAGAGGCGAAAGCTCTTGCGGCTCACCTTGCCAGTGGACCAACCAAGACACTGGGCATGATCCGTCAGCTCTATTGGGAGAGCACGGACAATACTTACGAAGAGCAGCTGAATCTCGAGCGGCAGCTTCAGCGGACCGCCGGCTATGGCGAAGATTTCAAGGAGGGAGTGCGTGCTTTCCTCGAGAAGCGCCCCGCCCAATTCAAAGGAAACTGACCTCAGCCGACGATACAACTCGCAAGGAGCGCGAGAAACATCACGGCAATGAACAGCAGAACATAAGGCATGGCCGCGCGCTTCAGACTCTGGGGCGCGCGGTTTTGTTACGCGCGGGCTCGGGTTTCCTCACAGGCCCCATTTCCTCAGCTTTGAAATCCTTGTGCTCGTCGCTGACTGCCATGATTAGAGGGTGGCGGGAGTGATGGAAACGCTCTCGCCGCAGCCGCAGGCATCTGTCTGGTTAGGGTTGTTGAAACGAAAGCCCGCCGAAAACTTCTCTTCGCTATAGTCCATCTCGGTACCAAGCAGGAACAGAATAGCTTTCGGGTCGATCAGAATTTTCACGTCCCGGTCTTCCACCACCTCGTCGAGCGGCTTCACGTCTTCGGCATATTCCATCGTGTATTCCATGCCGGCGCAGCCCCCGTTCTTTACGCCGATCCTCACGCCGATATATTTTCCGGAGGAAGCGGCCATGATCTCCTTCATGCGCGCCGCCGCGATTTCTGTAAGCGTTATCGCCTTTGGTGTGGGTCTCGCCATATCGAGCACCTCTAATACATATTGAGCGCGACGCGCGCTTCGTCCGACATACGGCTCGGATCCCAAGGAGGATCGAACGTCATGTTGACCCGCACATCCGCAATGCCTTCAACCGTTCTCACTGCATCCTCAACCATGATCGGCATTGTGCCAGCCACAGGGCAGCCTGGCGCCGTCAATGTCATGTCGACCACGACATCGCGATCATCGGAAATATCCACTTTGTAGATGAGACCAAGCTCATAGATATCAACCGGAATTTCCGGATCGTAGACGGTCTTCAACGCGGCGATAATGTCGTCGGTGAGTTGCGCAATCTCCTCCGGCGGAATGGCGGACGTGTTTGGCGACCCTTCGTCCGGCGCCAGCTCTTCCGTTGCGATTGTGTTCGCGTCCTCGGACATACCGCGATCCTTACCCAAAGAACTTCTTGCTGTCGATGAGCGCCTCTGCCAGGCGGTCCACCTCTTCCAGCGTATTGTACATGGCGAAAGACGCTCGCGTTGTAGCGCCGACACCGAAACGCTCCATGACAGGTTGCGCGCAATGATGGCCGGCTCGCACAGCCACTCCCGCCCTGTCTATCACCGTCGCGATGTCGTGCGGGTGTGCATTTTCCATCACGAAAGAGATGATACTGCCTTTCGATTTCGTCGTGCCGATGATCCGGAGACTGTTTATTTCAGAAAGGCGGCGTGTCGCATAATCCCGGAGTTGCACCTCATGGGCTGCGATATTGTCGCGCCCAACAGATTCAATATAGGAAAGCGCAGCGCCGAGCCCAATAGCCTGGACGATGGCGGGCGTACCCGCTTCGAAGCGGTGCGGCGGCGCGGCATAAGTAATATTCTCCAGACCGACCTCCCGGATCATCTCGCCGCCACCGCGGTAAGGCCGCATCGTCTTCAGGTGCTCGATCTTGCCATAGAGAAGACCTATGCCTGTCGGACCATAGAGTTTGTGGCCCGAGCAGACGAGAAAATCGCAATCAAGTTCGCGAACGTCGGTCGGCATATGGACAACGCCTTGGCAACCGTCGACGAGAACAGGCACGCCGTGTTCGTGTGCGATCCGGATCATCTCCTTGATCGGCGTTATTGTTCCGAGCGCGTTCGACATCTGGGTCAGCGCAACCATCTTTGTGCGAGGGCTGAAGAGTTGTTCGTAAGCCTCGACGTCGAGATCCCCCTCATCCATCACCGGCACGTATTTCAATACCGCACCGTGACGTTCACGGAGAAAATGCCAAGGAACGATGTTCGAATGATGCTCAAGGACCGAGAGGATGATTTCATCGCCTGGCTTTATTCCCGCTTCCACAAACGAGGAAGCAACGAGGTTGATCGCATCTGTTGCCCCAGATGTGAAGACAACCTCATCCGTCGACGCTGCATTGAGAAAGCTTCGCGCTGTCTCGCGCGCCTGTTCGAATTTTTCAGTCGCGGCGTTGGACAGGTAGTGCATGCCCCGATGCACATTCGAATACTCATGTGAATACGCATCCGTTACCGCATCGATCACCGATTGCGGCTTCTGGGCGGACGCGGCATTGTCGAGATAGACGAGCGGCTTGCCGTAAACTTTCTGCGAAAGGATCGGGAAATCAGCACGAATTCTTTCTACATCGTAGGTTTCGGGCTTGAGAACGGGGCTGTTCATACCTGCGCCTCCGCAGCAAACCATTCGGCAGTGAGCGACTTGAGCGCATCTCGTGCCGCTTCGTGTGGCACGAGGTCGAGCGATTCATCGAGAAAAGCCGAGATCAGAAGCTGGCGAGCCTGAAGCTCCGGTATGCCGCGCGAACGCAGATAGAAAATGGCATCCCGGGAGAGTTCGCCAACAGTGGAGCCGTGCGCGCATTGCACATCATCCGCGTAGATTTCAAGCTCTGGCTTGGCGTTCATCGCAGCATCGCGCGACAAGAGCAGCGCCTGCGTCATCTGCCTGCCATCCGTTTTCTGCGCATGTGGCCGCACGATGACCTTGCCTTGAAAAACACCTTCCGAAGAGCCGTCCAGCACGCCCTTGAAGAGAGTGTGGCTGGTGCAGCCAGGCACGGCATGATCGATCACACAGAATTGGTCAGAATGTTGCTTGTCTTTGAGCGCGTAGGCCCCGTTCACATGGGCTTTCGCGCCCTCGCCAGCGAAACGTACAAAGTTCTGACCGCGCGAGACGCCGCAGCCCAGTGTCAACGTGAAGCTCGCGAAATAGGCGTTTGCTTCAAGGCTTGTGCGCATCGTCGCCAGATGAACGGCGCCCGGTGCCTCATCCTGAAGTTTCAGATGGTCGAGCCGCGCGCATTCCGCTAGCGCTATATCCGTCACGATATCGGAAAAACCGGCAGCAGATCCGATATGCGTTTCGAAAATCGTCGCTTCCGCTTCCTTCTCAAGCAGAATGAGGTTTCGCGCATGGGATGCACCTGCATCCGCCGTGACAAACAGCAAATGAAGCGGCTTGTCGAGCTTCACGCCACTTCGAATCCGCAAGCAGGTACCGTCGCTCATCAACGCTGTATTGAGATCGACCACTCCTTCAGCTTGGCGTGCATCGTCGAGACGGCGTTCGACAAGATCCTTTGCCCATTGCTCAGGAACAGCGTCGGCAAGTGGACGCAACTCAACACCCTTCGGCAATCGCGCTGTATTCGAGAGGTCCGCACGATAGCTGCCATTTACGAAAACGACCGTATATCGGTCGATCGCTGCGAATGCGGCGGCCGCTCCGCCCTCCGGCAGAATGACCGCGCCCTCATGCGCGGGGGCAGATGCGAATGCGGCCTTATCGAGCACCTGCCGAAGATCGGTATACTTCCATTCCTCAAGGCGACGATGCGGGAGCCCTGCTTCCATGAAAGCTTTCAGCGCCGTCTCGCGTCGGCGCGAAAGCCAGCCTCCGGCGCCGGGCAGCACCTCATGCGTCCGGTTGTAGGTCTCGACAAAATTTTGCGTCGCGGTTTCAGTCATATCTCTGCTCACGCGGCGTCCGCGCCGTAAGCGGCATAGCCGGACTTCTCGAGTTCGAGTGCCAGATCCTTGCCGCCCGTTTTCACAATGCGGCCCTTCGACAGTACGTGCACCACGTCAGGCACGATGTAATCCAGAAGGCGCTGGTAATGTGTAATCACAACCATCGCCCGATCGGATGCGCGAAGAGAGTTGACGCCATCCGCAACAGTCTTCAATGCGTCGATATCGAGTCCGGAATCAGTTTCATCAAGCACTGCGAGTGCGGGTTCAAGCAGCGACATCTGCAAAATCTCTGCACGCTTCTTTTCACCACCCGAATAACCGACGTTCAACGCACGTTTCAGCATGTCGTCGGAAACGTTGAGCGGCTTCGCCTTTTCGCGCACGAGTTTCAGAAAACGAACGGCATCGAGTTCGTCCTCTCCCCGGGCCTTGCGCTGCGCATTGAGCGCGGTCTTGAGAAAAGTCATGGTGGTGACGCCAGGGATTTCAAGCGGATACTGGAAGGCCAGGAAAATTCCAGCGGCAGCCCGTTCATCGACACTCATTTCCAGAAGATCGCGCCCCTTGAAGCGGATCGATCCTTCTGTCACCTCATAGCCATCACGTCCCGCAAGAACATAAGAGAGCGTAGATTTCCCGGAGCCATTTGGCCCCATGATGGCATGCACCTCACCTGCAGGAACGTTGAGATCGATTCCTTTCAGAATCTCTTTCCCATCCACCTTCACATGCAGGTTCTTGATCTCAAGCATACTCGTTTCTCTCACATTCAAGCGTCAGCCGACGCTTCCTTCAAGACTGATGCCGACAAGCTTTTGCGCTTCTACGGCAAATTCCATCGGCAATTGCTGCAGCACATCGCGGCAGAAGCCATTGACGATCAGAGCCACGGCTTCCTCTTCGCCGATACCGCGCTGCATGCAATAGAAAAGCTGATCGTCACTGATCTTCGACGTGGTCGCTTCATGTTCGAGAAGGGCAGTCGGGTTCTTCGTCTCGATGTAGGGGACCGTGTGCGCCGAACAACGATCTCCGATCAGCAGGCTGTCACACTGCGTAAAGTTCCGGACATCTTCTGCCTTGCGATGGACGCTGACGAGACCCCGATAGGTGTTCGAGGAGTGACCTGCGGCAATACCCTTCGAAATGATACGGCTTGTCGTATTGCGGCCGAGATGGATCATCTTCGTGCCGCTGTCGACCTGCTGACGGCCGTTGGAAATAGCAATCGAATAGAACTCGCCGCGCGAATTGTCGCCGCGCAGGATGCAGCTCGGGTACTTCCATGTGATGGCCGACCCCGTCTCGACCTGCGTCCACGAAATCTTCGAGTTTGTGCCACGGCAATCGCCGCGCTTCGTCACGAAGTTGTAGACACCGCCCTTCCCTTCCTCATCGCCGGGAAACCAGTTCTGCACCGTAGAGTACTTGATCTCCGCGTCGTCATGGGCGACGAGTTCGACAACAGCAGCGTGAAGCTGGTTCTCGTCGCGCTGAGGTGCCGTGCAACCTTCGAGGTAGCTCACATATGAGCCTTTGTCGGCGATGATAAGTGTGCGCTCAAACTGGCCCGTCTGCTTTTCGTTGATGCGAAAATAGGTCGACAATTCCATTGGGCAGCGAACGCCCTCAGGAATGTAGACGAACGAGCCTTCAGAAAAGACGGCAGAGTTGAGCGTTGCGTAGAAGTTGTCCGAGATAGGCACGACCGACCCCAGATACTTTTTCACGAGCTCGGGGTGTTTTTGCACCGCCTCCGACATTGGACAGAAAATGACACCAACTTCGGCGAGCTTCTCCTTGAAGGTCGTCACCACCGACACACTGTCGAAAACTGCATCCACAGCGATGCCGGCGAGCATCTTCTGCTCGGTAAGCGGAATGCCGAGCTTTGCATAGGTTTCGAGAAGCTTCGGATCGACTTGATCGAGGCTGTCGAGCTTCGCCATCTGCTTCGGTGCGGAATAATAGTACGCATCCTGAAAGTCGATCGGCGGATAGGTCACTTTCGCCCAGGTCGGCTCGGTCATGGTGAGCCAGCGACGGAAAGCCGCAAGACGCCATTCGAGCAACCATTCCGGCTCGTTCTTCTTCGCGGAAATGTAACGAACCGTGTCCTCCGTCAGCCCCAGAGGCGCTTTCTCAGATTCGATGTCGGTGAAGAAGCCGTACTTGTACTTCTCCACTTCACCCACGGTTTCGACGGTTTCCCGTACGGCAGCCATATCAACTCTCCACAGCCGCCAGGCGGGACGTGGCCCTGCCGGCGGTTACATTCACATTCACAAGAGCGTCCGTCTTCGCGCAGACGCGTGTATAGACGCGAATCCAGCTTTGAACGAAGCGGTCTGTGTCTGCCGGTTCGCTGGACCAGCCAAGACTGACGCGGATGGCGCCACTCGAAAGATCGGGATCGACGCCCATTGCTTCAAGCACACGCGGGCGACCTATCTTTCCAGACGAACAGGCAGCCCCCGCGCTGACCGCAATTCCATCAAGGTCCAGCGCCATCAACAATGTTTCGGCATCAAGACCAGGAGCGGCGACACAACTGGTATTAGGCAGGCGATCTACATTCTGGCCGGGGAATACGGCGTCCGGTGCGATCTCCGCAATTTGGGCTTCCATCCGATCTCGCAACCGCGCCAGCTGCGCAAACGTCTGAAGTTCCGCCTGTGCTATGCGGGCAGCCGCGCCAAAGCCTGCAATTCCGGAAATATTCTCGCTGCCGGCGCGTCGGCGCCTCTCCTGGCCGCCGCCTACAGCTAGCGCGGCGAAAGGCAAATCTTCTCGGACGACCAATGCCCCCACACCCATCGGCGCACCGATCTTGTGTCCGCCCAGCATCAACATATCCGCGCCGAGCGCACTAACATCCACGGCTATTTTGCCGGCAGCCTGAACGGCATCGCACAAGAAGACGGCACCCGTACTCTTGGCGAGCCTCGACACTTCGGCGATGGGCTGCACGACACCGGTTTCATTATTCGCGAGCATCACCGCAACCAGCGTCCGCTTGTCTGACGCTGCAAGGAGATCTCCGAGAGCCGCCAGATCAATCTGCCCGTCCTGATCGACCGGTGCGATTTCAACAGGCAATCCGCAGGCCTCGGCCGAGGCGAGGACGGCATCGTGCTCTATCGCCGAAACAATCAACCGTTCGACACCTTGGGCGGCTTTGGCGGCATGAAAGGCCAGGCGCGCCGCTTCCGTACCACCGCTTGTAAAAATCACCTCGGCAGGTCTTGCTCCGACCAGCGCAGCGACCTCTGCTCTTGCGCCCTCTACTAACGCTCGGACCGCCCTGCCTTCCATGTGGACTGAAGAGGGATTGCCGATGGCATCAAGCGCGCGCAAAACAGCCGCCCGCGCTTCGGGGCGCAGGGGCGTTGTCGCGTTGTGGTCCATATAGGCGCGCTTCATCGTCATCGCCTTCAGCATTCCTGCGAAACAAACCCTATGGGCATCAATCAGCGGCGTTGGCTGCTATGCCGTTCGTGTGCCCGCGGCGCGCGTCGAAAGCGGATTTTCCCGCAATCCGGCCATCAATCACGTCACCCAGCGATACAGATCCCAGATAAAGCTGGATCTGATGGCTCAGCCCTTCCCACAAATCGTGGGTGATGCAGCGGCCGGATGACGGCATGCAGCCCTTGGGTGAGCCGAGATCGCAGCGGGTAGCCTTGATAGGCTCATCAACGGCGAGGATCACATCGGAGATGCGGATACTGTCAGCTTCACGAGACAGGAGATATCCGCCCCCCGGGCCACGCACGCTTTTCACCAGGTCGCCCCGACGGAGCTTGGCAAAAAGCTGCTCCAGATAAGAGAGGGAAATTTCCTGACGATCGGCTATTTCGGCAAGCGCAACCGGACTGCCGCTGGAGTGGCGCGCCAGATCGGCCATCGCCATTACCGCATAGCGTCCCTTGGTGGTGAGCTTCACGGCCAACTCCTTCATGAGAACGGCAAAAGGCGGTCAAAAGCTTGCACAACCGGCCATTGCCTGTGTTAAGAACGTGCGCCTCGGCACCGGCGGTCCCGCTCCCCACGTGAAGAAGGGGAGAAACCACGCCAACGCCAAAGCAGTGGAGCTAGGGCTAGAATTTCCGAGCGCCACAGTCAACTACTTAGCATCTTGCGGCAGATTTTCCAGAGGAATTGGCGGGTTGTAGAGAATATTTCTCCTATACCAACGGTAGGAGATAGGCCAGAGCGCCCCCGGAAACCTCACAGATTGAGACAGATCCAAACATGCCCGAAGTGATTTTCAATGGTCCTGCCGGCCGTATCGAGGGCCGCTACCACCACAGCAAGAAAGCCAACTCGCCGGTCGCCCTCGTCCTGCATCCGCATCCGCAGTTCGGCGGCACCATGAACAATCCGGTCACCTATGCCTTGTTTCAGGCCTTCGTGAACCGGGGTTTTTCGGTCTTGCGCTTCAATTTCCGCGGCGTGGGGCGCAGCCAGGGCGGTTTCGATTCCGGGATCGGCGAGCTGTCGGACGCGGCGGCGGCGCTCGACTGGCTGCAGTCGCAGAATCCTGACGCATCGCAGTGCTGGATCGGCGGGTTCTCCTTCGGCGCGTGGATTGCCATGCAGGTGCTGATGCGGCGCCCCGAAATCGAGGGCTTCATCTCGGTGGCCCCACCCGCCAACATGTATGACTTCTCGTTCCTTGCTCCCTGCCCGTCTTCCGGCACCATTATCAATGGTGGAACAGACCAGGTCGCACCACAGGCGGACGTGCTGAAGCTTGTGGAGAGATTGAAGACCCAGAAGGGCATTACCATCGAGCATGCGTCGGTGGAGGGCGCCAACCACTTCTTCGAAAACCAGCTGGAGCCGCTGGCAGCCATGGTGGGTGCCTACCTCGACAAGCGCCTTGCAGCAGCGCCCGAGAAGTCCTGATTATACTTGCGGCTCTGGCTCTCCCGCCCTGTGAAGCCGTCCGCCGCGCGTCGGTTCAGGCACGCCTGTCGTGGTCGGCAAGCTGAGCGGTAGGCCGCGCAGCGACCGGACGGCGAGATAGGCAAACGCCTCTGCCTCGACATCGTCTCCCCGCCAGCCGAGGTCTTCAGCCGGCAATACGCCACCCTGAAGCCTTCTACTCAGCATGGACATCATCACGGGATTATGCCGCCCTCCCCCGCAAACGATGAAGCGCGAAGGCACCCCTGGCACATGGGCAAGGCCGCGTGCAATTGCCTCGACGGTGAAGGCGGTGAGCGTTGCAGCACCATCGGGTGGAAGCAGATGCCTTACCGCATCCGGCGAAAAGGAGAAGCGGTCCAGCGACTTCGGCGGAGGTGCGTCGAAGAAAGCATGCTCCATCAGCGCTTCGAGAGCATCCATGTCGACCTCGCCGGCCGAGGCGAGCGAGCCGTCCCGGTCCAACGGCTCACCGGTGTGCATGAGAGCCCAGTCGTCAATCAAAGCGTTACCCGGGCCCGTGTCGAAGGCAAGTAACGTCCCGTCGGTCCCCACGTAGGTGATATTGCCGACGCCGCCGATATTGATGAGGGCAACTGGCTCCTTGACGCCCGCGCTTCTGACCAATGCCTGGTGATAGAGCGGCACGAGCGGCGCGCCTTGCCCGCCCGCCGCGACGTCCGCACTGCGGAAATCGTTTATCACGTCGATACCGGTCAATCGCGCCAGGACCTCGCCAAGGCCTATCTGAACCGTGCGGCGCCGTTCCGGCTGATGAAGCACGGTTTGACCGTGGAAGCCGATCACGGAAACATCCGCAGGCTTCAACCCCGCCTCATTCAGAAGAGACCGGACCGCCAGCGCGTTTGCGAGCGTCAGATGGCGCTCCGCCTCGGCAATCTCTTCCGGCATCGGGTCTTCGGGTTCCCAGCTCTTCGCTGCCTCCAGAGCCAGGCTGAGCAAAAGTCGCTCTTCCGGCTTGTAAGGCACCGCGAGCGAGGGGCCTGAGCGCACGGCACCTTCGCCGTCTGTCTCGACGATGGCTGCGTCGATCCCGTCGAGCGAGGTGCCGCTCATCAGTCCCAGAGCACGAATCATGGCGGTTTGTCCGTTTTTCCCCTGCTGAAAGCGTGATACACCAGCCGCGCATTCCAGCCTATCCGAAAGCCCGAGATACCCAGATGGCCAAGTTCAAATCCGACTTCCTGCGCGAACTCGAAGCGCGCGGCTTCATCCACCAGCAGTCCGATGCGGGCGCACTGGACGAGATTGCCGCGACCCGCGTGCTGACGGGCTATATCGGCTATGACTGCACGGCGCCGAGCCTTCATGTCGGCCACCTGATGCAGATCATGATGCTGCGCTGGCTGCAGAAGACGGGCGGCAAGCCCATCGCGCTGATGGGCGGCGGCACGACAAGGATCGGCGACCCGAGCTTCCGCGACGAGGCGAGGCCGCTGCTGACCGACGAGAAGATCGACGAGAACCTGGCCGGCATCAAAAACGTCTTCTCGAAGTTCCTCGACTTCGGCGCGGGCGAAACCGGCGCGATCATGGTCAATAATCGCGACTGGCTGGACAAGCTTCAGTACATCGATTTCCTGCGCGACTATGGCCGCCATTTCTCGGTGAACCGGATGCTGTCCTTCGACAGCGTGAAGCTGCGGCTCGACCGGGAGCAGAACCTGTCGTTCCTCGAATTCAACTACATGATCCTTCAGGCCTACGACTTCGTGGAACTGAACCGCCAATATGGCTGCGAGCTGCAGATGGGCGGTTCGGACCAGTGGGGCAATATCGTCAACGGCATCGAACTTGCGCGGCGCACGGCGGGCGCGCAGGTTTTCGGGCTGACGAGCCCGCTTCTCACCACCTCGTCCGGCGCGAAGATGGGGAAGACGGCGTCGGGCGCGGTCTGGCTCAATGCCGACATGCTGTCGCCTTACGAGTACTGGCAGTACTGGCGCAACGCGGAAGATGCCGATGTCGGCCGCTTCCTCAAGCTCTTCACCGAATTGCCGCTCAGCGAGATCGCGCGGTTCGAAGCGCTCGGCGGGTCGGAGATCAACGAGGCGAAAAAGGTGCTCGCCACCGAGACGACGGCGATGGTGCATGGCCGCGCCGAAGCCGAGAAAGCGGCCGAAGCCGCCCGCACCGCCTTCGAGGAAGGCGCGATCAGCGCCGACCTGCCGACGGTGGAAACGGGCGAGCTTGCGGGCGGGCTCGGGCTTCTCACCGCCTTGGTGCAGGCGGGGCTCTGCGCCTCCACGAGCGATGCCCGCCGCCAGATCAAGGGCGGCGCTGTGCGCGTCAACGATGCTGCTGTGGCCGATGAGAAGATGGTACTCAATCGGGAAAGCCTTACCGGAGACGGTGTCGTAAAGCTTTCACTCGGCAAGAAAAAGCATGTGCTGCTGAGGCCGAAAGGCTGATCAGAAAAAATAAGCCCTCTCCGTTTCCGGAGAGGGCCTCTTCCTGAACGCTCCCTTATTTCTTGCTCTTGTTCTTTCTTCTTATTGTCGCGTTCTGCGGCTATTGGCTGCCGCTTGGCTCCTATTCGGCGGCTGTTGCGCCCGTCAGGGCGAAGACGGCATTGCTGCCGCCGGCGCCGTTGATCTGCTGGAGATACTTTATGCCCTCCTCGGCGATATCATCGCCGACCATGCGATCGCCTTCGCCGTAAAGTTCGGCCATGTCCACATAGGCGGCGTACATAGGCGCCGTACGGCTGGTGACGATGCCCGCCTTTACCAGCGTCTTGATGAGAACGCGGAAAACATTGGTCGATTCCTGAAGCTCGCGGCGCATGTTCTTGTCGGTCAGCGCCTCTGCCAACGCACCTTGCACCCAGCGCCAGTCGAGGCCGATCTTCTCGTAGATCTCCTTCTTCTGCTCCGGTCCCGTCGAATTGCGCATGAGCGTCATGAACACTTCGAGTGCCCAATCCTCGATTAGATCGCGCTCGGCTGCGGGAAGGTTTGGTACGGTCCGGTCCGCCCAGATCTTGCCGAACTTGTGGTGGAACGCCTCATCCGTCATCACGAGCTGCATGAGACGGCGCATCAGCGGGTCGTTCGTCTTGGCATAGAAAGTGGCAAAGGTTCCCATTGCCAGCCCCTCGACGATCATCTGCATGCCGACGAGCTTCTTCCAGACGAGCGGTGTCGCCACGATTTCGCAAAGCAGCTTTTCGAGAACCACGCCGCAGGGCTTGGGCTTGCCCCAGCGCGCTTGCACATAGCGCGCGAAGCCGGTCACGTGACGCGCCTCTTCGCGGGTCTGGTTCGCGGCATATTCCTGCGCGCCCGGGTCTTTCAAGATGTGGCAAAGGCTTGCCGACAACGCCAAGGCACCCTGCTCACCATGCAGGATCGAGGACATCGTCCAGCGCACGCTTTCGTTCACAAGATAGATTTTCTGCTTCTCGTCCAGCTTGTCCGACACCGCCGTCTTCAGTTCCATGTTGAAGTCGGCTGGCATCAGCAATTCGTTGTCGAGATCCCACGGCTGGGTGTAGTCGATGTACTTGTCATCCAGCGGATCCCAGAAATGATCGTGGGTTGCTGAGATGATCTTGTCGAAAGCCGTGGAGCGGTTGCCGTAGCGGTCGACATCCATCATGGCCGGGAAATCGTCTGGCGCCACCGCCTCATAGGCGGCATCCATCGTCATCTTCTGATTGGTGGACATAGGCTCCTCCTCCACAGTCCGATCAATTCATCGATGAGCGATAGTGATATGCGGAGCCGAACTCCGCAATATAAAAATGACTTCCGATGTCAGTTTTGCGCTGCAGGAGGTTCTGGCGGAGCGAGGTCCGGTTCGGCTTCGGAAGAGGCATCGGGTGGTGTGGCCCTCTGTTCCGAGGGTGTGTTTTCCGAAGACGAGGCGGATTCAGGCGGCAATGTGCTTCCGAACTCGAATAGCCGGCGAAGGAAACCTGGTGCGAGTGCGGAGAGCGGGTTCACGACCACGGTCGGTTCATCCGTCTTGCCGCGAACGCCATAGGTAATTGCGAAAATGCCTTCGCCTTCACGGCCCACAATCAGGGGGCCCAGCACCGGCACTTGTCCCAGAAACGAGTTGATTGTGTAGGCAGGAACGAGGGTTCCCTCCATGTCCACTAGGTCCGCGGCACGGTCTATCTGGCCATTCATTGTGAGACCAATTGCCGGGCCCGACATGCGCGCATCCTTGATGCGAATTCGGTTTTCGGTGACGGTGAATGGTAATTCCAGATGGTCGAACAGAATGCCCTCACCGCGCAACGTGTCCCCGATCCCGGTGAGAGAACCGAGCGTCAGGATGTTGGCCAATACCGGCGCTTCGACAATACGAAATTTGCCGATCGTCACTACGCCGGCAAGAGGCGATCCAGGTTTCGTATCGTCGTAGCGACCCGACGCAGACAGAGCGCCTCCCCGAACGCTCTCCGTGAAATCGAGAGATCTGAAAATATTGCCGGCGTTGCTCGACGATACGGCAAGAGTGCGAACACCGTTGCCATCCGGGCCGACCCGCACAGAGAGCGGCGTGCCCTCCTCATCGGCCGCTTCGACATCGAGCGACCATGTGCGGCCGTCCACCTGCACCATACTCACGCGCGCGTTGGAGAAGCTCGTGTCGTTGTGCCCGGTTACCTGCGTCACATAGGCCTTGAGCTCGGTCCTGCGAAGGGGGTCGGCAGCCTCCGCTTCGGTCAGTAGGGGCAATGCCGCCTGGGCGCCCTGATCTTCTCCCGGTTCCTCTCCAGAGAACAGGTTGCCAAGAATTCCCCGCGCGTCGAAACGCGCGCCCGTCACATCCATCGCCAGCGCCGCGTCTTCGCTTCCATGCGCGATAAAGGCAAAATCATTGTGAGAGCCGAGCTTCACGACGGGGAAGTTGGCAGCGATCATGCGCCCATCATCGCCCAATGTAACTTGTCCCTCTGCCTCAATACCTTCCCCGGTAAGCGAGAAATTGGAAATCCGGTATCCGCCATCTTCCAGAAAAGCCAGATCGAATGACGTTATGGCCGGGGCGCCGGCCTTCTTCCACCAGCCGGCATAATCAAGCTTCACGATGCTGTCTGTAAGGTCAGCCTTGATGGATCCGCGATTGACGCTCCGTCCATCTCCCATCAACGTCGCATCTATATCCGCCGATCCGGCGAGGAATTCATCGAGACGCAATCCAAGAGCTGCCCGCCCGAGATCATCGATATCGCCGCGCAACCGATAGACCGATGTCGGGCTTGCCTCGCGGCTGAATTTCTCCTGCCATTCGATATCGAGAAAGGCGGCGTTGTTGATGCCGATAGGACCCTTCGCCGAAAGGCCTGCTCGCGTAACGTCGACATCGAGAACGCCCGATGTGATGGAGAGACCCTTTTGGATTTCCGGAATGGCGACGTTTTCCACATGCGCCTTACCGGAAACTTCGACTTGCTCCATCGTGACACTCTTCACGAGCGGCAAGGTAATTTGTCCCCGCAATGTGCCGGTACCGGCAACGCTTCGCGGATCGAGACCGAAATCACTGATGAGAGTCAGAGGTTCATGATCGAGAAGGCTGAGAATATCGGCCGTTGCGCCGCTGGCGGTGAAGGCGATATGTCCGGGCGCGCCTTTGATATGTATCTCTTCATCATAAAAATGACCTTCGCTGATCGCTATCTCGCCAATCCCCTCCTGCCGGATAACAGCCGAGGAAACCCATGCATCGAAACGGATGCCCTCGATCAATCCTCGAGCATCGACGTTCAACATCGGCGGCATCGCGCCAAGATATTTCATCGTCGCTCCGTTGACGGCGAATTCGAAGCGCAGGCTTTCCGCCGGTATCGGCTTGTGTGCTTCCATATCCGCGATCATGCCGCCTGCCAGATCGATGTCGAAGGAAGCGCCGGTAACGTTGCCGCCGTACAGGTTAGCGGCCACCCACTCGCGGGCGCCCTTCGCAAGAGGAAGAGGCCAAAGCGCTGTCAACGCTTCAAACGGCATTGGCTCGATGACACCTTCAACCCTTATGGCCGGTGAGCGCTCGGCATCCGCAATGCTGCCGGAAAGCCTTACGCCACCCCCGCCAGCAGCGAGGAAAAGCTCTTCGATATCTGCGCGCAAGGCATCGAAATCGATTTCCGCTTTCAGCTGCGCCGTATCCAGATCGACCGGGCCTGCAAAAAACTCGGGCACTTCGGTATGAAACCGTTCCGCCGTCAGATCGACGAGAGCGGAAGCGATGTTCAGCCCCTCGCCCATCCGATAGTCAACGGCGCCTTTCAACCGCGCCTCGTGCAGACCGGCCTTGAATGTCAATTCCTGAAGCTCGATGCGACGCGCAATACCATCAAGGGTGATTTCACCCTGGGCCTGCTCCAACGGAATCTTTGTGGCCCAGGGATCAGGCAGATCGATTTGCCCCTCGCCCGCCTCCAGTGAAAGACGGGCAGAGTGAAGAGCACCATCTCTTCCGATCCGCAAACTGCCCTCGGCAGTTATCGGCGCGTCGAAGACGGCATAATCCGCGAAGACGGGAGACATGTGCGCCAGAGCGGCTGGTCTCAAGTCCCTTACCCGGGCGTCTATGCGCGCCGTATCGTCCCCCATTGGCAGAACGCCATCCATTTCGAGATGGACGGTGGCATCGCCGGTGACGACTTCCGCGCTCAGCACGCCGGCCAGGCCTTCTTCGCCGCGGGATATCGTGAGGCTTGCGGAAGGCGCGTCGAAACTCACGCCGTTCACTTCGTCGACGAAGCGAAGTCTGGCCTGCCGGATGCCGACACTATCGAGGTAGCCGAGCGGCGTGGATTTGTCGTTGTCGTCGACCAGCGCTTCGAGCATGGGGCCGATAAAGGACACGTCGGGGTCCGGCTGTTCCGCGCCAGCCGGGGCGAGCGCAAGTGTGATGCCGGTCCCGGGACGGCGAAGAATTGTTGCGCTCACTCCGTATAGATCAATTGCCGTCGGCGCCAACATGCCCCGGAAAGCGGCCGGGACGCTCAAATCGAAGGCAAGCTGCGGGATATCTGCGATCGCGTTGCCATCCGCCCCGGTGAGCCGGACATTCGCGAGCCGCAAGGACAGTTCCCGCTCCTCCGCCGACCAGATGAGCACCGTGTCGCCAATGCCGAGAGACCCGCCCTGGAGGGAGGGATTGGCTGCGTCTTCAATCATCTGATTGAGAATCGAGACGGAAACCGGCCCGGACGATAGACGCCATGCAAGAACGCCAAGAAGCACCGCCGTCACCGCGACGGCAGCCCCAATAACCTCCAACGCGATCTTACTGGTCCGGCGGATCAAGTAACGCTTTAGCTCCTCTCGCTCGCCACCCCATGGAAGCCCCACAATGAGGCGAAAGCGAGTCAGCTCTTTCTAACCGCTGCCCCGTCACAAGTCTGCAAAATTGGCTGACCGCTGGCATCGGGACACCATCCCGATCATATTGGGGCCCTCAGCAACAGTGCGAATAACTTTCCGGACGGACAGGAGGCATCAGCATGGCAAAAGCAACGGCACCGAAAAGCGCCCCGGCGGCGGGCGGCCTGCCGGCCGAGGGTAAGAAGGCGCCCGCTTTCTCGCTGCCCGCCGACGACGGCACAAAAGTCACACTGAAGGCGCTCGCCGGCAAGAAAGTGGTGCTTTATTTCTATCCGAAAGACGACACGCCCGGCTGTACCACGGAAGGTATCGAGTTCAGCGCACTCAAGAAGAAGTTCGACGCTGCGGGCGCCGTCGTGCTCGGCGTCTCGAAGGATACAGTCGACAAGCACTGCAAGTTTCGCGACAAGCACAATCTCACAGTGCGCCTCCTTTCCGACGAGGATGGCAAGACAGTTGAGGCCTATGGTGTCTGGGGTGAAAAAAGCCTTTATGGCCGCAAATTCATGGGCATCAACCGGGTGACATTCCTGATCGATGAAAAGGGTGTCGTGCGGAAGGTCTGGCCCAAGGTGAAGGTAAAGGGCCATGCGGAAGACGTGCTGGCCGCAGCACGGGAAATCTGACGCTTGATCAATCTGCCTAACCGTTCCGGCTCCCTGGCGGAAGCCGCCCTGAGCGTTCTCCTCTGCGCCGATGCCGACGAAAAAGCACATCGCGCCAGAAGCGTGGCGGCGCTCTGGCGAGATGGTTTCCTCACTATTCCCTGCGACGGTTCGATGCCCGACCGGCCAAACAGGCCCGGCAGGCCGGAACTTTTGCTGCCGCGGGATATGCCCCGGCGCAGTTTCAAGGGCGCACGCGGCCGGATCGCACTCCTGCATTCGCTCGCGCATATCGAACTCAACGCTATCGACCTTGCTTTCGATATGGCCGGACGCTTTGCGGCGATGGACCTGCCCCGAGCTTTCTTCGACGACTGGGTCTCTGTCGGCGACGATGAAGCGCGGCATTTCTCCATGTTGCAGACCCGCCTTGCCGCGCTGGGCGCGAGTTATGGCGATCTGCCTGCCCATGACGGGCTCTGGCAGGCGGCGGAGGAGACGAGCCACGACCTTCTCGCACGGCTTGCCATTGTACCGATGGTGCTGGAGGCCCGAGGACTCGATGTCACGCCCGGCATGATCGCCCGGCTGAAACTGGCCGGCGATACCGAAAGCGCAGGTATTCTCGAAACGATCTATACGGATGAACAGAACCATGTCCGCGCGGGAGCAAGGTGGTTTGCCTTTCTCTGCCAGGAGCGCGGGCTCGGTCCGGAAGAGACATTTCACCGCCTCGTCAGAGAGCATTTCAAAGGCTTGCTCAAGCCGCCGTTCAACGAAGAAGCGCGCAGCAATGCGGGACTTTCGCAGAACTTTTATATGCCGCTGGTGAACCGCTAAACCGCTGTGTGCGCTATGGTAAATCGATATTAACCATTAACATTAAAACTCGACGGGAGTATGTTGTCCCCTGTGCCATATTGGGGTGATATAGGCACCTATAAACAGGGGGCTAAGGGGCATTGAGGGGCATGCACCAACGGTCGGGCTGGGCCGATAAATTCCGCAATTTTTTGCGTCACATGTATGTGGAGCGGCAGATTTATATCCGCAGCCACGGGCATGTGCAGTTCATATCGCTGTCGCCGCTGACGCAGACCGTGTTCGCGACGATTGCTTTCGTGTTCCTGAGCTGGATCGCGTTTTCCTCGGTCAACGTGGTCTTCAAGGAACAGATCATCGCCGCGAAAGACCGGCGCTACGTGAAGATGCAGTCCGCTTATGAAGAGCGGATGGCGCAATTGCAGTCGGCTTACGACGAACTCAACGGGCAGCTGGTCATTACGGAGGAGCGCTTCCTCGCCACGACGCGCCAGCTCGAGGACAAGCACAAGCAGCTTTCGGCGCTGATGAGCCAGCGCCAGACCGCCGGATCGCAGCTCGACACGATGCGCCGCCGCTACGCCGCCACGCTGCGCGGCCAGGGCAACGCCGAAAGCAGCAGCAATACCGTGCTTATGCGCGTCGACGAGGCGTCGGAAGGCGCCGATATCGTGCCGACGAGCGAGCGGCCGCAAAAGGCGGCGGAGCTCGACCGCTTCTTCATCGAGGCGACGGATGACGGCGCGGTGTTCGATATTGCGGGGCTGGCGGGCGCCGAGAGCAACCAAAACGGTACGGTTTCCCAGATAGATACGCGGCTTTCCCGCCTCGACACTGCGCAGCAGGGCCTCATCAACAATGTCGAGGAGATCACGGACCGACGGGTGCGGGAGCTCAAATCGATCATCGCGATGACCAAGGTGATCGACCCGGACGACCTGCTGAAGCGCGGCAGCAAGGCCCGGGACGACGCCCAGGGCGGCCCCTTCATCAGCCTTGCAGACGCCGACGCGCTGGCCGGCGGCGACGATGAAACGGCCTTTCAACGGCAGCTCTTCAGAGTAAGCCAGAACCTGAAGAAAATGGCCGATCTTGAGGATTCCATTGCCAGAATGCCGCTCGCGGAGCCGCTTGTTTCCTACCGGAAAACCAGCAGCTATGGCGCCCGGCGCGACCCCTTCAACGGCCGCATGGCCTTTCATTCCGGCGAGGACATGGCGGCCAGCTATGGTGCCCTGATCTTCGCGCCGGGAGCCGGCACGGTAAGCTATGCGGGCTGGAAGGGCGGCTATGGCAGGGTCATCGAAATCGACCATGGGAACGGCTTCCGGACGCGCTACGGGCATCTCGGCAAGATCGACGTCAAGGCTGGCCAGAAAATTGCATTCCGTGAAGTCATCGGCAAAGTAGGGTCTTCTGGCCGCAGCAGCGGGCCCCATCTTCACTATGAGGTCTGGTTCGACGGTATCGTCCGCAACCCCTCCAAGTTCATTGAGGCAGGGCATTATGTTTTCGCGAAGCAAGGATAGAGACACCGAAAAAGCACCGGTTCCCGCCGCATCCGCGCCTGTTTCCGCGCCGGGTGGCAGCAACAACCGGCGCCCCAACGTCCGGACCGCGCCGTCCATCATCTCCAGCGACCTGGTGGTGCATGGCAATCTGGTGGCGACCGGCGACATTCAGATCGACGGCACCGTGGAAGGCGATATCCGCAGCCAGTCGCTGACAATCGGCGAAAAAGCGTCGATTACCGGCGAAGTGGTGGCGGAAGACATCGTGATCCGCGGCCGCGTGCTCGGCACCATCCGTGGGCGGCGCGTTCAGCTCGCCTCCACCTGCCATGTCGAAGGCGACATCCTGCATGAAGCGCTGGCCGTGGAAACGGGCGCGTTTTTCGAAGGAAACTGCCGCCATTCGGACGATCCGATCAGCCAGTCCGGGCCTGCACGACAGGCCCCCGGCGCGGCACCCCGCCCGGCTTCCGCCGCGCCCACGCTCGGCGACCTGCCGCGCGCGACGCCCCGCCCCGCCCCGACCGGCGACAGCCCGGTGGTGGTGAACGATGGCGGCGTGGTGGTGAAGCGGCCCGCCGCGCAGTAATCCGCCGGCGGATTTTTCGGGACATTTGAAGACGGGGATGACGCAAGTTGTCCCCGTTTTTGCGTCGACCGTCATCGAACTGTCGCGAAACCGTCATGCGGCGTTTCGATCATCGCGAAGGACATTCGCGGAAGACGGCGGGTGTGCGCGGGGAGGTACGGCGGCGCGTAAATGTACGCGGGCGGACTGCGGGTTCGTCTCCCGGATGCGTACTCGGATCGTCTACGCCCCCGCCCTTCGCTTGCGCTCGGGGCGTTCGAGGTTTGGGATTGTGGAAATACAGTGCCACCCTGCCCTTCGCATGGCTCAGGGCGTTCGAGGCTCGAAAAGGTCCGGCGGACCTTTTCGTTCGCTACGCGAACCGCCTCTCACCCCCCTCACCCTTCCCACCTGACGACGTCAGGTGGGCCCCTTCCCTCTCCCCGAGGGGAGAGGGAGTGAAGGTCAGGCGTTTCGCCCGGCCGCCCAACCCGACGACCAGGCCCATTGGAAGTTGAAGCCGCCGAGGTGGCCGGTGACGTCGACGACTTCGCCGATGAAGAAGAGGCCGGGGATGGTGCGGGCTTCCATGGTTTTGGACGAGAGGGCGCTGGTGGCGACGCCGCCGGCGGTGACTTCGGCGGTGCGGTAGCCTTCGGTACCGGCGGGGATGATGCGCCAGCGGTTGACGGCATCGGCGAGCGCGCGGAGGCGGAGGTCGGAGAGGTCGGCCACCCTGCCCTGCACGGCGGCGAGCGCGCAGAGGCGGTCGGCGAGGCGCTTCGGCAGCAGGCGGGAGAGGATGGTTTCCACATCCTGCTTCGGCTGGGCGGTGCGGGCTTCCTTCAGGAAGGCGAAGACGTCCGTGCCGGGCGCAAGGTCGATGATGATTTCACGGCCAGGCGCCCAATAAGACGAGATCTGCAGGATGGCGGGGCCGGAGAGGCCCTTGTGGGTGAAGAGCAGCGCCTCGGCGAAGCGCGTCTTGCCGCAGGCGACGGTGGCGTCCACCGCGACGCCGGCCAGACCTTCGAGGCGGGACTTCAATTTTTCGTCGAAGACAAAGGGGACGAGCGCGGGGCGCGGCTCGACCAGCGGGAGCCCGAACTGGCGGGCGATATCGTAGCCGAAGCCGGTGGCGCCCATTTTGGGGATCGACTTGCCGCCGGTGGCGATGACGAGCGAGGCGCAGGCGAAGGGGCCCGCATCCGTTTCCACGCGGAAGCCGGTTTCGGATTTCTCGACGGCGGTGATTTTCGTCCGCAGGCGGATCGTTACGCCCGCCTTCGCGCATTCATCGAGCAGCATGTCGATAATCTGTTGCGAGGAGCCGTCGCAGAAGAGCTGGCCCAGCGTCTTTTCGTGCCAGGCAATGCCGTGGCGGTTCACCAGCGCGATGAAATCATGCTGCGTGAAGGACTTGAGCGCCGAAATGCAGAAGGAGGGGTTTTCGGAGAGGAAGTTTTTCGGCGTGGTGTGGAGGTTGGTGAAATTGCAGCGGCCGCCACCGGAGATGCGGATTTTCTCGCCGGGCGCGGCGGCATGATCGAGCACGAGGACGCGGCGGCCGCGGCGGCCTGCTTCAGCGGCGCAGAAGAGGCCGGCGCCGCCCGCGCCGAGGATGATGACGTCGAAGGGTTCGGGCGGCGTGGGCATGGGGATCCTTGTTGGTTACGAAAAACGGATAAGAGGAATTGCACCCACCTCTTCCACAAATGTCACCCCGTTGATCCCGGCTTTCGCCGGGACAAGAGCCGGGCCCATTCGCAGCGCCTCTTGCCGCAGCGAAGAGAGTGTGTGAACCACGCTCACGCCGCGCATGGCCTCTCTTGCTGAGGGAACCAATGGGCCCCGGCTTTCGCCGGGGTGACACCGGTTTTTTTTGGAGGATGCTGTGCCCCCTGCCCTCTCCCCGATGGGGCGAGGGAGATAACACGCCGCTCGACTCTGATCGACTATCTCTTAGTCGATGTCTTCGACGGATTCGACGCCGCCTTTTACGCGGGCGGCGAGGGCGGCGGCCATGAAGGGGTCGAGGTCGCCGCCGAGGACGCCGTCGGTGTCGGAGGTTTCGACGCCGGTGCGGAGGTCCTTCACCATCTGATAGGGCTGAAGGACATAGGAGCGGATCTGGTGGCCCCAGCCGATGTCGGTCTTGCCGGAGGCCTGCGCGGCGGCGGCGTCTTCGCGCTTCTGGAGTTCGGCCTCGTAAAGCCTTGCGCGCAGCATGTCCCAGGCGGTGGCGCGGTTCTTGTGCTGCGAGCGTTCGTTCTGGCAGGCGACGACGATGCCTGTCGGGATATGGGTGATTCGGACCGCGCTGTCGGTCGTGTTGACGTGCTGGCCGCCGGCGCCGGAGGAGCGATAGGTGTCGATGCGGACATCGGCCTCGCTTACCTCGATGTCGATCTTGTCGTCGACCACCGGATAGACCCAGACGGAGGAGAAGCTGGTGTGGCGCCGGGCTGCGCTGTCATAGGGCGAGATGCGGACGAGGCGGTGGACGCCCGATTCCGTCTTCAGCCAGCCAAAGGCATTGTGGCCTTTCACGAGAATGGTGGCCGATTTGATGCCGGCTTCTTCGCCGTCATGGCGCTCCATCAGCTCGACCTTGTAGCCCTTGCGCTCGGCCCAGCGCGTATACATGCGGAGCAGCATCTGCGCCCAGTCCTGGCTTTCGGTGCCGCCCGCGCCGGCATGGATTTCGACATAGGTGTCGTTGGCGTCGGCCTCGCCGGAGAGCAGCGTCTCGATCTCGGCTTCGGCGGCGACGTCGCGCGCGGCTTTGAGCGCGGCTTCGGCCTCGGCGACGATGGCGGCATCGCCTTCGGCCTCGCCCATTTCGATCAGTTCGAGATTGTCGTTGAGGCTCGCCTCGAGCGCGCGGTAGCGCCCGATGGCCTCTTCCAGACGCGTGCGCTCGCGCATCATGTCCTGCGCGGCGGCGGGATCGTTCCAGAGGTCGGGATCTTCGGCTTTGGCCGTCAGCTCATCGAAACGGCGAAGGGCAGCATCCCAGTCAAAGATGCCTCCTCAGCAGCGCGAGCGACTGCTTGATCTCATCGGCGAGGACTTGCGTTTCGGCACGCATGGCGGGTGCTTTCCGTGGGGTTCGGGAGTGGCTGTGGCGCGGAAAATAGGGGGGATGGGGGGAGGAGTCAAAGGTTGGCAGGTGAAGGGGAGTCTTGCGAAGAGGGACGCCGCCTTCGGCGGCTACTAGATTGCCGGATCAAGTCCGGCAATGACGGGGATGGGGATGTTGACGATGGCGAGGCAGTGCCTCTGCCCTTCGCTTCCGCTTCGGGCGTTCGAGGCTCGAAAAGGTCCGCCGGACCTTTTCGTTCGCTAACGCGAACCGCCTCTCACCCCCCTCACCCTTCCGCCGTCTGCGACGGCTCCCTCCCTCTCCCCGCCGGGGAGAGGGAAAAGGTGCCGCTCCGGCGGGGGCTTTGATTTAGTAGAGGCCGCCGGTGCCGGAGCCGATGGTGTTGTTGCCGGAGGTGCGGGCTTCGTTCGAGGGGCGGGTTGCTTCCTCGATGCGGTCGGTCGGGATGCCGCCCTCCGGGATTTCGGCCGGGAGGCCGCTTGCCGGCTGCATGCCCGGCGGGAGCTGGCCAAGCGTGCCGGGGGGAAGATCGGCGGCGGGGGGCGCGCCATCCAGGACGGCACCGGGGGTGCCGGGCTCGACGCCGCCGATGAAGGGCGCGGGCGCGATTTCATCCTCGGCGGGGACATTGCCGAAGAGGCCGACGGTGGGCGCGGCGGATTCGAAATGCGGCTCGCTGCCTTGCTTGAAGGCTTCGAGGATGATGCCCGCGCCCTCGCCATCGGCGAGCTTGCCGGTTTTCGCGTTCACTTTCACAAGGCTGATGCCGGGCGGCACGCGGAAGGGAATGGCGGGCTTGTTGCCGACGGCCTTCATCATGATGTCGCGGAAGATGGGCGCGGCGGCGCGGCCGCCGGTTTCGGCGCGGCCCAAGGGCGTCGGCTCGTCGAAGCCGACAAAGACGCCGACGACGAGATTTGGCGAATAGCCGATGAACCAGGCATCCTTGCCGTCGTTCGTGGTGCCGGTCTTGCCGGCGAGCGGCACGCCGACCGCCTTCACGGCCGAGCCGGTGCCGCGCTGGACGACGCCTTCGAGCATCGACGTCACCTGATAGGCGGTTTGCGGGTTTTCGACCTGCTCGCGATTATCCGGGAGGCGGGGCGGCTGCGGGCCGAGGCCGGCATTCTCGAACAAGGCGTCGCCGGCCGGCGCGGCGGCGTCCTGCCACTTGACGGAACAATCGGCACACGGACGATCATCCTTACGGTAGATGGTGCGGCCGAAGCGATCCTGCACGCGGTCGATCAATGTCGGCGTCACGCGCTTGCCGCCATTGTCGAGGATGGCATAGGCGCTGACGAGGCGGGCGAGCGTGGTTTCGCCCGCGCCGAGCGACATGGAGAGGACGGGCGCCATATTGTCCATGATGCCGAAGCGGCGCGCATAGGCCGAGACGGTTTCCGGGCCGACATATTGCGCGAGGCGGACCGTCATGACGTTGCGCGAATGTTCGAGGCCGAAGCGGAGCGTCGACGGACCGTGGAAGGTACGTTCGTAGTTTTCCGGTTTCCAGAGGCCGAGGTCGCCGCCCTGGTCGAGCACGAAGGGCGCGTCGAGGACGAGGGAGGACGGGGTGAAGCCCTTGTCGAGCGCGGCGGCATAGACGAAGGGCTTGAAGGAGGAGCCGGGCTGGCGGAGCGCCTGCACGGCGCGGTTGAACTCCGACAGGCCGAAGCTGAAGCCGCCCTGCATGGCGAGGATGCGGCCGGTATGCGGGTCCATCGCCAGCGCGGCGCCGTTGACGGCGGGGACCTGCTCCAGCGCGTAATGCGTGATCTTCTTTTCTTCGTCGCGCTTCGGCGAGACATAGATCACATCGCCGACGGCGACGACATCGGACGGGGACTTAACCTCCGGGCCGAGATAGATCTTGTTCACGGTGGGGCGCGCCCAGGTCATGGCGGAGAGCGGCACGGTCCCCTTAACGATTTCGGTTTCGAACTTGCCGTCCGGCAGACGGCGCGGGCGGAGGCCGATGGTGATCTTGTCGACGGCGACATCGAGCACGGTGGCGAGCGTCCAGGGGGCAAGGTCGGAACCGACATCCATCGCCGCGAGGGCTTCCTGCCAGTTCTCGCCGGGCTCCAGCTTTTTTACGGGCCCGCGCCAGCCGTGGCGGCGGTCATAGGCGATGAGGCCGTCGCGCAATGCGTCGGCGACAACTTCCTGCAGGCTTGTGTCGATGGTGGTGCGGACGGAGAGGCCGCCTTCATAGAGCTTCTGCTCGCCATAAAGCGCGAGAAGTTCGCGGCGGACCTGTTCCACGAAATAATTGGCGTCGCGCATCTGCACGCCGCGCGAACGGAGCGAGACGTCGAGCTCGGCGGCGCGGGCCTCGGCGGCTTCCATGCCGGTGACGAAGCGCTCTTCCTCCATGCGGGAGATCACCCAATTGCGGCGGGCGACGGCGCGTTCGCGGTGGCGATAGGGATGGTAGTTGTTCGGGCCCTTGGGGAGGGTGGCGAGATAGGCGGCCTCGGCGACGGTGAGCTCGTCGAGCGACTTGTCGAAATAGTTCAGGGCGGCGGCGGCGACGCCGTAAGCGCCGATGCCGAGATAGATCTCGTTCAGGTAGAGCTCGAGGATCTGGTCCTTGGTGAAGGCGTGTTCGAGGCGGAGCGCGAGCAGCGCCTCGCGCAGCTTGCGGTCCAGCGTCACGTCGGAGGAGAGCAGGAAGTTTTTTGCGACCTGCTGGGTGATGGTGGAGGCGCCGACAAGGCGGCGGTCCTGCATGACGTTGAAGACGTTGTCGATGGTGGCGCGCAGGATGCCCGTCGCATCGACGCCGCCATGGCTGTAGAAGTTTTTATCCTCGGCGGCGAGGAAGGCGTTGATGACGCGGGCGGGGATGGCGCTGATGGGGACGTAGAGGCGGCGTTCGCGCGCGAACTCGCCGATGAGCTGGCCGTCGCCCGCATGGACGCGGGTCATGACCGGCGGCTCGTAATTGGCGAGGCGGGAGTAATCCGGCAGGTCGTCGTTCAGACGCCAGATCATATAGGTGCCGGCCATGACCCCGCCGAAGACCAGCACGAGAAACACTGCCGCAACGATAGAGAAAACTCTCAGCATCGGGCGCTCCGACCCCACTCCGTCAATTAATCCGTCCCGCCGCTGCCTGCTAGGCTTCAATTATGGCATGCGCGAGGCAAGGTGGCGAACCCGCGCCCCATATAAAGCCGCTATTTACCAAGAAATCGTTGCCGGGGATGCATGGCGGGGACGGTTTAGCGAATTTTTCCGCGCCCGTCTCCCCTGCTCCGCCGGCGAAGCGCGGCGGCGGCGTTCCCTAGTTCGGGCCCTCGGCCATGCGGTCGCCGAAATAGCGGTCGACGGCGCGGGACAGGGCGCGGGCCATGTTGGCGCGCCATGAGGGCGAGGTGATGAGCTTCTCGTCATCGGCATTGGTGAGGAAGCCGAGCTCGATCAGCACGGAGGGCACGTCCGGCGCCTTCAGCACGACGAAACCGGCGAAACGGTGCGCGGGATCGAGCGTGACGGTGTTCTGGCTCGCGTAATCGACGACCGACTTGGCAAAGCGCGAGGAATAATTCTTGGTTTCGCGCTGGGCGAGGTCGATCAGGATGCCGGTGACTTCCGGGCTTTCGCCTTTCAGGTCGAGGCCGGCGATGAGGTCGGCCTGGTTTTCCTTGCGCGCGAGGGCGGCGGCTTCCGCGTCCGATGCGGTTTCGGAGAGGGTATAGACCGACATGCCGCGCACGGTGGGCTTGTGGATCGCGTCCGCATGGACGGAAATGAAGAGGTCCGCCTTGTGCTGGCGGGCGATGGCGACGCGCTGGCGGAGCGGCAGGAAGATGTCGGTCTCGCGCGTGAGGTGGACTTCATAGCGGCCGGAGGAGCGCAATTCCTCGCCGAATTGCTTCGCGAAGGCGAGGACGACATCCTTTTCATAGACGCCGGTGCGGCCCTTGGTTCCCGGATCGACGCCGCCATGCCCGGCATCGATGACGACGACGCGGCGGCGCTCAAGGCGCGCGGCGGGCGGGCTGACTGGAACGGCGGCGACGTTCGCCATCTGCTCGGCAGCCTCGACGGCGGCGGCTTTTTCGCCCTCGGGAAGGCCGGCATTGGCGGTGAAGGTGGCGAGATCGGTCGAGGCGAGATCGAGAACGATGCGGCGGCCAAAGCCTGCCTGCGGATCGAGCACGAAATCGCGCGCGACTTCGACCGGCTGCGCCACGTCGATCACCACGCGGTAGGTATTGGCCTGAAAGCGGCCATAGCGGTAGCCGGAGACGAAGCCCTTGCCCTTCTTCACCGGCTCCTCGACGAGATGGAACGGGACGCCGCGAATGTCGATGACGACGCGGTAGGGCTCGGCAAGGGTGAAGACCTGATAGTCGGCGGCGGCGTCGCCGGAGAGTTCCAGCACAAAGCGCGTCTGCTCGCCGTGATCGCCGAGGCGGATGGAGGTGACGGCGGCGCCGCCGGGCGGCGCGACGGGCGCCACCGGCACGGCGGATATGGCATCGTTCAGGGCGCCGGTTTGCAGCGCGTCGTTTTCGCGGGCCGCTTCTTCGAGGGAGGCATCGAGCGTGCGCGGGCCGGGAGCGGCCCGGCGAAGGTCGTTTTCGAGGTCGGCCTGAATGAGAGCTTCGAGGTCGTCCGCATGGGCGGTTTGGGCGGGAGAGTGCGTGAGCAGGCCGGCAAACAGGCCAGCGGCGAGCGCCAGGCACAAGCCAGCCCCCTTCCCCGTCCTCATTTCACGCCTGCCGATCCGCATAAATACCGCCGCAGCGCCCCGCAATCAGACTTTTGCCACGCGGGGTATCCGGGAACGCCACTATCCGGGTGAGCCCCCCGGCGACGCCCCCCGGAACAGTCCCGGAGGCGGTTAACGGGTGCTTCGACAGCAACCCAAATCACTATTACGGCCAGATTACTTCAAAATTGGTTAGCACGTCCAAAATTTACGCTTTTTCAATGGGTAGAATGGTTAATAACAGGACAGTAGAAGCTGCCTGTACCACGCCGCTTGCCAAATCAGAGCGGCAAAAGGTACAAACGGGCACTGGCCGACAGGCGTTCCGAGGAACACCCGGCTCCCCCGCCTCCTTTTCGGGCGGGACCAAATTTCGGGCAAACCGTCGCGCGCCGGACTGACACCCCTCAAGGGCGATACCGGTAGCGGGCCGCGCGGGCCCGGCGATCTCTTCAAACGACGTCCCGCAAAGGGCGCCGCCGGAGTGAACCAAAGCGCGCATTCTGAAAGTTATACCGCTCTCTCCGCCGCCCGGCATTTCAAGCCCGGCGCGGCGATCAAGAGGAGCGCCGCCGGCACCCGGCGTCTTGATGGGTGCACCAAAAGGTTGAGATGCACGACGCAGTCAGACAGCAAGCCGACCGGCCGACGACACGGGGTTTTTCCGTGACCGGCTCCGGATCGGCCGTCTGCCCGGCCGCGCGAGTTGTCCCCGCCCCTTCATTACACACCTTGTCCGGCCCTACCGCGGCGCGCCTGAACGGCGCCGGCGCGGACAACCGGGCCCAAACAACAGGCGCCCGCGCGCGACTGGACGGACGCACAATCCTGCGACCGGCTCCGCGCCGCCTGCGCCACGGAGAATTTCCATATGGGAAAGAAGATGCTGATCGATGCGGCCCACCCCGAAGAAACCCGGGTAGTGGTCGTAAGCGGCAATCGCGTTGAAGAGTTCGATTTCGAGTCAGAAAACAGGAAACAGCTTCGGGGAAATATCTACCTAGCCAAGGTTACGCGCGTCGAACCGTCGCTTCAGGCGGCGTTCGTCGAATATGGCGGCAATCGTCACGGCTTCCTCGCCTTCAGCGAAATCCATCCCGACTACTACCAGATCCCGGTGGCCGACCGCGAAGCCCTGCTGAAGCAGCAGGCCGACGAGGCGCGCCGCGAGAAGGAAGAAGAAGACGAAGACGACGCGGAAGAAGCGCCCTCCGCGAAGGCCGACGGAAACGGCGGACAAGACGCCGAAGACCATGGCGACGACCACAGCGGCGACATCGAACGCGGCGAAACCGAGACGGTTCTCTCCGACGAGACGGTCGAATCCGTCGGTGCGGAAGACGCGATGGAAGAAGCCGCGCCGCGCAAGCAGCGGGGCAATTACCGCTCCTATAAAATTCAGGAAGTCATCAAGCGGCGGCAGATCCTGCTGGTGCAGGTCGTGAAGGAAGAGCGCGGCAACAAGGGCGCGGCTCTCACCACATATCTGTCGCTCGCCGGACGCTATTGCGTGCTGATGCCGAACACGGCGCGGGGCGGCGGCATTTCCCGCAAGATCACCGTGGCGGCCGACCGCAAGAAGCTCAAGGGCATTGCCGAGTCTCTCGATGTGCCGGAAGGCATGGGCCTTATCGTCCGCACGGCGGGCGCCAAGCGCACCAAGGCGGAGATCAAGCGCGACTATGAATATCTGCTGCGCATGTGGGAGAGCGTGCGCGAGCTGACGCTGAAATCAACGGCGCCCTATCTCGTCTATGAGGAAGGCAGCCTGATCAAGCGGTCGATCCGCGATCTCTACGACAAGGATATCGACACCATCCAGATCGAGGGTGACGAAGGCTACCGCGAGGCCAAGGGCTTCATGCGGATGCTGATGCCGAGTCACGCCAAGAATGTGCAGCCCTACAAGGAAACGCAGCCGCTGTTCCAGAAGTTCGGCATCGAGCAGCAACTCGACGCGATGCTGGAGCCGACGGTGACGCTGAAATCGGGCGGCTATATCGTCATCAATCCGACGGAAGCACTGGTTTCGATCGACGTGAACTCGGGACGTTCCACCAAGGAACGCAACATCGAGCAGACGGCGCTGAAGACCAACCTCGAAGCAGCGGAAGAAATCACGCGGCAGATGCGCCTGCGCGACCTTGCCGGTCTCGTCGTCATCGACTTCATCGACATGGACGAGAACCGCAACAACCGCGCGGTCGAACGCAAGCTCAAGGATTGCCTGAAGACGGACCGGGCCCGCATCCAGGTGGGCCGCATCAGCCATTTCGGGCTTCTCGAAATGTCGCGCCAGCGGATGCGCTCCGGCGTGCTCGAAGGCTCGACCGTCACCTGCCAGCACTGCAAGGGCACGGGCCTTGTGCGCTCGGTAGAATCCATGGCGCTGCATGTGCTGCGCGGTGTGGAAGCCGAAGCGATCAAGGGCCGCGCCGCCGCCTTCACCGTGAAGGTGCCTGCTGTCGTCGCGATCTACATTCTCAACCAGAAGCGCGCGAAGATTCTCGACGTCGAAGAGCGTTACGGCACCTCGGTCTATATCGAGGCCGATGCGACGCTGACCGGCTCCGAGCACCGGATCGAACCGGCGGAAGCCCGCGCGCTGACGCGCACGCGGCCGGCGCAGGGCGCGATCAACATTGAAAGCGGCTATGCGGACGAAGAAGACGAGCCCGTAATAGCCGAGACCGAAGACGAGGCGGATGACGAAGCCGAGGCGGCGGAAGCGAGCGGCGACAGTGCCGACCGCAACCGGGCAGACAATGCCGAGGGCGACGGACAGCGCCGCCGCAAGCGCCGCCGCCGCAAGCGCAAGCCCGACGGCGAACGCGCCGAGGGCGAGACGCAGCAGGATGCGCAAGGCCGCGACGAAGATGGAGACGAGGACGGCGAGGAGACGGGAGAGGCTTCCGAAGCCCAGCCCGGCGAGACGTCCGGCACTGCCGAGGGCGAAGACGGCGAAGGCGCACGCAAGCGCCGCCGCCGGGGACGCCGTGGCGGACGCCGCAACCGCCGCCGCGGAGAGGAAGGCACCGAGACCGGCGCCACCCGGGACGGCGCCAGCGCCGAGGGCAATGACGAAGGCGAGTTCGAAGCGGGCGACGCCGGTACGATAGCGGACGAGGCCACGGTCTCCGCCGACGATGTGCCGGTGCTGCTGTCCTATTCGCGCGCCGATGCCGAGGCTCACGCGCCGAACGACCCGGTGGCGGAAGACGAAGAGACATGGGACGCGGAAGCCGCCGAGGAAGGCGCCTATGCCGACACCGCCGCCGATGCGGAAGCCGACGCAGAGGAAGCTGAGGCGGAAGAAGAGGAAAGCGCGGCCGAGCCTGAAAGGCGCGAGGCCGAAATGGCCGATGCCGAAGGCGGTGCGCCGATGACCGGCGAAGCGCCAGGCGCGGAAGCCGAACCGCGCGAGAGCGAGCCTTCGCGTCGCGGCTGGTGGCAGCGGCGCTAGGCGCTCTCGCCACACCAGATAAAAGAAGGGCCCGGAAATTCCGGGCCCTTTTTATTTTCAGTGGCTGCCGCGCGGGAAGATCACGATCCCGATGCGACGGCGGTGATGCCCATGCCCTCGCCGCGCGGGTTGATCGCGAGGACGCAGGAGCCGGCGGCGACGCCATCGGCGCAGACAACGGCATTGGCGGATGAAGCGGCATCGGCCGGCGAGGCCTCAAGCGCGGAGACGGCGCCGGACCCGCTGGCCGCATTCTTCGCCATTGAAAGGATGGACGGTGCGCCCTTCAACCCCGCGCCCGCGCCCGACATGTGGACCCGCTCGCCATTCGCGCCGGTGACGATGACCGGGGAGAGGAAGGCGGAGCCAAGGCCGAGCGTGGGATTGCTCGGCGCGGTGGCGAAGACGATGCCTGTGCCTTCCGCCACGCGGCCGGTGCCGAAAAGGCCGTTCATCGTGACCGCGCAGGCAACAGCGCCGCCCTGGCCGTCAAGCACGGCAAAGGCGGTGGAGCCGAAGTCGCGGTCGATATCCGCCGGCGCGCCAAGGCCGATGGCGGTGCGGCGGGCGATGTCGGCGAGTTCGGCGGGGCCCGCAGTGCCGATATTCGACAAGAGTGCCGCATTATAGGCACCAGCGCCGACGGATTGCGCGGGGAGCCAGATGCCGCCGACGGACTGCGCGGGCAGAACTTCCGGACGGTAGTCGCGGAGGTCGTCGAGGCTGAGGCTGCCGTCGGCGGCGGCCGATTCCTCGACCAGGCGGTGGGCGGTCTGGCCGGCATAGAAGCCGCTGACGCCCTGGCTGCGGACCTGGGCGAGCGTCGCCGCAAGCTGGATGCGGGTGACGACATCAAGCTCAGAGGCGATGGCGCCAGAGGAATTTGTGAAGGTTCTGCGGAGGGCGGGCGAGGCGCCGATGATGGCGGAGGACGCCGCAAGCTGACGGGCGGTGGCGCGGGAAACGGACGTGCCGGTGGCGGCGAGGCGCTCGGCCGGGCCAACCACGGAGCCCCAGGGAAGACGGCCATAGCGCGCATGGAGAAGCGCGAAGCCACGGACATTGCCCGGCACGGCGACAGCGCCGCCGCCGCGCGGATTGCGCGTGAGGAAGGAGATGGTTTCGACCGTTTTCGAGCCGCTGGCACGGGCGAGGCAGATGCCGCCGCCGCCGAGGCCGGCCGCCGCCGGATAGGTGACGGAGAGGCCGAAATAGACGGCTGCCGCCGCATCGGCCGCGGTTCCGCCGCGTTCCAGCACCTGGCGGGCGATCAGGGCCGCCGCCGGCTCATCCGCGACGGCGGCACCTGCGAACCAGGGGTCGCGGCTGTCCGTTTCGCGGATGCTGGTCTGGCGGTCGCGCCGCTGCTGGCCGGTTTCCACGCCGTGGCTGACCGCCGTGAGGCCGACAGGCTCTACCGGGCCGTCGGAACCGCAGGCGGCAAGGCCCAGCGCCAGAGCGAAGGCGGCCAGACCGGAGCGCAGGCTGCGCCGTTCATAGTTTAACCACAATCCGGCGCTTCCCTTCGCCTGGGCGCCGGTGGAGGCTTTAATGTCGATTCCGGTAAGGGACGTGCGCGTATCTTTCGTCATGTCGACCTTTTTTCAGCGCCGGATTCAGCAATCCGGGCCGTTCCATGTAAGATGGGCCGGCTGTGGGACCCGCCCCTATCGTTTAGTCGCGGGAAGCCCATAACGTCAACGCGTCCCCGCCAGGCGCCCCCTCTCGACGGGGTGCTGGAGAGTGACGCGAAAAAGGCGGCAGGGGAAGGGAAACGGAGGACGATATGCCTCCGAGTAACGGGTTTAAGAGAAAATGCTTCTGAAAGCCGTGCAGCGGAAAGTCGGCGCGACGATGACAAGTCTCATTGTCGGCGCGAGCCTTGCCTTTACCGGCGCGGCCCCTGCTTCCGCGCAGCGCATCGCGCTCATCAGCGATGCCGAAACCGAAAACATGCTGCGGGAATATACCGATCCGATCCTGCGGGCGGCGGGCCTCGAATCGAGCGCGGTGAAGCTTCACCTCGTGAACGACCAGTCGCTCAACGCCTTCGTGGCTGCCGGGCAGCAGATGTTCTTCAATACCGGCCTCATCACCACGGTCGACACGCCTTCCGAACTCATCGGCGTCATCGCGCATGAAACCGGCCATATGGCGGGCGGCCATCTCGTGAAGCGGCGCGAGGAAATGGAAGGCTTGAGCGTTCCGATGCTCGCTTCCATGATCCTCGGCGTGGGCGCGATCGCGGCCGGCGCGGGCGATGCGGGCATGGCGGTCATCATGGGCAGCCAGCATCTGGCGACGCGGAGCCTGCTCGCCTTCACGCGCGAACAGGAAGCCAGCGCCGACCAGGCGGGCGCGACCTATCTGCAGCGGTCCGGCATGTCCGGCCGCGGCATGCTCGACCTCTTTGCCACCATGCGCGACCAAGAGCTGCTGACGGAAAACCGGCAGGACCCTTATGCGCGTTCTCACCCGATGTCCGGCGCGCGGCTTTCGGCGCTTGAAGCGCGGGTGAAGGAATCACCCTATTACGACCGCCGCGACTCGCCCGAGCGTCTCCACCAGTTCAAGATGGTGCAGGCGAAGCTGCATGGCTTTCTCGACGACCCGAACGCGACCTTCAACCGCTATCCCGAGTCCGACAACAGCACCTATGCGCGATATGCGCGCGGCGTCGCCTATCATCGCACAGGCAGGCTGGACAAGGCGATGAGCGAAATCGAGCCGCTGCTGGAGATGGAGCCGTCGAACCCCTATATCCGCGAGGTTCAAGGGCAGATCTATTTCGAGAGCGGCAAGGTCGAGGAAGCGATTTCTTCCTACCGGCAGGCGCTGGCGCTGCTGCCGGACGAACAGTTTCATCTCGGCCTCGGACGGGCGCTGCTGGCGCGCGGCGACAAGGCCTCCTCGGAGGAAGCGGTCAAGCACCTGCAGGCGGCGAGCAGCAGCGGCAACCAGCCCTACGCCTTCTACCAGCTCTCCATCGCTTATGGGCAGCTCGACAATATCGGGATGGCGCAATTGGCGACGGCGCAGTATTACGATGCGCTGGGTGCGGTGAAGGAAGCGAAGATGCATGCGACCCGGGCCCAGAAGCTCCTGACCAACGGGAGCCCCGAATGGCTTCGCGCGCAGGACATTCTCGTGCAGCCCAATCCTCAACGCGGTTGATGCGCGCCGTCCGATTTCACCCTTACCGTTAGAGACAGATGAGATTTATTTTTCAGTACTGCCCCACCCGCCCGCGCGCCCGCGCGACGGGCGTCATTTTCCTCGCGCTTGCCCTGATGTCCGGCGCCCTGCTCACGCCTGCGGGCGGCGCACGGGCGGAGGCGCGGTTTGAGGGAAAGGACCGGCAAGCGATCGAGGAGATCGTGCGGGAATACCTGATCGAGAACCCGGAAGTGCTGATCGAGGCCATGCGCGTGCTGGAGCAGCGCGAGCAGAACGCGGCGCTGGCATCTCGGCGTGAAGCGATCGAGAAGCGGCATGCGGATATCTATAACGATCCGGGCGACTTCGTTGCCGGCAACCCGAAGGGCGACGTCACCATCGTCGAGTTCTTCGATTACCGCTGCGGCTATTGCAAGCAGAGCTTCAAGCCACTGATGGATTTCGTGAAGGCGGACGGCAATATCCGCCTGATCCTGAAGGAATTCCCGATCCTCGGGCCCGCATCGCTCGAAGCATCGAAGGCGGCGATCGCGGCGAAGAAGCAGAACCGCTATCTCGAGATGCACCGGGCCCTTTATGAGCACAAGGGGCAACTCGACAGCGAGGCGATATTCGGCATCGCAACCTCGCTCGGCCTCGACACGGCAAAGCTTCGCAAGGACATGGAAGATCCGGAAATCGCCAAAATGGTGAGCCGTCACTATGACCTCGCGGAGGCGCTGGGTGTTGACGGCACGCCTGCCTTCATCGTCGGCGGCGAACTTTATCCCGGCGCGGCGGACAAGGAGCGCCTGACGGAAATCGTGAAGACCGCGAGAGGCGGTTGACCAGCGATTCAAGGCCAGATTTTTCCGACACTCACAAGGCCCCAGCGGGGCACGGTAATTCATGAACACGAGCATCAAAGATCTCGCGGCGCACTGCGCGCGCTACCGCACGCCGAGCAAATTTCACGCCGTCAGGCAGATCGCCAACACGACGATCCCCTTCGTCGCGCTTTCGGCGGCAATGTATTTCAGCCTGCATGTCGGCTATTGGCTCACCCTGCTGCTCGCGATACCGCTGGCGGGATGCGCGCTGCGCTTTTTCATCATCCAGCACGATTGCGGGCATGGTTCCTTCTTCGCGTCGAAGCGGGCGAACGATATTACGGGGCGGATCGTCAGCATCCTGACGATTACGCCTTATGCCTATTGGCGGCGACTCCACGCGCTGCATCACGCGTCCTCTTCCAATCTCGACCGGCGCGGCTTCGGCGACATCAACACGCTGACGACCGACGAATACAAGGCACTGACGCCGATGCGGCGGCTCGGCTATCGCATCTACCGGCATCCGGCGTTCCTGCTCATGATCGGTGGCCCGATCCACTTCCTGCTGCTGCAGCGGCTGCCGCTTACCTTGCGGCGCCCCGCATGGGAGATGTGGAGCAGCGTCATGATTCACAATCTGGCGATGCTCGCCTTCTATGGCACGCTCCTCATCCTGCTCGGCTGGGTGAACTTCGCGGTGATGGTGGTGCCGGTGCTGGTCGCGGCGGCGGCAATGGGCGTCTGGCTCTTCTATGTTCAACATCAGTTCGAGACGACGAGCTGGGACAAGAGCGACGCCTGGGACCGGCAGAGCGGCGCATTGCAGGGCAGTTCCTATTATGAACTGCCGCGTGTGCTGCGCTGGTTCACGGGCAATATCGGCCTGCACCATATCCACCATCTGTGCAGCCATATTCCGAACTACCGGCTGCAGGAATGCCTCGATGCGATGCCGGAGCTCAAGACAATCAACAGGCTGACGATCATGGACAGTCTGCGGACGGCCTCGCTGGCGCTCTGGGACCCGCGGCAGAGGAAGCTTGTCGGTTTTCAGGGTGTCTGAGACATCAAAGCGCATTTTCCGGGCGGCCGGATCGTGCTATTCGATAGGCTTCTCTCCCTTCCACACGATGAACACGGTCCAGTAGATTGTCCCAGAGAACGCTCACCCAGTTTCTGATCGAACAGCAGCGCAAGGAAGCCGCGCTGCCGGCCCAACTCCGGCTCCTGGTCGAGATCGTGGCGCGCGCCTGCAAGACCATCAGCCATTGCGTCAACAAGGGCGCGCTGGGCGGGATGCTGGGCAATCTCACAAGCGAGAATGTGCAGGGCGAGGTTCAGAAGAAGCTCGACGTGATCGCCAACGAGAAGCTGCTCGAGGCCAATGAATGGGGCGGTCATCTGGCGGCAATGGCGTCCGAGGAGATGGAGACGATCCATCTCATTCCAAACCGCTATCCCAAGGGCGAATATCTGCTGCTGTTCGATCCCATCGACGGCTCGAGCAATATCGACGTCGATCTTTCGGTCGGCACGATCTTCTCGGTGCTGACGGCGCCGGAAGATGTGTCGGGCCGGGCGGTGACGGAAGCGGACTTCCTTCAGCCGGGCCGCAAGCAGGTTGCCGCCGGCTATGCGATCTACGGGCCGCAGACCCTGCTCATTCTTTCCGTCGGCACAGGCGTCTATGAATTCGCGCTCGACCGCGAGATGGGCTCATGGGTGCTGACCAACGAGCGCATCCGCATTCCTTCCGGAAACCGCGAATTCGCGATCAACATGTCGAACATGCGCCACTGGGCACCGCCCGTGCGCCGCTATATCGACGAATGCCTGGCGGGGACGACCGGTCCGCGCGAAGCGAACTTCAACATGCGCTGGACGGCCTCTATGGTCGCCGACATTCACCGCATCCTGAAGCGCGGCGGCATCTTCATGTATCCGTGGGACGCGCGCGAGCCGGACCGCGCCGGAAAGCTTCGGCTGATGTATGAAGCGAACCCGATGGGCTTCCTGATCGAGCAGGCGGGCGGCATGGCCTTTGACGGCAATCACCGCATTCTCGACATCGAGCCGAAGGCACTGCATCAGCGCGTCGGCGTCGTCATGGGCGACCGCGATGAGGTGAAGCGCGTGGTGCAATATCACCACGACGCCAACCTGGCAAAACAGACGGCCTGACGGACAGGCAGCCTATTCCGTCATAGACCGGACGATCTTGCGCAGGCGGATTTTCTCCTCTTCGAGGAGCAATCCGTCTTCCGCACGTTGGAGCGCCATTCTGGCGTGGTGCAGAGCGCATTCCTTCCATGCCGCATCGCCGAGCTGGGCGAGCGTCAGAAGTGTCTTCTGGAGTTTCACCTGCACTTCGACGATGGAAGCGCCGTCGCGCGCTATCGGCGCGAAGGCATCGTCGAACAGATCTTCCAGCTTCAGCGGCGGCACCCAGATACGCGGACAGACCGGCTTTTCGCTGCCGGCGTCCCCATCCGCCTTCATCCAGCGAAGCAGCAATCGCAGCAAGCGGCCAATGATGTCGATCGCCGTGCCGGGGTCGTTGACGCCGGGCGAAAGGGCGCGCGACGCGATCTCCGCGAGGACGACTAGGCCGAAACGCGGGTCCGCGTCGAAAGTGCGCAGACCGCCGATCGCGCAGGCCGCGCAGACAAGGGCCGAGAATTTTTCTTCGTCCCAGCCTTTCTCTTCGCCTTCGCCCTTTTCCTCCGGGCGGACAATCCAGACGAGTGGGCGGGCCGGGTCCACGAAGGCGCCCGGCAACGCGCCGAGATAGATATCGACATCGAACTTGCCGGCGGCGGCACTCAGCGCCTGCATGTCTATGTGCTGTATGTAGCCGGTATCCGGCGCGTAGATGGGGACTGCGGCGCCGGGCACGCTTTCCTGTCCGTTTCGCAAAGGCCGCCCGCCCATGAAGGGGTCCCGGGCGCGTTTGTCCATTGTGGCGAACGCAGCCTCTTCGATGCGGCTCGAGGTTTCGTCGACCCGGCCAAGGCTCGCGAGATGCTGAATCCAGCGCAGAAGCGTGACGACGATAATGACGATAACGCCGAGAGTGACGACGAACAGCATGACCCTGCCCCGCTCGCCATAGAGCTCGGTATTGAGGGCGATGATGCCGACGAGGCTGTAGAGGAACGAACCGATGAACGTCGCCAGCACATTCTGCGTGGTGGTGTCCTGACGCAGCAGCTTCGTGGCGCGCGGCGTCACATCGCTTGTCGCCGCGCTGTAGGCCGTCACCATGATCGTGAGGGAGAAGGTCGTCACAGCGAGCATGCTGGAGGCGAGAATATTGAGGATCTGATCGACCGCGTCGGAACCGATCTTGCCGGGGAGGTCCCAGGGGATGAGCCATTCCGCGCCGGTGGACAAAAGCGCGGTGGCAACGCCGAGCAAGGCGAACAGCGAGGCACGAAGCCAGAGTTTGCGCGTCAGCCCCAGCAGTATCCAGCGCCATTTTTCGATCATGCCGCCTTGCCTATCACGCTGAGGGAGCCATCCGTTTCGAGAACCACGGCGGCGGCACCGGAAATATCGGCGAGACCATGCTCGCGCAGCGCCGCTTCCACTTCCTCGCGCGTGACTCGCTGCCGGCGCAAGGCGCCATCGAGCCAGGCGCCATTGCGGACGAGAAGCGTCGGTTCGCTTTTGACGATGTTCTCGACGGCGGGTGAGCGGACCGCCAGCCATGTCAGCGCATATTGCAGGAAGACGAGAAGCGCGAGGGCGAGAACCCCTTCCGCGAGCGGCACCGACCGGTTGAGCAGGACTGTCGCCAAGGTCGAGCCGAGCGCCACCGTCACCACCAGATCGAATGCATTCATCTTGCTGAGCGTGCGCTTGCCCGAGGCGCGCAGGACGAGGACAAGGCTCGCATAGGCCGCCGTACCGACAAAGAGCACACGCCAAAGGCCGGTCCATGAATCGAACAGCATCGGTTCGTTCAAGGCTCGCTCCTCATCTGACGATTACCGGTCCACCCGGCCCATTAGAGAATAAAATGCGCGGAGAAGCATTATGTTCCATGTGGAAAGGCCCGGCGGAACTTTCCCGCAGGCGGCACGTTCTATGGCGGCTTCTGGCCCCTCCCTCCCCCTGGCGGCCGGCGCAGGAACACGCAGCCATGCCCCCCGAAAGCCAAATTTCCTCTCACGATAAAGCCCCTGACTGGCGGAGCAGAGCATATCCGATCCATGAGGATATGGACGTACAGCGAACGACATGGTGGGTGCAGCGCTGCGGCTGGGTGGCGCTCGGCCTGCTGGTGATTGCGGCGGCGCTCGGCCTCTTCTCGGAGGGACCGCTCAGCACCGCCAGCACCACGGGCGCCGCAGGCCGGATGGAAGTCAGCTATGACCGCTTCGGCCGGAACGGCGCGGCGACACGAATTTCGATTACCGTGCGGGACAATGACGCGCAGGAATTGGCGATCACCCTCAGCAAGCCCATGATGGATGCCTTCGCCGTCGAGACCGTTCATCCCACACCGCGCGAGGAACGCAGCACGCCGGAGGGGACCGAGTTCGTCTTCGCCTCGACCGGCGGCGGGCCGCTCCGCGTCTATTTCGATGTCCGTCCGGAATTAAGCGGCCTGATCCGGAGCGAAATTTCATTGCCTTACGGACCGCCCGCGCGGCTCACACAGTTCACCTATCCCTGAGAGGCCGACATGGACGCCATTCTCCGCGCCGTTGCGATCTATGTGTTTCTCCTCATCATCTTCCGCATTTCGGGACGCCGCACCTTTTCGGAAATCACCACATTCGATTTTGTCCTTCTGCTGATCATCGGCGAGGCGACGCAACAGGGGCTTCTCGGCGACGATTTTTCGGTGACGAATGCCTTTCTCATCATCTCGACGCTCATCATCATCGATATCGGGCTGTCGCTGTTCAAACGGTATGTGCCTGCCTCCGGCAAGATCCTCGACGGTGTACCGATGCTGCTGGTGGAAGACGGCGAGCCGCTGCACGAGCGGATGAAGAAAGCGCGTGTGAACGAATACGACATCATGGAAGCGGCGCGCCGAAGCCAGGGGCTCGAACGGATGGACCAGATCAAATATGCGGTGCTGGAGGTGAGCGGGACGATCAGCATCGTGCCGAAGCCGAAGGAGTGAGGCGGGTGGCTCTCAGATCAGCCCGCCCATCGGCGAACTCGGGTCCGCATACAACTTCTTCGGCATCCGGCCCGCGAGGTAGGCGAGCCTGCCCGCTTCCACCGCGAGCTTCATCGCGCGCGCCATCTTGATCGGGTCCTTGGCTTCCGCGATGGCCGTGTTCATCAGCACGCCGTCGACGCCCAATTCCATCGCCACTGCGGCGTCCGACGCCGTGCCGACGCCGGCGTCGACGAGGACGGGGACTTTCGACTGTTCGACGATCAGGCGGATGTTGATCGGGTTCTGGATACCGAGGCCGGAGCCGATGGGGGCGGCGAGCGGCATGATCGCGCAGCAGCCCATGTCTTCGAGTTTCTTCGCCATGATCGGGTCGTCGGTGCAATAGACCATGACCTCGAAGCCATCCTTCAGCAGCGCCTCCGCCGCGCGCAGCGTTTCGATCATGTCGGGGTAGAGCGTCTTCTGGTCGCCAAGCACTTCGAGCTTCACGAGGTTCCAGCCGCCGGCTTCCCGCGCGAGGCGGAGCGTGCGCACCGCGTCTTCCGCCGTGTAGCATCCCGCGGTGTTCGGCAGGTAGATCACCTTCTTCGGGTCGATGAAGTCGACAAGCATCGGCTCGTCCGGATTGGTGACGTTCACCCGGCGGACGGCGACGGTGACGATCTCGGCGCCTGCCGCTTCGACGGCGGCGGCGTTCTGCGCCAGGTCTTTATATTTGCCGGTGCCGACGATGAGGCGCGACTTCAGCCTGCGCCCGGCGACGATGAAGGGATCGTCATCCGTCGCTGCCGGGGTGTCGATACGCGCTGCCACTTCCGTCACTTCACTTAACTCCTGTTTGGCCGCGTCAGCCGCCGCCGACAAAATTCACGATCTCGATGCGGTCACCGTCGCCAAGCGCCACTTCGCCATAGGCGGAGCGCGGCACGATTTCGAGATTGCGCTCGACGGCGATCTTGCCGGGTTTCAGGCGCAGGCTTTCAATGAGGCCGAGAACCGTCAACGGGCCGTCCATCTCGCGCAATTCGCCGTTCACCGTGAGCTTCATCTGACCGTTAACGCCTTTCCAACGGCCGGATAATGGGTGAGCGGGAGCCTCAGTTCAAGGCCGGGGCCGCGCCCCGACGGAAGGTGCCAAGCCCTTCTTTCCACATGCCTTTTACCGGCCTTTTACTGGCGGGGCGACTTGCGTATAAAAGAGACTTCCGAATCGGGGGCGAGCCGGGACGAGGCCGGGTGGCGGGGACCACAATTTCGCCCTTTTAGAGCCCTTATGTCCCCTTCCGAGATCAGGCGGTCACGCCGGAAAGCCCGTTCGACCCGATGGCCAAACAGAGTTCCAAAGCGGCCGCGAAGCCTGTCTTCGTGCTCAACGGCCCGAACCTCAACCTGCTGGGCCAGCGGGAGCCGGAAATCTATGGCAGCACGACGCTGGCCGATATCGAGAAGCTGGTGAAGGCGCGGGCGAAGACACTTGGCCTCACCGTCGATTGCCGTCAGTCGAACCATGAGGGCGAACTGGTGGACTGGATTCAGGAGGCGCGCGGAAGCGCGGCGGGCCTGATCCTCAATGCGGGCGCCTATTCGCACACATCCATTGCCATTCACGATGCGCTGGCGACGCTCGACATTCCCATTATCGAGGTTCACATCTCGAATATCTACAAGCGCGAAAGCTTCCGGCACCATTCCACCGTGTCTTCAGTCGCCACCGGCCTCATCTGCGGCCTCGGCACGATCGGATACGAATTGGCGCTCGAAGCCGTAAAATCAAAAATCTGACCAGGAGTTTGTTCACGTGGCAGCATCAAGACAACCGGCCAGCGACAAACCCGCGAGCGACAAGGGAAGCAAGAAAAGCGAGATGAGCAAGTCAGGCGTCGATCAGGAACTGATCCGGCAGTTGGCCGCCCTCCTCACGGAGACGGACCTCAGCGAAATCGAGATCGAGACGGATAATCTGAAGCTGCGCGTGGCGCGCCAGATCTCGCAGGCCGTCGCGCATGTGCCGGCGCCCGCGCCCTCCGCGCCCGTGGCGGCAGCGGCGCCAACGCCCGCCGAAGCGGCGTCGCATCCCGGGACCGTAACCTCGCCGATGGTGGGCACGGTCTATCTCGCGCCGGAGCCCGGCGCGCCGGTCTTCATCCAGCCCGGCAGCTCGGTCACAGAAGGCCAGACCGTCCTCATCATCGAGGCGATGAAGACGATGAACCACATTCCCGCCCCGCGCAGCGGCAAGTTGACCGCGGTTCTTGTCGAAGACGGGCAGCCGGTCGAGTTCGCCGAAGCACTCTTCATAATCGAATAAGAGACCGGACCCGCACATGTTCGAGAAGGTCCTCATTGCAAACCGCGGCGAAATCGCGCTGCGCATCCATCGCGCCTGCCGCGAGATGGGCATCAAGACGGTCGCCGTTCATTCGACGGCGGACGCCGACGCGATGCATGTCCGCCTCGCAAACGAGAGCGTGTGCATCGGTCCGCCTTCCGCGACCGACAGCTACCTGAACATTCCGGCAATCATCTCCGCCTGCGAGATCACGGGCGCGGATGCGGTTCATCCGGGCTATGGCTTCCTGTCGGAGAATGCGAAGTTCGCCGACATCCTGAAGGCGCATGGCATCACCTTCATCGGACCGAGCGGCGACCACATCCGCCTGATGGGCGACAAGATCCAGGCGAAGGTGACGGCGAAATCGCTCGGTATTCCCTGCGTGCCCGGCTCGGACGGCGCCATCACCACCGACGAACAGGCCTACAAGGTTGCCGAGGAAACGGGATATCCCGTGCTCGTAAAGGCGGCGGCAGGCGGCGGCGGGCGCGGCATGAAGGTCGCGCGGTCGCGCGGCGAGCTGTCATCCGCACTCTCGACCGCGCGCGCGGAAGCGAAAGCCGCCTTCGGCGACGATGCGCTCTACATGGAAAAATATCTCGGCCAGCCGCGCCATATCGAGGTGCAGGTGATTGCCGACAGCCACGGCAATGTGGCCCATCTCGGCGAGCGCGACTGTTCGCTGCAGCGGCGCCACCAGAAGGTACTGGAAGAAAGCCCCTCGCCCGCGCTCAACACCGCGCAGCGCGCCGAAATCGGCGGCATCGTCTCGAAGGCGATCAAAGGGCTCGGCTATCTCGGCGTCGGCACGATCGAATTCCTCTATGAAGACGGTCAGTTCTTCTTCATCGAAATGAATACGCGCCTCCAGGTCGAGCATCCGATCACCGAAGCGGTGACGGGTATCGACATCGTGCGCGAGCAGATCCGCATCGCGGCCGGCATGGAAATGAGCTTCACCCAGGACGATGTGGAGTTTTCCGGCCACGCGATCGAATGCCGTATCAACGCCGAAGATCCCAAGACCTTCGCCCCCTCCCCCGGCACCATCAAGGACTTCCACACGCCGGGCGGGCTCGGCGTGCGCGTCGACAGCGCGGTCTATTCCGGCTACCGGATACCGCCTTATTATGACAGCCTGATCGGCAAGCTCGTGGTGCATGGGCGCAACCGCAACGAATGCCTGATGCGGCTTCGGCGCTCGCTGCATGAATTCGTCATCGACGGCATCAAGACGACCATTCCGCTCTTTCAGGAACTCGTCAACGAGCCCGACTTCATCAATGGCGAATATCATATCCACTGGCTGGAAGACTTTCTGAAAAAGAACGCCTGAGGTTTCGGAACCGGCGCGATGCTTCGCGCGTATTGGTTTTGATGGACTGGCGTGCACATCCTCGGCTCGCGGTCTTCGCCGTTCTGGCGGTGATCGCGGTTGTCCTCTTTATCTTCTGGGACTGGAACTGGTTCCGCCCGATGGTGGAGGCGCGGGTATCCGCCGCGGCAGGACGCGAGGTTCGCATCGGCCATTTCGATGTCGATCTTTCATTCACACCCCGTGCCGTTCTCGACGATGTGACCATCGAGAACCCGTCCGGTTTCGGCGAGGAAGAGCCGCTTGGCAGCATCGAGCGGCTGAGCGTAAGCCTGCGGGCCGGGCCGGCCCTGCGCGGCCGCATCGTCATTCCGGAAATCCGCCTCGTGAAGCCGGTGGGCAATCTTCGCAGCAACAGCGAGGGCGTGCGCAACTGGGATTTCGGGACGTCCAGCTCCGGCGAAGGCGGCGCGATGCCGGAGATCGGCGAACTCATCATCGAGGAGGGATCGGTCCGCTTTGCCGATCCTGAATTGCAGGCGGACTTCACGACCCTCATTCACACCGAAGAAGCCGACGGCGAAGCGATGCTAGTGGCGACGACCGAGGGCACCTACAACGGTGCGCCTGTCGAGGCCCGCTTCCGCGGCGGCGCGCTTCTGACGCTGCGCGAGACGGAGCGTCCCTATCCGGTGCACCTTCAGGCGAAAAACGGCGATACGCATATTTCGCTGGAGGGCACGCTCGTCAATCCGCTCGAATTTGCGGGTGCGCAACTTGCGCTCGAACTGGAGGGCAAGTCGCTCGACCATCTCGAACCGATCATCCTTATCCCGCTCGTCTCGACGCCGCCCTACCGGCTGGAAGGCCGCCTCGACTACGCGGAAGGGCGTATCCGTTTCAACGACTTCTCCGGCCGCGTCGGACAGAGCGACCTCTCCGGCGACTTCGCCGTCGATCCGGGCGAGGAGCGTCCGCAAATCACCGCCGACCTCCGCTCGAAGCGCGTGCTGCTCGCCGATCTCGGCGGCTTTATCGGTGCCGCGCCCGGCGAGGTGAGCCAGCAGCCGGATATGTCGGAAGAACAGCAGGCCGAGCATGCGAGGTCCGAGGCAAGCCCGCGGCTCCTCCCCGATGAGCCTTTTGAAATACCCGACATTCGCGCAGCCGATTTCGACGTGCGCTATGAGGCGACGCGGATCGAAGGCGACAACATGCCCCTCGATAATCTTGTGACGGTGCTGAAGATCGAGAATGGCAAGGTGACGCTGGAGCCGCTCAATTTCGGCGTCGGCCAGGGCGAGATTTCCAGCAACATCATGCTGGATGCGCGCGAGGACCCCATGCATGTCACCGCCGACATTGATTTCCGCCGGGTCGATCTCAGCCGCGTGATGGACGCGACAGGCGTGTTCGAGGGAACCGGCACCATTGGCGGACGTGCCGTTCTCGAAACGAGAGGCAATTCGATTGCTTCCATGCTTGGAAGCGGCGATGGCGAGCTCCGGCTTTTCATGGCGGGCGGCGACATGAGTGCGCTGCTCGTCGATCTGGCGGGCCTCGACATCGGCAATTCGATCCTGTCTCTGCTCGGCCTGCCGGACCGGACGGCCATCCGTTGCATGGTGAGCGACTTCAAGCTGGAGGACGGTCAACTGCTGACACGCGCCCTTTATGTCGATACGGAAAAGGCGAACATTGTCGGCGAAGGCGCCATCGATCTTGGCGAGGAAACGATCGACTACCAGATCACCACCGAGCCAAAGCAGCCGAGCATCGGCGCGGTGGCCGCACCCATCAATATCGAGGGGAGGCTCAAGGACCCCGCGATCGGGCCGGACGCCGAGGCACTGGCGGCGCGCGCCGGCACGGCCACCATTCTCGGGGTGCTGCTGACGCCCCTGGCCGCCCTTCTGCCCACCATCCAGCTCGGCCTCGGCGAGGACAATGAGTGCGTGGAGAGCGTCAACCGGATGGAACGCGAGAGCGAGGCCCTGCCGCGGAACGGAACGGACGAACCGGCTGAAAATTGATGCCCCGCCCCTGTAGCGGTATCGCGCGGCGCCGGTCTCCGCTACATTTCGCGCGAGGGGCCGGCCGAGGTGGTATCGCGAGGAATGGCGACACGAAGATGAGCAACATTGATTCCGATGTGCTGCTCCGCGCCTATGCATATGGCGTCTTTCCGATGGCGGAAGCGCGGGACGATCCGCAGCTTTACTGGATCGATCCGGAGGCCCGGGGCATCCTGCCGCTCACTGATTTTCACGTGCCGAAGCGGCTGCGGCGGACCATCCGCCAGGCCCCCTTCACTGTCAGGATCGATACGGCCTTTCGGGAGGTCATGCTCGGCTGCGCGGAAAACGGGCCGAACCGGAACGGCACCTGGATCAACGACCGCATCATCTCGCTCTATTGCGACCTGCATGAGCGCGGGCGGGCGCATTCGGTCGAATGCTGGCTGGATGACCGGCTTGTCGGCGGGCTTTATGGCGTATCGCTCGGCGCGGCGTTTTTCGGCGAGAGCATGTTCAGCCGCGAGACCGATGCGAGCAAGGTGGCGCTGGTCTATCTCGCGGCACGGCTGATCGCGGGCGGATACAAGCTGCTCGACACGCAGTTCGTGACGACGCATCTGCAGCAGTTCGGTGCAAAGGAAGTGTCCCGCAACGTCTATCGCTCGATGCTGTTCGAGGCGACGGCGATGACGGCGGATTTCTACTCGCTGCCGGTCGATGCGCCGCCGGAGGCGGTTTTGCAGTCCGTCACCCAGATGTCGTAGACAGGGTGCTCGAGGCCGTTCAGGCCGGGGCTTTCGGCAAACATCCATCCCTCGAAAATCGGCGCCGGCTGAACGCTGTCGTCGTCGCGGTCGATCTGGCGGATTTCGAGGAAAGCGGCCGTCTGCGGCGGCTCTTCCGGCGGCCGCTTGTCGCAAGCGCGGACGAGAACCTCCAGCGAGCCGAATTGCGCAGGCTCATCCACCTTTACGCTGAAGCTTGTGACGCGCGCGGTCGTCTTATCGAGGCCGCTGAAGACGGCGACGGGATATTTGTCCGCGAATGCCGGCGCGGCCGAAAGGCAGAGAATGGCCGATGCGGCGGCAAGGCGCGCGAGGTGGCGCATGTTTTACTGGCCGCCCATCGGGTCGGCGGCCGGGCTGCCGCCGGAGGAGTCTCCCCCGCCCTGCGTCGAGAACACGGCCTGGCCGATCAGGCTCATCAGGTCGACGGAGCCCTGGGTGAACATGATCTCGCCGCCATCGGCGAGGTATTCCTCGCTGCCGCCCGGCGTGACCGAGATGTAGCTGCCGCCGAGGAGCCCCTCGCTGGTAATCTTGGCGCTGCTGTCGTCCGGCAGCTTCACGTTCTGTGCGATATCGAGCGTCACGACCGCCTGGAAGGTTTCCGGATCGAGGTTCTGGCGCACCACCGTTCCCACCTTGATGCCCGAGACGCGAACATCCGCGCCATTGGCGAGCCCGTCGATGCCGCTGAAGGCGGCATTCACATGGTAGCCGGCGCTGCCGCGCATGCCGGAGGCGCTGTAGCCGTAAAAGAGGAAGACGGCGGCCACCGCAACGACCAGCGTGCCGATCAGCGTTTCGACGAGATTGCTTTGCATGGCGGTCCCTGAATGATCCTGTATCGGAAATGCCTGGATGGCGGAATGCTCACTCCGGCCGCCACGCCTTGTAGTCGCCGGTTGCCTGCGGGCGGTTCGCGCCCTTGAGGAGGCTGCCTTCCGGCCGGTAGGCGTGCGGTGTGCCGGTGAGGTTCGGCATATGCGGCTTCTGCCACTCGCGCGGCGTGTAGTCTTCCTCGGTCGGCGGCACATCGAAGGTGTGATGGAGCCAGCCATGCCAGTCCGGCGGCACGCGGGAGGCTTCGGCCGGGCCGTTATAGATGACCCAGCGGCGGGCATAGCCGCTGATCGCCGCGCCATCCTTCGACTCGTAATAGCGGTTGCCCTGCTCGTCGGTGCCGACGAGGCGGCCCTTTCGCCAGGTATGGAAGCGGGTGCCCATGGTCTGGCCGTTCCACCAGACGAAGATTTCAGAAAACAAGCCCATGGACCCTATCCCGCAGAAAACGCATGAAGGCGAATCCGGCCGTTCCCGGCCGAAGCGCGGGCCGAATATGACACCGAGGAAGGGGATGGTCCAGACCGAAGGACCGGCCTATTCGAGCGACCAGGTGGTCTGGGCGGTGGCCGTGCGGCGGCGCAGGCCGGAGGTATCGTGGATCAGCATGGGCTGGCGGTAAATGTCGCCCGCGACCTCGAATTCGCGCTGGTCTGCCAGCACCCACTGGATGCGGTGGAGCAGGCTTGCCGGCGTGACCGGCTTCACCAGCAGATGGGTCGCGCCGATTTCGAAGGCTTCCGTGAGGAGCGAGCGCGAGGCGTGGCCGGTGAGAACGATGATCGGCGTGAAGCAAAGCGGTTCGTTGCCGACGGTACGGATGCGCGTAATGAAATCGCGGCCGTTCATCGGCTCCATCTCCCAGTCGGTGATGACCAGATCGATGTCGTAAACCTGCATTTCGGTGAGGCCGTCGGTGCCGTCGCGAGCCTGGCGGATGTTGGTGATGCCGAAAGTGCTCAGCATCGTGCGGAGCAGGAGGCGCATGCCTCCATTGTCCTCGACCATCAGGATATTGAGCGACTTCAGCTCCTTGCCGAACGCCGTGCTCTTCTCGCCCACGCGACTTCTCCACCTATTCTGGGTTTTGAACTGAATTGGTAGCAGTCTCCAGGTTTCCGCCCCGTTAATTTTCGATTCGGCCCGTCCCGCTACCGCATCTCGTGTGCTCCGATGCCCGTCATAGCTACATATTGCGCGTCGTGCTTGACGGGCGCCCGGCATGGTCCCTAGGATTGATCTCCCTTGCGAGGGACGAGGCAGAAGAGACAGGCGGGCACCCGAAAAGAGCGGTCAGCTCAGCGACGGAAATCTCAACGGAATCAGCAACTTAGCTTGCCGGTCCCGGGAGATGCGGCGCAACGGATTGCCATGTCCGGACGGCTGGCAAAATCCATCCGGCCGTCCTTCCGCCCCGCCTCTCGCGAGACGAGCCAGAAGCCGAAAAACCGGGGGCCAGATGCGTATCCAGCGTTGTTTCACCGTCGAGGGTCAGTCGCCATATGAAGGCATCGCCTTCAGGACGACGGCGAGCGAAATCCGCAATCCCGACGGCTCCGTCGTGTTCCGGCTGCAGGACATCCAGGTGCCCGCCGAATGGAGCCAGGTGGCCTGCGACGTGCTGGCCCAGAAATATTTCCGCAAGGCGGGCGTCGCCGCCGTGCTGAAGCGCGTGCCCGAGGCCGGTGTCCCGGCCTTCCTGTGGCGGCAGGAGCCGGATCATGAGGCGCTCGAGGCGCTGCGGCCGGAAGATCGTTTCGGCCCCGAGATGGACGCGAGGCAGGTCTTCGACCGGCTGGCCGGCACATGGACCTATTGGGGCTGGAAGGGCGGCTATTTCGACAGCGAGGCCGACGCGCAGGCCTTTTTCGACGAGCACCGTTTCATGCTGGCGGCGCAGATTGCCGCGCCCAACTCCCCGCAATGGTTCAATACCGGCCTTCACTGGGCCTATGGCATCGACGGCCCGGCCCAGGGCCATTGGCGCACCGACCCCGCCACCGGCGAAACCGCGCGCACGGCCACGGCCTACGAATATCCGCAGCCCCATGCCTGCTTCATCCAGAGCGTGAACGACGATCTCGTGAACGAGAACGGCATCATGGATCTCTGGGTCCGCGAGGCGCGGCTCTTCAAATATGGCTCCGGCACCGGCTCCAACTTCTCGGATCTGCGCGGCGAGGACGAAAAGCTTTCGGGCGGCGGCAAGTCGTCGGGCCTGATGAGCTTCCTCAAGATCGGCGACCGGGCGGCCGGCGCGATCAAATCCGGCGGCACGACGCGCCGTGCGGCGAAAATGGTGATCGTCGATATCGACCACCCGGATGTCGAGGACTTCATCAACTGGAAGGTGAAGGAAGAACAGAAGGTGGCGGCGCTCGTCACCGGCTCGAAGATCAACCAGAAACACCTCAACGCCATTATGCGCGCCTGCGTGAATTGCGAGGCGGATGGCGACGCCTGTTTCGACCCGAAGAAGAACCCCGCCCTCAAACGCGAAGTGCTGGCGGCGCGCAAGGCGCATGTGCCGGAAAACTATGTGCAGCGCGTGATCCAGTTCGCAAAGCAGGGCTACGACGAAATCGACTTCCGGGTCTACGACACGGATTGGGACTCCGAGGCCTATCTCACCGTCTCGGGCCAGAACTCGAACAACACCGTTCGCGTCACGGATGATTTCCTGCGCGCGGTGGAAGAGGATGCGGAGTGGTCGCTGAAAAGCCGCCTCACCGGCGAGGCCACGAAGACCCTGCCCGCCCGCGAACTCTGGGAGCAGGTCGGCCATGCCGCATGGGCGAGCGCCGATCCGGGCATCCAGTATCACACCACCATCAACGACTGGCATACCTGCCCCGCTTCCGGGCCGATCCGCGCCAGCAATCCGTGCTCGGAATATATGTTCCTCGACGACACGGCCTGCAACCTCGCCTCGATCAACCTGATGCAGTTCCGCGACGCCGATGGCCGTTTCGATGTCGAGGCGTTTGAGCATGCCGTAAAGCTTCTCACCATCGTGCTGGAAATTTCCGTCCTGATGGCGCAGTTCCCGAGCCGGGAAATCGCGGAGCGGAGTTTCCGCTACCGCACGCTCGGCCTCGGCTTCGCCAATATCGGCGGCCTGCTCATGTCCTGCGGCCTTGCCTACGATTCAGCCGAAGCGCGCGCACTCGCGGGCGCGATCAGCGCCATCATGACCGGCGTTTCCTATGCGACCTCCGCCCAGATGGCGAAGGAACTCGGCGCCTTCGAAGGCTATGCGGAAAATTCCGCTCACATGCTGCGGGTGATGCGCAACCATGCGCGCGCCGCGCATGGCTACAATGGCGGCTATGAAGACCTCAGCGTCTATCCGCTCGCGCTCGACGCAGCAAACTGCCCGCAAGCCGATCTCGTCGATCACGCCCGCGCCTCCTGGGATCTCGCGGTCTCGATGGGCGAACGCTACGGCTATCGCAATGCGCAGGCGACCGTCATCGCGCCCACAGGCACGATCGGCCTTGTCATGGATTGCGACACAACCGGCATCGAGCCCGATTTCGCGCTGGTGAAATTCAAGAAGCTCGCGGGCGGCGGCTATTTCAAGATCATCAACCGCGCCGTGCCGCAGGCGCTCCGCACGCTCGGCTATGACGCTGCCGCCATCGAGCGGATCGTCAATTATGCCGTCGGTTTCGGAACGCTCGCCAATGCGCCGGGCGTGAGCCATGAACGCTTGCGGGAGCTCGGCTTCACGCAGGAAAAGATCAACATCGTCGAAGAGGCACTCGCCGGTGCTTTCGACATCCGCTTCGTCTTCAACAAGTGGCAGCTTGGCGAGGAATTCTGCACCGATGTGCTCGGCCTCGATGCCGATGCAATGGACGATCTCGATTTCGACCTCCTCGCCGCCATCGGCTTCACCAAGCAGGAGATCGACGCCGCCAACCTTCATGTCTGCGGTGCGATGACGCTTGAAGGCGCGCCGGGCCTGAAGGACGAACACCTTCCCGTCTTCGATTGCGCCAATCCCTGCGGCCGCATCGGCAAACGCTATCTCTCGGTCGAAAGCCATATCCGCATGATGGCGGCGGCGCAGCCTTTCATCTCGGGCGCCATCTCCAAGACCATCAACATGGCCAATGCGGCAACGGTCGAGGATTGCAAGGAAAGCTACATGCTGTCCTGGAAGCTCGGCCTGAAGGCGAATGCGCTTTACCGCGACGGCTCGAAGCTGTCACAGCCGCTCAACTCGCAGCTTCTCGAAGATGAAGCCGATGACGAAGCGGAAGAAAGTGCCGTCGAAACGCTGATGGCGCAGGCGCCGCAGGAACGCGCCCGCGTGGTCGCGGAGCGCAGCGTGGCGCAGCTTGTCGAACAGGTGAAGTCGGCGGAGCAGAAGCGCGAGAAGCTTCCCGACCGCCGCAAGGGCTATACGCAGAAGGCGCTGGTCGGCGGCCACAAGGTCTATCTCCGCACCGGCGAATATGATGACGGCAAGATCGGCGAAATCTTCATCGACATGCACAAGGAGGGCGCCGCCTTCCGCTCGCTGATGAACAATTTCGCCATCGCGATTTCGCTCGGCCTCCAATATGGCGTGCCGCTGGAGGAATATGTCGAGGCCTTCACCTTCACGCGCTTCGAGCCGGCGGGCCTTGTCCAGGGCAATGACCGGATCAAGAATGCGACCTCGATCCTCGATTATGTCTTCCGCGAACTCGCCGTCTCCTATCTCGGCCGCTCCGATCTCGGCCATGTCGATCCGAAGGAATTCGCCTTCGACGCCATGGGCGACGGTGCCGACGAAGGCAAGGCACCTGCCCTCCCCGCCTCCGCCGTGGTAAGCCCCGGCTACACGCGCAATGCGCAGATGGGGAACCTTTATCTCGTGCGCGGCGGCGCGGCGGCTACGGCCCGCGCCGACACGGCGGAAGCCGTCGCCGCGCCCGCGGTCCGCGAGCAGACGGTGAAAGCCGAAGTCATGGCCGCCGGCGCCTTGATGCGCGCCGGCTCGTCCGAAAGCTTCGCGGCAGTTGCCGTCGGCGCCGTATCGTCAGGGGGCGGATCATCCGGCGGCGGCATCAGCCGCGCCGCCGAAGCCCGCATGAAAGGCTATGAAGGCGAAGCCTGCAGCGAATGCGGCAACTTCACGATGGTCAGGAACGGGACGTGTTTGAAGTGCGATACGTGCGGCGGGACCAGCGGGTGTAGCTGAGGGGAAACTCCCTAACCAAACACGTCATGGCCCGGCTTGTCCGGGTCATGACGCCGAAGAACAAGAGCCTCGCGAAAATAAACTTGTCCCCACCCATTTCTCCGTCCCCATATTGAAGTGATCTCGCTCCGCGAAGGGCGCGTCCGGACGGCCGGTAGCGTGGAGAGGGAGCGGCGTCCTGCGGTGTGCGGAGTAACGTACCGTGCATCCCGGGAGGATCTGATTGTGGAGCGGACACTACGATCCGCAAGCGGCCGGCCGATAAAAGCCGGAGCACCGTTGGGTTATGGGTGGCAGGTTCAAGAATCGCCGTGCGCGGAGCGTCGGAGGAGGACGCATCCCGCCAATATAAACAAACAAAGGCGGCGTCGCCGCTGCTCCGCGCAACCTTCTTTTCCTGAAGGCCGCAGATGAAAGCAAAACTCCGGAGGCGCGTGCCTCGCGGGGCTGTTCGTGCTTGCCCTATCCCGCCTCCCTCAGCGTCCGCTCGGCCAGCACCTGCGCCGCCACGCCCCAGGCATCGAACTGCGCCATGCGCTCCTCGCGCGACACTTCCTTGCGGCCTTCCTCGGCGAGCTTCGATGAAAAGTGCCAGGTATTCCCGCCGGGATTTGCTTCGAGAATATAGAGGCGGCCGGTCCGCTCTTCGCGGATGATGTCCAGACCCTGCAGCGGAATGCGCGGCATCGCTTCCGCCGCGCGGCGGGCAAAGGCAAGCACTTCGGGATCGGCATCGAGCGTACAGGTGAAATGCGGGTCGACATTCGAGGCGAAGGAGGCGCGCAGCAGTTCCTCGTCCGGGACACCCAGTTGCGGCCGCGGGCCCTTGGCGCGATAGATCATCGACATGATCGGCGCGCCGAACAGCGTCAGCACGCGGTAGCTCCAGGGGTGGTCGCCGGTATCGATGAATTGCTGCACGAGAAGCGGTGCCTCATGCGCCGCATGGCCGGGCGGAAAGGCGACGGGCGCACGCTCCGCCACGCGCTCCGTCCGCATCAGGAAGACGGCATCGCCGTTCGACATCGCGCGGACAGCCGTCGGCTTGACGATGACATGGCTGCCCCAGACCGCCGGGTCCAGCCGCCGTCCGAGGGCGTAAACCGCCGTTCTCGGCACCGGCAGCCCGGCCTCGGCGAATTTGCGCATCTGCTCGAATTTGGGCACCGGGAAGCCGTGATAGAGGCGCCCGCGCGGCGGCCGGAACCTTCCCGGCAGGGTCATGCAGACGCTCAGCGTCGGTCGCTGCCACAGCTCCGCGGGCAGGCTCGCCTCGCCGGCGCCGGCATCGACCACCCGGACGTCGATTTCCGGCGCCAGAACCGCCATCCGCTCCGCGATCTCGACAAAGTCGCGCGGCTCCTGGGCGTAAGGCCGGTTGATGAGGATCAGATTGCGGGTCTTGGCGGGCATGGCGCGGGAAGTATAAGCGGCGCCTGCTCTCGCCGTGCTTTCGTTGCGGCCGGAATGGAGGAATTTCGAAAAAGGCAATCTGCCAGTGCCCCTTTATGCCCCCTGCGGGGCGCGGCCCTACAGTGATTATGTCGCATTCCGGTCAAAATCACTGTCTAGATAGACTGGCCGTGGGGCCGTGAAACGAAAGGCAGAATGATGAAGAGAACCGGTCTATTCCTGGCAGCCGTGGCGATCAGCGCCCTCAGCGCCGCTCCCGCCTTCGCCGCCAATATCTATGAAACGCTGAAAGGCAATCCGCAGTTCTCCACGCTGACGAAGATCATCGAGGCGAACGATCTCAAGTTCCGTTATACGGAAGGCAACATCACCGTCTTCGCGCCGACCGACGAGGCGCTCGCCAATCAGCCGGGCGGTGTCGACGACATGCTCACCGGCGATAATCCGAGCAACAAGGAGAACGCGCGCGCGCTTCTTCTCTACAGCATCGTCAGCGGCCGCCACACGCCCGCTTCGCTCAGCGGCAAGGTCACGGAAGCGACGACCCTCCAGCGCGGCAAGGTGACGATCGACGGCACGCAGAGCCCGATCCATTACGGCCATTCCCAGTTCGGCGCCAATGTCTCGGGCGAGGCCATCGAGGCCTCCAACGGCATCATCATCCCGATCGACGCACTGCCCATCCCGGTCTTCGACGATGGAACGCCTGCGGCACAGCCGATTCAATAAAGTTTTGGTATCTCATATGCAAAAAGGGAAGGCATTGAGCCTTCCCTTTTTTCTTTCGCATCTATCCTCGCTTGAAAAGGAAGGTCAGCCTTCCTTTTTCTTTTCCAGCGGCGGGACGACGCGGATGTGGAGTTCCTTGAGCTGTTTCGGCTCGACCTCGGACGGCGCCTGCATCAGAAGATCCTGCGCCTGCTGGTTCATCGGGAACATCGTCACTTCACGGAGGTTCTCCACGCCCGCGAGCAGCATTACCATCCGGTCGATGCCGGGCGCGAGGCCGCCATGCGGCGGGGCGCCATATTTGAAGGCGTTCAGCATGCCGCCGAACTTCGTCTCGACCACGGACTTGTCGTAGCCCGCGATCTCGAAGGCCTTGTACATGACATCCGGCTTATGATTGCGGATGGCGCCGGAGGAAAGCTCGACGCCGTTGCAGACGATGTCGTACTGAAACGCCGTCATGCCCAGGATCTCGTCGGCATTGTCCTTGTCGAGCTTGAGGAACTTGTCGAGCGGATAGTTCGGCATCGAGAACGGATTATGCGAGAAGTCGATCTTCTTCTCGTCCTCGTTCCATTCGAACATCGGGAAGTCGACGATCCAGCAGAACTTGAAAATATCCTCTTCGATCAGCCCGAGCTCCGTGCCGACACGGGTTCGCGCAAGACCGGCAAAGCTCGCCGTTTTGGCCGGCACGCCGGCAACGAAGAAAACCGCGTCGCCCGCCTTCAGCCCAAGCTGCGTGCGGATCGCTTCGGTGCGTTCTGGGCCGATATTCTTCGCCACGGGCCCCGCGCCTTCCAGCGCACCGCCCTCCTCGCGGAAAAAGATGTAGCCGAGGCCCGGCTGGCCTTCACCCTGCGCCCATGAATTCATGCGGTCGCAGAAGGCGCGGTTGCCGCCGCCCGGCGCCGGGATCGCCCAGACCTCGACCTTGGAGTCCTTTTCGATCAGTCCCGCGAAGACCTTGAAGCCCGAACCGCGAAAATGATCGGTGACGCTCTCCATGACGATCGGATTGCGCAGATCCGGCTTGTCGGAGCCGTATTTGCGGATCGCTTCCGCATAAGGGATGCGCGTGAACGGATAGGACGAGACCTTCTTGCCTTCCGCGAATTTCTCGAACAGACCGTGCAACACCGGCTCTATGGCGGCGAAGACATCGTCCTGCGTCACGAAGCTCATCTCGACATCGAGCTGATAGAATTCGCCAGGCGAGCGGTCGGCGCGCGCATCCTCGTCGCGGAAGCAGGGCGCGATCTGGAAGTAGCGGTCGAAGCCCGCCACCATGATGAGCTGCTTGAACTGCTGCGGCGCCTGCGGCAGTGCATAGAACTTGCCGGGATGCATGCGCGACGGCACCAGGAAGTCGCGCGCGCCTTCCGGGCTCGACGCGGTCAGGATCGGCGTCTGGAATTCGTTGAACCCCACCTCCGTCATGCGGCGTCGGATATCGGCGATGATCTTCGAGCGGAGCAATATATTCCTGTGCAGCGTCTCGCGGCGCAGGTCGAGGAAGCGGTATGTGAGACGAATGTCTTCCGGATAGTCAGGCTCGCCAAATACCGGCAGCGGCAGGTCCTGCGCTTCGGACAGCACTTCCATCGAGGAAACGGCAATCTCGATATCCCCGGTCGGCAGGTTCGCGTTTATGGTCTCGGCGGACCGGGCGACGACCTTGCCCTCGATCGCGACGACATATTCCGCGCGCAGCTTTTCCGCCAGGGCAAATGCCTCCGCCCGGTCCGGGTCGAAGACGAGCTGGGTCAGCCCGTAATTGTCCCGCAGGTCGATGAAAAGGAGGCCGCCATGGTCGCGCTTGCGATGGACCCAGCCAGCGAGACGCACCGTCTCCCCCACATGCGACTTGCGAAGCTCGCCACTGGTGTGGCTGCGAAAACTGCTCATGTCATAAAGCCTTGAGAATCCAGCACGAATCGGCGTGATGTAAACAAAATCTCTACACCGTGCCGAGGCGAAAAGCGCATTTATTGGGGGGGCTTGTCAAGGGGCGGACATATGGAGGCTCGCGGCCCCGGCAGATGGCCATGGCGGACAGAGAACGGGGCGGTTCAGTGTGGAAAAAGCCATGCGGTGTTTGTAGGCTAGCGGCCAAGCTCTCGGGGGAAGCCGCTGGAAAATCCGATCAAATCCGGACATGTGACGGAGTTGGATGGCATGCGTGGCATCGCATGTGGCGTCGTCGTGCTCCTCCATACGATTTTCGGAATCATCCCCTTCGCAAGCGACTCGGCAGGCGGCGCAATTCAGACTGCCCTCCAGCCTTTCATGGTGGGGGGCGTTGACCTCTTCTTCGTTCTGTCGGGCTTTTTGATCGGCGGCATCCTTATCGACAACAAGGGGGCCAGCAACTTCTTTCGCGCTTTCTGGACGCGGCGTATCGCCCGGATATTTCCCGTCTATTTCCTGCTCTTCTTCAGCTTTGTCGGCATTCTGGCGGTGCGCCCCTATATAGATGCGCCCTGGCTGGATATTTGGCTCCTCAAGGAGCAGCTGGCCTTGTGGACCTACGCAACCTTCACTCAAAATTTCGCCATGGCGCTCGCCAGCTCGGGGGGCCCGCGCTGGATCGGCATAACCTGGTCGCTCGCGGTGGAGGAACAGTTCTATCTTCTTCTTCCGCCGCTGGTCTATCTGTTGGCCCGGCGGTCTCTGGTGGGGCTGGCGGTTTGCGGCATTGTGGCTGCACCGATCATCAGGAGCCTTCTGTGGACGGAGCAGAGCTGGTTTGCCTCATATGTTCTCCTGCCCGGGCGGATGGACACTCTCATGTTCGGCGTGCTGGCCACCTGCATCGTCCGCTCGCCCCTGGCACTCGACATTGCCAGGCGCATGCGCACGAAACTTGACGTGATTGCCGCCATTCTGGCTGCAAGCGTGGCCTTCGGCATCTTCGATCTCATTGCCGAACATATTCAGCATCGCCAGCTCGAGCTGTTCGTGCGGACTCTCAGATATTCGGCGCTCGCAGCTTTTTACGGGATCGCCGTTCTCAGAATATTTCTGGTCGCGGAGGGCCCGTACAGACGTATTTTACGGAATCCTCTTCTCGTTCATATCGGCCTGATCTCATATGCCTTCTACATGTACCATCAGGCCGTCAATGGCCTGGCCCATGGCTACTTCTTCGGTCAGGCGCCGCGCATATCGTCACTTGCAGAATTTCTTCTCGCGCTTTCCGTCCTCGCCGTTGCCTATACGCTTTCGCGAATTTCGATGACATTCATGGAACGGCCCATCCGGCGCCGTGGACAACAAGTCAAATACCGCCGCCCTGCAGCGCCTCAACCCGTCGCACCACCCGCGCCGGCCCCGGAACGGATTTGATGGCAATGAACCGGCCCGGCGCTGCCCCTGAACCGGGCATTTTCATATCCATCGCGAATCTCTCTGCCTGCCGTTACCCTCTACCACCCCTGCTTCATCCCTTCCTCATTCCTGCGACAGGCGGCGCTTGATGGCCTATCAGAACTCCGGAACCCATCTGAGACAGCATTCCAATTTGGGCAGGTATGCACTGATCCTGCTTCTGGTTGTTCTGATACCGAACGCCGTATTGCTGTCGGGCGTTTTCCAGTTGTTCCCGCCCATCGGGTGGGTCGACCCAGGCATCTACACGGGATACTTCTGGGACCTCAACCAGCGCATCGAACGTTACGGCGCAAACTACTTTTCGATGAGGCTTCCGTTCACCGTCGTCGGATTTCTCGTCCACAGCATCTTTGCACCTGAAGTCGCCGCGAAGGTTTTTGCGGTCTTGTTCAATTCTCTAGCGGCCATATCCCTCTGCCTGCTCGTTGCCGGGCGTGCCGGTATCGTTGCAGGCGTCGCCGCTGCCTGGACGTTGACCCTAAATCCGGTATGGGTTGCCACGATCAGCCGCACTTATGTGGACGGACCTGCAATCGCCTATACGCTGACCGCTCTCGCTGTTCTTTTCACCCCCAGGACAGGGCGGCAGCGCGTAGTCGCGCTTGTCGCTGGCGGCGGCGTCGCTGCGGCGGCGGTCTATACCCACCCCATCACAGTTCTGTTGTTCGGCTGCGCGATTGCAGCGGATATATTTCTCAACAGGCCCAAACTTGCTTCGCTCCTGAAGGAAGGAGCATGGATCTTGACTGGCGTCGCGGCGGCGACCGCGATCCTCGGGCTGGTGAGCGTTTCCTTCGGTGGCAATTTTCTGTTCGTCCTCGCGGATCCCTATGCCTTTGAGCGAACGTTCAGCGGCTTCGGAGCCAATTACCAATATGCTCTGTCCAGCTGGGTTCCCAATGCCTATCGGCTTCTGCCCGTCCCTGTTCTACTGGCGTTCGGAATCTCCTTGCTTGTATTCCTCAAGAGAACGCACCCATCCTTCTGGCTGGCGGCAATCGGCGTTGCCATGTCGGGCGGCATGGCAATGTTCCTTCTCGTCCTCGATTTCATTATCGGTGGCGCCACGCTCCAATCGTCGTTCTATTCGAGCTATCTCGTGGCTGGCCTGGCGATCATTGCCGGTGCCGCGGCCGGCTTGGCGTTTGACCACGCAAATCCGCGTTTGCGGTATCTGACTCTTTCGGGAATTGCCGCGGCTGCGATCACAATTGCGGTCTTCAGCTACGCAGAATTGGCCTGGGCGATGGTGGACATGCACAGGGGATTCATCTGGATTGCCCTTTTTGGCGCCTCCATTCTGGCATGCAGTCTACTTTTTTGTTCGCCGCGTATCATGGAGGGCTCGTCCCGGCATTCAATCGCCCCGAGATCCGGGTTCGTTTTACTTGCATCCGTCATCGTCCTCTGCGGTTTTTTCAACACGGACACCAGAAGAATTTTTGTCATACCATCCGGTTTGGACTACGTGACAAGCTACCGGTCGACCATTGCCGTATCCGGCTTCGTCGATCGCCTCATCAGCAACAATGAAAGACTTTTCTTCTGGTATGACCGTGATGAACTCACCCTGGCGGATCGCCCGCTCGGCGCATATGGCGTGTACGAATTGCGTTTCAGCGACAAACGCTTTTTCCTTAATTATTGGGACAGCCTGACTGCGGTCTGGCTTTGGGACCGGAGTTCGCTCGGCTGGACCATGCCGGAACTTAAACCCGCTGAGCTCGAGCGGCTGCAGCAGCACTCCATTCCCGCGATGATCTTCACACTCTGCCTTGATGCCGCAAAGTGCTATAAGTCAGCAGCAACCCTGACCAGTCACGGCTACCGGGTCACTGAAGTAGATCGCCTGCTTGTTGGCGATACAGGATACACACCCTTCTGGGTGGTTGCTTTCCGGGCAGAACCAGCCGGAGACGGCGAGATGTGAGGCTCAATATTTCACTGTCCAGTCTGGATCTGTTGATTGCAGCCACAGAGTCGATTTGGGATAAAGTCAACGGATAAGAGGATGCTTGTTCTCGTCGACGCTCACCCCATCTGTACACCGCGCAAAATTCGGATCGCCATTTTTCATGATCGAGATTCACTCAACGTCCATACCGGAAGTGAAAGTGATGACGTCTTCCCGTGCCATAGACGGCCGGGGCTTTTTTGCCGAGACCTATTCGCGGCGCGATTTTATCGAAATTGGAATCACCGCAGATTTCGTGCAAGACAATGAATCCTGGAACTCCGCTGCGGGCACGATACGTGGCCTCCATTTCCAGCGTCCGGATTTCGCGCAAGCGAAGCTCGTGAGGGTGCTGTCCGGTGCAATTCTCGACGTCGCGGTGGATATTCGGGTCGGCTCGCCTACTTACGCCCAGCACGTAGCCCTGGAGCTCGATGCCGCCGACAACAAGCAGATTTTCATTCCCCGCGGCTTTGCGCATGGCTTCTGCACATTGGCACCTGCTACCCACGTAACTTATAAGGTCGATGCTTACTATTCCGAGGCCCACGAATCGGGCTTGCTGTGGAATGACCCAAATCTGGCCATTAAATGGCCGGTGGATTCGGCAGCGGCAATACTTTCCGAAAAAGATGCGGACCTGCCAGGATTTGCCGCCTTTGAAAGTCCTTTCATGTTTGAAGCAGCTTGAATAAGCGGCTATTTATACGTGAGGACTGAGGCGAGCTCCTGGGAGAGGGCTAGATGCGCGTTATAGTTACAGGCGGCGCTGGGTTCATCGGATCTGCGGTTATCCGGCTTTTAATCAACGAAACCGAACATGAAGTGCTCAACCTCGACTGCCTGACTTATGCCAGCGATCAGGCCGCCCTCTCTTCCGTCTGCGAACATCCGCGTTACAGGTTTTCCCATACAGATATCCGCAAGCCTGACGCACTCAGGAGGGTCTTTCGAGATTATCGCCCCCATCTCGTGATGCATCTGGCGGCAGAGTCGCATGTTGATCGCTCCATTGATGCGCCTGCGGATTTTATCGAAACTAATGTAGTCGGTACGGTCAATCTTCTTGAGACTGCGCGAAGCTACTGGTCTTCTCTCGATGGAGCGGAGAAGCGCGCTTTTCGGTTCCACCACGTGTCGACCGACGAGGTCTATGGAAGCCTGGGAGCAGAAGGCTACTTCACCGAAGAAACGGCCTACGCTCCTAATTCCCCCTACTCAGCATCGAAGGCCGCATCGGATCATATGGTGCGCGCATGGCATGCGACCTATGGCATACCTGTAGTAACGAGCAACTGCTCAAACAATTTCGGCCCCCATCAGTTTCCGGAAAAACTGATCCCGTTGACCATCATCAACGCCATTGAGGGCAAGAGCCTGCCGGTATACGGCAACGGCATGAATATTCGTGACTGGCTGTTCGTCGAGGATCATGCGCGCGCGCTCATGACGATAGCTCTACGCGGGCGCGTCGGTGAAACTTACAATGTCGGCGGCGACGCCGAACGCACCAACATAGAAGTAGTTCGCTCCATCTGCAGCCTTCTGGACGAGATTTTGCCTCACTCATCGTTTCGTCCCCATGAAAACCTGATCCGGTTCGTTGCCGACCGGCCAGGCCACGATATGCGTTACGCGATAGACACATCGAAAATCCGGCGCGAGTTGGGTTGGCAGCCGGTCGAAAGCTTTGAAAGCGGATTGAGAAAGACTGTTGAATGGTACATCGACAACAGAGCCATCTGGACGCGGTTGCTTCTCGACCGCTACCAAGGTGAACGGCTAGGCCTTATGGGCGCCCGTCAGGCGATATGACACAGAAATCCGAGCTGCGCGGCAGATATTGCAGAGGGGCTTCTTGTTGTAATGAAACGCGGTATGGGAGACCTCGCCTTCGGGGGCGAGCCGCCATGGGGTGTTTAGCACTTCAACAGTGTGCAGAAGCGATATTGAAGGAAGCGGCGGCACGTGTAATGCCTCAGCGAACCGTAAATCCATCAGAACGGCCGACTACCCAACTGCGTCGATCCGGCCCGCAAATGTCGCGCTTGATTGCACACAGGTCGGTAATGTTTTCGGCTTTGTGCTGCGGCCGTGGCAAGAAGGTCTTGGCGAGGTACTGGACCAACTTCTGTCCGGCAATCTCGCAAAAAGCGGGTACATGAAATGAAGGGAATAATACTGGCTGGCGGAAGCGGCACCCGCCTCTACCCGATAACGCGTGCCGTGTCCAAACAGTTGCTGCCGGTTTACGACAAGCCGATGATCTATTACCCGCTCACAACACTGATGCTTGCTGGCAGCCGGGACATCCTCGTCATAACTACACCGCATGACGCCGCTGCCTTCCAAAATCTCCTAGGAGATGGAAATCAGTGGGGCATTTCGATTTCCTACGCTGTGCAGCCGAACCCCGAAGGCCTGGCGCAGGCATTCCTTATCGGCCGGCATTTCATCGCCGGGGAGAGATGTGCCCTGGTTCTCGGCGACAACATATTCTACGGCAACGGGCTCTCCGGCATCCTCCAACGCGCCGCTTCCCGGAAGAACGGCGCCACGGTGTTCGGCTACTGGGTCGCCGACCCTGAACGATATGGAGTCGTGGAGTTTGACCGGGACGGAAACGCGATTTCAATCGAAGAGAAACCGAAGAGGCCCAAATCACCCTACGCGGTCACCGGTCTTTATTTTTACGACGAGCAGGTGGTCGATATGGCCGCGGAAATTCGACCTTCAGCACGAGGCGAGCTGGAGATTACCACGCTCAACAATATGTACCTGGATCGAGGATGCCTGACAGTGGAAATCCTGGGTCGTGGTTTCACGTGGCTCGACACAGGCACTCACCAGACATTGCTGCAGGCGAGCCAATTTGTCGAAACGATCGAAGAGCGCCAGAACCTCAAGATCGGCAGTCCCGATGAGGTTGCCTACCGTCTTAAGTATATCGATGCGGATCAACTTATTGCCCTTGCCGCGAGCTGCGGTAACAACGGGTACAGTAATTACCTCAAGCTGCTTACCCGAGAAGAGTATCAGCCTCCGGCGCCGGGCGCAGGAAGGGCATAGACTGGAGTATCTTTTCCGGTTCCGAACCTCGCCACACTCGCTAAACTCCTATGGATAGAGTGCTCTAAACCGGACATGTATTTAGCAGGAGCCGCCTTGAGCAACGAACCCTTCACGATCAGTGCAGTAGTCCCTGTCTATGGCTGCCGGGATTGCCTGGAGGAACTTTGTGTCCAGCTCGAGCGCAACTTGTCTATCCTCACCGACCAGTACGAAATCATCCTTGTTGACGATAGAAGTCCGGATAACTGGTGGCAGATTCTGCCAGAATTACAGAAGCGCCATGCTTCACTCAAAGCCGTTCGCCTCAGCCGCAACTACGGACAGCAAGTAGCCATAACGGCGGGTCTTGCCGCAGCGAAGGGTGACTACACGGTCGTGATGGATTGCGATCTTCAGGATCCGCCGGATCTCATTCCCACTCTATTCGCAAAGCTTCGGGAAGGTCATGACCTCGTACTCGCCCGCCGGGTATCCCGAAGCCACTCGCCGTTCAGACAACTTGCTGCACGTATATTCGTTGCAATTTCGCGCATGCTCACCAACGAGAAGATCGACGGCAGCTACGGCTCCTTTTCTCTTCTGTCGAGAAAGGTCGTCGACAGCTTTCTGCTATTTGAAGAAAGGGAGCGCTACTATCTGAGCATCATCCGCTGCCTCGGCTTCAATGTAGGAACAGTAGACTTCCTTCACCGGAGCCGGCATTCAGGCAGCAGCAGCTACGGCCTGCGACACCTCTTCCGAATCGGAATCAACGGTATCCTCCTCCAGGCGACCGTCGCGCTTCACTGGATCGTCGGATTCGGTTTCTTCATCGCAATCAGCGGCACTGCTACAGCGGCATATCTTGTGTGGCGACAGCTGTTCCAAGCAAGCATACCCGGATGGACAAGCCTCATCGTGCTTATGCTTTTGTGCACAGGCGTAATCCTTATTAGTTTGGGATTCGTAGGATTATATATCGGCAAGATATTCGAGCAGACGCGAGGCCGACCGCTCTACGTCGTCGATTCCGTCGAAGAAAGGCGGCTTTCATGGTGAAAGAAAGCGGCACCGACTCTCACACCACCATTCTTGCGGAAGTTGCGGACTACTATTCCGGCAAACTCGCGGAACATGGAGAAACGCCCCAGGGGGTGGACTGGAACGGCGAGGCCGGTCAGGTGTTGAGGTTCGAACAACTTAGCAAGGTGGTCGCTTCCGGCCCCGCTTTTTCTGTCAATGATCTCGGTGCTGGCTACGGCGCACTTTTTTCCTATCTCGATACTCGCTACGCCGATGTCAGCTATTTCGGGTACGACGTTTCCGAAAGTATGGTGATGGCTGCGCGCAGGCAGTTTGGCCATGCCCGAAATGCCACCTTCTCGGTTTCCTCGACACCTCAAACATCTGCCGACTATGGCATGGCGAGTGGCATCTTCAATGTCAGGCTCGGTCGCGCCGATGCAGAATGGCGCAGCTATATAGAACAGACGCTCGATCAGCTTCACAGGACCAGCAGACTGGGATTTTCCTTCAACTGCCTCACCTCATACTCGGATAAGGACAAGATGCGTCCCCACCTCTACTACGCGGATCCGTGCGAGCTTTTCGATATCTGCAAGAAAAAATACTCCCGGCAAGTGGCTCTCTTGCATGATTACGGACTCTACGAATTCACAATTCTGGTGAGGAAACTCTAATGACAAAACCGCTGGTCATTTTCGGCGCCGGCGACATTGCCCAACTGGCGCACTACTATTTTTCGACAGATTCAGCACATGAAGTTGTCGCTTTCAGCGTGGATGCCGCCCATATCGATCAGGACAATTTTTGCGGCCTCCCCGTGGTCCCGTTTGAAGAGGTAACTGACGCCTTCCCGCCCCGGGAGCACGATTTTTTTGTCGCCCTGAGCTATTCCAAGCTCAACCAGCTACGAAAAGACAAATATTTGGCCGCAAAAGCCGCTGGATACAATATTGCAAGCTACATAAGTTCCCGCGCATCGGTGCTTAACCAAGGCAAGATCGGCGAAAATTGCTTCATCCTGGAAGACAACACCATCCAGCCCTTTGTTACCATCGGCAACAATGTGACCCTGTGGAGTGGAAATCACATTGGCCATCATTCCGTGATCTCCGATCACTGCTTTATCGCTTCCCATGTTGTGGTTTCCGGGGGTGTCGAAATCGGGGAACGCAGCTTTATTGGCGTGAACGCCACGCTTCGCGATCACATAAAAATCGGTGAGTGCTGTGTAATCGGCGCAGGCGCCATCATTCTCGCCGATGCAGAAGCGGAAGGCGTTTATGTCGGCCAAGGCACGGAGCGCGCGAAGATTCCCAGCAGCAGGCTTCGAAAGATATGAAACGGCCGATATATTTCTGAAGCAGAGCGGGCGCGTTAGAGATTAATCCGACCGCAAATATATTAAACTCACGTCGCTGATCGTCGAACAACACACCCCCATTCGGCCTACCGCCGGCCGGCTGCTTTCATATATTGGCCGGCAGAACTACCACAATTGAATAGCAGATCGACGATTGAAACGGTGTGCACGAAATCACCCCAAAGCTGAGGATACTCGGGATAACCGCTGTAATCGAACCAGGTGACGCCGATACCTTTGCGGCGAAAAACCTCCTCGTCGAGATACTCCCTCGCTGCAGGACCGGAGATATATTCAGAGGCACCGGCTTGTTCGCAGAGACTGGCAAGTCGTTCGGTTTGCCCCTGGACCAGTTCATAGTCCGAGGAGTTTGTGATTGTTGTGCAAACTCCAAGGTAGCGACAGATGGCTTCAAGCAGATCGCGGTTGAGGATGGAAAGATGCGAATAGCGCTTCTCCAGATAGAAAGGAGATAACCATTCCGTCACCTCGGCAAAAAAGGGCGCTCGCTTGTAGTTGGATGAGATGCTCTTCCAGTGCCCTTCAGGCCAGTCCACTCCATCGATTTCCGTCTCGCAAATCTTCTGATGGTACTTTCCCTTGACCTTGACAGGAACCGTAAGCCACATCAGCCCTTGCGGAGTTTTGATCTGGTTTCGGTTCCGCCAGTCGCGCCGCGTGTATTGCATGTCGTCGTAGAGAATGAACTCGTCCACCGACGCAATGAGATCGAAATAGCCCTTCCAAGGGATGTAGTTCGACTGGAGTATCGCAACTTTCTTCATTGTCTGTTCTGCTTAGAGGCGTAAATCCTGTATGCGGGGTTCTCCGAGTAGCCTTCCAGCAAGACATAGTTTTTCTCGACGTATTCTGCAATCAATGCGTGCGACCGGCTATAGCGCAACTCGTCGCGACCATCGAGCGGCAGGTCATAAATCAATACGAAGCCGGGATTTGCAGCTTCGATACGCGCAATTTCTCTCCGTTGGAAAGCATCGTCACGCGTGGCAAATGCATAGACTTCCCAAACGGGAGCTTTCTTCTCGAACGCCGCATAAGCGCCGGGCCAGAAGGGCGCTACGAAGAAGGTGCGCGCAGGAGCCGCGTATTGTTCGTTCAAGCTGTTAAGCAGCTTCATATCTCTGTCTACGCTTGGCGGAAGCTTCAGCCGGTCACCTAGCAGCTCAACCTCTGCGCACTCTTTCCCCGGCCGGCAGTCCCACCCGGGATGCCGCCCCAACATCACGACAATACTGAGTAGGCATATGAATCCAGCGCACGCCATTCTTTTCGCAGGCCTTTGCATTGCAATCCCGCCCAGTGCAGCCAACAAAACCGGATACAGAGCTTGGGACAAGTGAGGAATGTCCGCGCGCAGGGAGACAGCATGCGCATACGGCAAGCCAAGCGCTGCACAGGAGACCCATAGTGCCGGCACGTGTTTGTGTTTGTAGCGGAGCCATAAAATCCACGGAATCCCCACAACGGCCCAAACAAACACGGCAAGAAAGACAAGGCCAATTATCGTTTTGTCGCCAAACGAAACTCGCCACGGCCAAGGTATGTTGACCGGAATTATTGCTGCGCCGCCAGTTAGCAGAAACACAATGCTCTGCCAGAAAGCTTCCGTGAAGCCGGGCTGCATAACCATGAGAATTAACACAGGCGCGTATCCGGCAGCGATCCCTGCCGACAGCGCCGATATGCTTTTAAGAAGACCCGGCCCGCTGCGTTCGAGCCACAAATAACCCAATATGAGTGCGCTTGCCGTGAGGCCGTAGACTCCGTGGTTTTTTCCAAAGACCGCCACGATTCCCACGGTCAGTCCCGCAATAAAGTACCGCCGAAGATCGGCGCGTTGCACGAGCCACGTGAAAACAAAAATCAGTGCGAGTAATGCCGTGATGTCGAAATATTTATGCCTAGGAAACATCCATATGACGAGCGTAATTGCCGCTATGAGTATGAAGAACCGGTCCTCTTTCTTTGTAACCGTTCCCAGTGCCAATAACCCGAAGAACAAGCCGATGGCCTGGATCGCCGCCCCTGCGATCCGTAAGGCAAGAAGGCCCGCGTCATCCAATACAAGCATGATCGCGGCGGACCAATAATATCGTCCTGGATCGTATGCGAAGAAGTCGAGAACCGGCACCTCACCCAACATGGTGCGTTGGACGCCGTACCATAAAAACCCTTCGTCCCAGAGGTCGAGACCGATATCTCTCTGCCAGGCATAAAATGCAAATGCGCACCCCGCAGCGACAAGCGCTGTCACGGCTAAATAATTATTCCCCAGTGCCAAAAACTTTTTTATCAACGCTGCCCCCCCGCCGCGCGCCATTGGAAAATCAAGATTGATAATCAGGTTATAACTTGAACCGATGCCTAATCTCGATCCTGTCGAGGCGTCTCCGAAGATTTTCTGCGTATTCCTTTTTGAGAATCGGTTCGCATACAAGAAGAGTTTTAATTCCCCATACACGACGGGCATGGTTGAGCTTCTCTCCCATCAGCCCTTTCAAAGATCGTTCTATTTTTCGACCGAGATAGGATTTCTCTGGGTCGTTCTTCTGAATGCTGAGTCTGCGCCTCTTGCTCGTTTCTGAGAAAATTCTGCAATATTGGTCGAATTCATTTCTGACTTCGTCCAGCGTTCGAAGGAATATCTCCTCAGAGCCTGTCTTCCGGGCCAGCCCTTGAAAGGCATAATGGCTTTTCTCGACCCATCTCAGCAACGGCGTCGGAACATCTGCCTCGTTTAACGTTGCTGTGTTGTTTTTCAGCTCCTTGCTGACAAATTCATTCAGATCCTTTTCTGCGTCCTCCGTTAGTCGAGAAAACGGAATGGTCAGTTCAGCACCTATCTGCCGCACGACGGAACGCCAATCCGCAAGCAGGGCGTCGTAGTAGACGAAACTTCTATTCAGTCCGCGTGACGAAAACTCCGCATCAAGAGTGTGCCGAAGCCACAGAAGCAACCCCTCATTGAGGCTCATCCCGTCTCGACGGCGAAGTGAGATCGCAACCTCCATCGGCTCGCGCAAAGACAGAATAACGGAGGTTTGAACTCCCAGGCTTTTCAAGGTCTGCAGCCAAAGAGGTAGAAAGCGGCACATTCTTGGATCTTTGACAGCAAATAGTAGGGCGCTTCCAAACTCATCCTCAACTATGCGGGCCAATTTAATCGAGAAAGGTTCAGCGGCTGCTCCTGAAGACCAAGTGCTGTCAAACTGGCTCCAGTCATTCCACTCGCTTCCAGCCGCTGCCAGCAGGTTTTCATGAAAATGGTAGAGTTTGGCAGATTCCCAGTAACCGCGGCGATTCCATTCGTTGCCCCTTATGAGCGTGTTTGGCGCTGTAACGCCTAACGCGGAGAGGACCCCCGTCAACGCGGACGTACCGCTGCGGTGCATCCCCAAGACCAGTATTGCCCGCCGTGCAGCTTGTCCGTTCTGATCCATTAAAACGCGCTCCCCATCTAGCATTATCGGTGTCCTGTGAGCCCCATGCCGGCCTGCCCGTTCCGGAATTTGATCCTTCCAATAGACCAAAAGAGGATACTGACTTCGACGATGGCGGTTAACCCGTCGCGGCAATCCTGCCATATCCGCTGTATAGAAATGGCTCACAGCTTCCATTTTGTCCAAATTTCAGTAAACCTCGAAGCAGAGATGAGAAAGAATGGTGACAACGGAAGGGTTCCTAATGATACCGGGCTTCACCGATATTGGACCACAAACGGAGTTCCTGATTTTCTGGTCTCTCCTCCTCCTGTCCTTTGCGATTTCCGCGAGGTCAAGGTGGCTATCGGGGAGGATGGGTCGCGCCATGGCGACGCTAGCGGGCTGGGTCAGAAAAAGGCACGCACTTCCCGAACACGAAATTGACCACGATCTCCGAAAACTAGACATCGCCCGGATCGCGATAGGCGCTTTCGCCACCGGACGATACGGCCTCATCCTTTCCCTCGCGCTGTCGAATGGCTCCTACGACATCGTGCTTGTTGCCGGAGTTGCGACTGGTTTGTCGCTACTGGTGATGCTGGGTGTGGCAACACCGGTGGCACTTCTCTTGTTAATGAGCTCGGCCAACATTCTGATCGACAACGCGCTCGGGGCGTCGACGCTCGGTACCATGGTATTGTCCATCGCGCTTCTGCTTTTTCTCTTAGCGCCCGCCGGCCGCACACTTTCCATCGACAGTCTCCTCCACAAAGGCAACGGCACCTTCGCATGGGGAGTCGATGCAATGTATCGCTTCTTCGGTTCGGTTTCCGCCGACCGAATTCTGATTGCCAAGCTCGCTGCCCTGCTCGCCTATTATTGTCTTTGCCTCTATTCGATCAGCTGGCACATTCATGATGAGGCGTGGACCTCAGGCCTTGTCATTAACTGGGTCCTCCTGTCACCGGCCTCCAATCCACATTTTGTCGATCTCGCATGGGACGCTTATCAAGCGGCACCATGGTTTTTCGTGAATTTCTGCCGCCTCGCGATTGTCGGCATGGCATTCTGGTATGTGCTGCTCCTGCCAGGCCTCTTTCTCGGGGCCATAGTTCGCTATTTCATCATCTTGTGGGGCATCGCCTTCTTCCTGATCAGCACCTTCGTCCTGCCGCTCAGCTATCTGGGCTGGTACGAGTTGATCTTCTGGTTCGCGGTCTTTGCGACAGGACCAGTCTTCGGAAGTAATGAGACCAAGAAGCTTTCCGTACTGTTCGACGACCGTTGCAATCTGTGCGACCGGACAGTGAAGACGCTTTCTTGGTTCGACATCTTTGGTCGGCTTGTCTTTATGCCCATTCACCGAAACATGGTGACGGCGGAAAAGTTCGGTGTTTCGTTGGAGGAAGGGCTTACCGATCTCGTCGGGATTGAGGAAGCGACTGGTAAAAGATATGATGGCTACCGGCTCTACGAAACCGTCGCTGCACGAGTTTTTCTTCTCTGGCCTGCGTGGCCTGTCCTCTGGCTCGGTCGTAAGCTATGGATCGGTCCTGCCGTTTATCGTTTCATCGCCGACCGCCGCACTCGGCTTTTTGGTGTCTGCGAGTTTTCTACAATTCCCGACAAGTTTTCTCGTTTTGGACATTCCAAGAATATTGATCCGCAGTCTGGTGCGCCGGCATATTCAGCGGCCATTCACGCCGTGCTGGTCACCCTTGTCGTCCTTTCGACGGCTTTCTTGCTGCGTCTGCCAACATTCACTACCGCAGCCGATGAAATTGCTCCCGGCCGGTGGGCGGCATCAGCCTTCGGCGCGGCCCCTCTCGGTTTCGGGATTGGAAAAATCAATGTCTTCAACGAAAGCGACCTCGCGCTTTTTACACTACGGTTTTCGGCGACGATGCAGCCGTCGCTGGATATGCCGGAGGGCAATGTTTTGACCAAGCCTCTGTCGTCCCCTCATCTCTTCAACATGAGCGATCGGCAGCGGTATTTCATCATCAAACACGCCCGGCGAATGTCACGTATGAACCTGGGCTGCGACATGGACTTCTGGCGCGATGTATCACCCATGTACGTGGAATCTCTTTTGACTGCGGTCCAGGTTGTTCCCTACGCGGACTTGGTCGTAACAATCGGCAAGGTATCATGGCCATCCGCGAAAGACCTGGAGAGCTATACGGCCTTGTCGCCCGATGTCTATGACCTCTGCCACGGGCGCATTGATATCGAGACCGGCAATCTAATAAGCCTTGAGTTCGATCAGAATGGAGTAGATCGCGCGCTGCGTCGCATGGAATTGCCTGAGTTTCTCAAATCGGACTCAGTTCTTGTGGCTCTCAACTATCCATGTCTTGCAGACGCCGGATGGCTGAACACGTTGATCGACACCGACGGGGAGTTATTAAGGCAGTCCGAATTTGTGGCTTCATCAAGGGAGCTGCTGGTTTCGCGCTATGGCGAGTTTCAGATTAACTGCCTATTCAGAACCATTGCCATCATGCAGGCCCAGCCGGACCTCGATTTATATATACAAAGGAACGCCTCCCCTTCGCTCTGCCAAGCGGGAGTCGCGCTTGTGGAAGCGCTCGCCGAAGCGGCGACTCCCGATAAAAATTTGTACGAAAGCGTCGGAGCACTTCGTACCTCCGCCCTTGAGGCACAGGAACGCGGAGAAACGAATCTTTGCATCAGGTCTGCCGCTTCCGCAAGGCAACTCTATTTCGAACATATACTCAAGCCAGAGAGCTACAACGTCTGGCAGCAGCGTACCGCGAATAGCCGGTAGAATCCGATACACCGGCTTTCAGAAAGGGAACATGTCAGAGACATCACACTACGGTGTAAAAGAGCAGACACTTTCCGTGACGGCCATCGACCGGGCGATCGAGCAGCTCAGACTTCTTGGCTATGCCGTTCTAGACGGATCCTATAGCAGGGCAGAACTCACCCAACTACAGGAGGCGTTTTGCGCCGCGAGAAGGAAGATGGAGGAGCACTTCGGTGGCAAAGACTCACTTGAGAAAATAGACGAACATAACACGATCCGGATACCGATGATGTATGAGCGTGTCTTTCTCGATCTCGCGCTCAATCAAGCCATTATCGAGCTGTGCCGTCGCATGATCGGAGATTACTTTATTCTCAATCAGCAGAATGGCATATCGAATCCAGGCAATTCGACGCGCTATAATCAAGGAGCGTTTCACCGCGATCTGCCTTACCAACACTTTGTTTCGGATCGGCCGCTGGCGATTAATGCGTTGTTTTGCCTCGATGACTTCACGACGGAAAATGGCGCGACCTACGTCCTGCCTGGAAGCCACAAACAGTCCGCCTACCCTTCAGATGCGACGGTAGACGCGCTCAAGGTCCAAATTCCCGCTCCTGCCGGCAGTTTTATCATTCTCGACTGCATGCTTTATCATTCAGGTGGGGTCAACAGGACCGATCGCGAAAGACGTGCTGTCAATCACGTCTATTCGATCCCTATGCTCAAACAGCAGATAGACCTGCCTGCGGCATTGGGTGACACATTCAGCGACGATCCCGGCGTCCGTCAGCTTCTCGGTTACGACTCAACTGTCCCGCTGGATGTTGCCGCGTACTATAGGTCGCGTACGAAAAAGAAAGAGTTCAGCTAGTTTCCAGGACGGCTAGACCGAACCCGGTCCGACCATATCCGTTGCCGTTATATAGCATGTAGCGACGGCCGTGGTGATCAAAGACACATGGATAAGTCTGTTCACGATCATCCCAATCATCCGGACTGCCCGTCCACGCAATTCGTTCATCTTGACGCTGCCACGTCGCACCTTCGTCATCTGATATTGCAAAACCCAATTCATACCCCGGCCGCCGCCGCGCATACCACATAGACCAAATTCCATCGGCCTCCGCGACGACGCTAGGTCTGGACACCGCAAATTCTTGCGGGTCCTCAGCACCTTTCAACGGAATAGCCACCTTCCCGATAGCGGACCAGGAAAATCCATCGGAGGATTTCGCTTCCTTGATTACATGCTTCATCTCAAGGCCCACCTCTCCCCATGCGAGATGGCTGCCGTACCACATTCGATACTCCGAGCCACTACGCATGACCCATGGATAGCCGAGCGTAAAAGGATCGACGGCGGAACGACCGATGACCGGGACAATTTCCCGGCGGCGAAAAACTGCGTCACCCGTCCGGGGAGCGGTGGCGATTCCGATGAAGTTTGAAAAAGGTACCGACACCCCGACCGACCAGCCGAGATAGTAAGCAATTAGTTCGTTGTCCTTCTCGATCACACAACCAACCGAAACTCCATCAGCGTCGAAAGCCCCTCGCATACCCGGTCCGAGGAGAGGCCCTTTCGGGGCTGACTCTCTCTGGAAACCTTCACCGTCGAGCGAGAGTGTGACGCTGGCTAGCGACGACCTGCTCGTTGCATCCCGGACTGAGAAGTACACATCGATCAGGCCGTCACTTCTCACCAATGCCGTCGGATAGCTTGCGTGGCTTTGCCACCATGGCGCTGAAGCCTCTGGAGCAATCACACGCCCCAACCTGCGCCAGACCTGCTTCTTTTTGTCCATCGTCGTTTCTTTGTATGGGACCGCCGCCTGGGCGCTATTGAACGGGTACGCGCGCCGAATAACCGTCGATTCACGACGATAGCCTTCTTGGCCCTTGTCTGGAACTATGTCACACAACAAAGTTGCGAACAGCGCAGAATTACGGCGACAGCTTTTCGAGCCAGATAGCGGGGTTTTCGACGGATGCAGAGAAGCGAATCTTGCCCATCATGCGACGGTAACGACTGGCTGCCCTTGCCCGGCTGGTCGCGTTCCGCAATGCTTTCCGACGGACGTTTTCTCGAAGCCCAACTCAACAAGGAACATTGCCGTGACTGTCGCCTTGTGCGGCATGTAAGCCCACCATCGAAGGACCAGCTTGAGGCCATCTTCAAAGAAGGATACGAGCTCTATGCACATCCGGCCGGCGACAGTTTCGAAATGCAACGGCAGAGAAGATATGCGGACTGGATTCTGGCGCTGATCGGCGCGCGGCCTGTCGAAACTGTTTTTGAGATTGGAGCAGGCAATGGCTCGTTTTTGACAGAGCTCCATCGCCGAATGCCTGACTGGCGGCTCAAGGGCCTCGAACCCTCACCGATCGCCGCCGGCCATGCCCGCGAATCTGGCTTCGACATCCAGACCGGCTTGCTTCAGGACATCGACGTATCCGGTGCTGATGCGGACATAGTTCTCGCAATCAATGTCGTCGAGCATGCGCACGATCCGACGGCATTTCTCTCTCATGCAGTGACTGCCGTTGCGGACAACGGATGCCTTATCGTCGTCTGTCCGGACGGTGAGCGCCCATCGTCAGAGCTTCTGGTTTATGACCATCTGCACTCCTTCACTGCGCTTGCCATTGACAACATCGCAAGAAAGGCGGGGTTAACGATCACCCAGCGCGTTATCGCACCGGTCTCTCTAGGCCCGTTCCAAGCTCTTCTACTGCGAAGGTCAAGCGAAGCAGACGAATCTGCGCGCATTGGTGCGCCTGCCCAAGGTCTTTATGAATGGAGATATCGCTTTCTGCTGGCGTGGCATCAGCTCGATTCCGCACTTGTTCAACGTATCGAGTCGGCAGGTGGAAATGTTTGGGCATTTGGAGGCGGTGAAAGCGCACAGATGCTTCGCACCTATGCACCAGAAACATGGTCCCGTGTCGCGGGAGTTCTTTCGGACGTGCCAGGCTCCTTTGATCGGCAGCCGGTCCGCATTTATGGTCCTTCCACTGACGGACAACCACGCACTCTTCTTCTCGCCGTCCGGCCGGAGATTCAGGGCGCCGTCGCAAACCGGCTCACACATGATGGAAACAAAGTCGTTCAATGGGATGACCTAATACTCGGCGGCTGATCCCACGTCAGTATTATCACTCACAGCCAGCGCGAGTTGTCCTTTTCATGACAACATAGAGCGGCCGTCGCTTGGTCTGTTCGTATACTTGGCCTGCGAGCACACCCATAACTAAAACTGCCCCCGCCAACAGCAAGCCATAAAGTGCCGCCAGCGGTTTCCAGAACAAGTCCCCGGCGCCGGCTGCCAGCCCCCCCGAACAATAGGAGCGCCGTCACGCCCATCCCTATGGCACAGGCTGCCAGCAAACGTCTCAACGACTGAGAGTAGAACAACACACCCTGAAAGGAATGCCGGAGAAGGCTCCCGAACCGGTAGCTGGATTGTCCGATCTCACGTTTGTGCCTCTTGTAATCCGCATCGACGCCGTCAAAGCCTAACCAGTAGAGGATGAAGAGGTAATGCCTGTTTGGTTCAGTAAATCGCAGATAGGCGTCCACGGTGGGACGGGATAGCAATGTGAAAGTCCCATAGCGCGGATCGATTGCGCGTCCGGAAATCATTCTAAGGAACGCGAAATATAACTTGCCGGCCGCCATGCGCATCATCGACTGATGCTCTTCATCGCGCCTGCCGTAGACAAGTGCGGCTCCAGTTTGTGCCTTGTCCCAGAGAATCGGTATCGCTTCAGGCGGGTCCTGAAGATCAGCGTCCATGACGATGACCTTTTCGCCGCGACTCTCGGCCAGTCCTGCGGCAATGGCGATCGCCTGCCCGAAATTACGGCTGAGTCTGATGCCCGCGACATGAGTATCCTGACGGGCAAGGTCTACTATCCCCCTCCAGCCATTATCCGGACACCCGTCGTCGACCAGAATTATTTCATAGGAAACGGACATCGTCGCGAGAATGCGCGTAAGGCGCTGGTGCAACTCGCTAAGGGCGGCGCCGCATTTGTAAACCGGCAGGACAACGGAAAGATCTATTTGCGATTTGGTGCTCATCAGGCGTCGGTCCGCCGGGGGCGATCACTGGATAAGGAATACATCAAACCGGCAATCGCTCCACGGATTGAATAACCCTGCTGACATCATCTGGCGACAACTGCAGATGCAGTGGCAAACGGACCAGCCGGGCCGAAATTTCGTCGGTCACGGTCATCTCCCCACAACTCCGTCCAAACCTGAGGCCTGCGGGTGCAGAATGCAATGGGACATAATGAATGACTGCATTGATCCCGTCCCGCACGCCTAACTGGTCGAGCCAGATCTCGCGGTGCTTGGCCGTGGGAGCCAGGATGTAGAAAATATGACCGTTATGCGCGCAATGGTCTGGCGGATTGGGAATCGACAGCTTGCCCGTTTCCTGCAGAGGTCTGAAGGCGTCGTGATAGGCCTGCCAGAGTGCAAGCCTTTGATCTGTTGCCTGGCGGCCCACCTCAAGCTGAGCATACAGGAATGCGCTCGTAATCTCGCTTGGCAAAAACGACGATCCGACATCCACCCAATTATACTTGTTGACGATGCCACGCTTGTATTTGACGCGATTTGTTCCCTTTTCCCACAGTATCTCTCCGCGATCGATGAATTTAGAGTCGTTAATCATCAATGCTCCGCCTTCACCCGAAACTATGTTTTTTGTTTCGTGAAAACTGAAGGCGCTGAGATGGCCGAACGATCCGAGTGGCTTGCCACGATAATCTGCATAGAGACCTTGCGCGGCGTCCTCTATGACAATCAGGTCGTATCGCCTGGCGATCTCCAGAATGGCGTCCATCTCACATCCAACGCCAGCGTAATGAACCACCATGATCGCTTTGGTTCGGGAGGTGATGGCCTGCTCTATCAAGGTCTCGTCGATATTCAGCGTATCGCGTCTAATATCTACAAAAACCGGAACGGCTCCACGCAGCACCACAGCATTGGCAGTACTGGTGAAGGTGTAGGACGGCATGATGACTTCGTCGCCGACATGTAGATCCGCGAGCAGGGCGGACATTTCCAGAGCATCGGTACAAGATGGAGTGAGGAAACATGCCGAACTGCCGATGTGATCAACCAGATAGGAACTGCACAGTGAGGTATATTTTCCGTTGCCGGAAATATGCTGGCTTCTGATGGCGTCCTCAATGTACTCCATCTCGCGCCCGAGCACCGAAGCGACGTTAAATGGAACTACGGCCATCGCGCTCCGTCCCGGCACCACGCACCGATTGTCTGTGTCTTCCTCATGCACTTCCCCAAATGCATCCCCCGGCGGATGCGACCGACATTGCGCGATTCGTATCATATTTCAGGAGCGTATTTGCATGATCCAGTAAGTATACGGAATCCATGCCCGTTCTTTGAGCCACCCAGTCACGTCCCCAAAATGGCGCCGCGCCAGCTCTGTGTATCCCTCCGGACTACGGATGCTCTTTCCCCGGTCCTGCCCAACGATGAACCGCGCCAGCGGATTCTGGCCGGGCACGAAGGTACCGTCCACCGTGATGATACGCCCCCCCGGTTTCAGCCCGGAAGCGAAGGCATCAAATAATTCGTCGACTTCCGGGTCATCCAAATGGTGAAGGAGGCCCGTCGCCAAGATAAGATCGAAGGTACCAAATTTCGCGAGCGCTGCCTTGTCCAGAAGACTGGCCTGAAATTGCCCTCTCTCTCCCCACCTGTTGCGGGCCTTCTCGATATAGGGCTCGCTTATGTCAAATCCGAGATATTGTACATCCGGCATTACCGATAGAATGTCAGCCGTGCCGCAGCCGACATCCAGCACTCGTTCACCTGGCCGGGCCTTGATGAATTCGCGTTGCATCCATACCCGATTCCGGCGCGCGCCCATCAAGGTCTGCGCAAAATCATAAACCGTCGGGTTTGAAAGGATGGCAAGAATGCCTGACGTATCCTGGGCCATTAAGTTTCTTTCAAAGTTTCCTAGCGACCACCACGCGGCTCCCGCCGGCCGGCCAACGAATTCCCCTCTCCGTCATTGCCACCTCGGCTGTAGTGATGATCGCAAGCAACGAATTTATCAAAGGTGAAATTTCGAATTCCTGGCGCGCGATCTCGCGCGGGTCGCGGGTGTCCGGCGCGCCGCGAGAGAGGACACGACTCAGTGCCATAACAGGAAGGAGGCCCACGGTATAACTTGTTGAAAAGACGACGCTGAAACCGGCCCGTTCGAGCTTTTCTTCCATTTCACCGCGGCGATAACGGCGTTCGTGATGTGCCACCTCGTCCGAGGCGCTCCATAACGATGGATGCTGGGGCACGGTAGCCAGAAAAGTGCCTCCTCTCACCAACGACTTCGCTATCTCCGCCATTACATGTTCGTCTTCCGCTATATGTTCTAGCACATCGAAGGCGCCTGCTAGGTCGAAGCTATCTTTGAAGGGAATCCGCCGTGCATCGAGCTGCATCAGTTCGACATTGCCCGGCAGACGCTGCCGAGCAAGATGCAATCCGCGAGGATGGATTTCAGTACCCAGTATGCGGTCCCAACGGCGCGATAAGGCAAGCGCAGCAATGACATTGCCCGATCCGCAGCCGATTTCAAGAAAGCGTCGCGCGTCCGGCGCGTATTTTCTTGCAAGCGCAACGATAAGGCGACGGCGGGCGGCGAACCAGAAATGACCGAGCTCGGCGAGGGAAAGATAATCGAAATCGGCGGGATCAAATCCAGAGATCGTATTCGCAAGGTCCGGAGCAGCTAGCGCAATACCATCATCAAATGTCAATGCATGGCTGCAGGCATCACAGGTCCATCCGGGAGGCCAGCAGAGTGCGGATGCATCAAGGGGCTCGGCTGCGCCGCACCCGGGACACAAGCGGAAACCATGCGGCCATGCACCGGTAGATGGACTTTCTAAAATGGCCGTCATTTCCCTTCCCCCTGTCGCCCCTCCTCCGCGGAAACATCGTTCAGACGGATACTATATTATTTCGAGAGCGCCGACAGCGTTACGCCCATTACGATCAAGGTCAGGCCCGCCGCCTGCATCATCGGTATGCGTTCTCCGAAACAAACCACAGCGCCAATTGGCACCAGAACAAAGGAAAGGGCCATTAGCGGATAGGCGTAGGAAAGCCCCAGCTTGTCGATAGCAAGCATGTAGGCAATACTGGCTAGGAAGGCACCGGCCAACCCTGTCAGCACCCATGGATCCGTCAGCATACCGAAGATATAACCGAGACGTCCCGCGTCCGGTGCATCGGTTCCATGAAAACCGGACCGCCACTTCATGATGAGCTGGCCATAAAGCGACAGGCCCAGCGTGGCCGTAATCCAAAGCATTCGATCCATATGCACTATTTCCATCCCGACGAACCGGTCTACAGCGTGCCTTTTCGAGGGTAGCTTTTATCCATTGCCGCCCGCGCAGGACAAGCCGACCCAGCTCATTTAGTGGTCTAGATTTCCAGCTGGCGCAAGAAATAATCCTTCATCTTCCGCTCCCCTGAACCGACGATACGGGAGAGATAAAGCTCTCCCTCATGTCGTACCCACTTGAAAAAAAGAAGGCTTTACTTAATGTCCGGACGCGATATCGGCACCCTTGGCTCCGCCCCTATTCGGACGGCATGCCCGCGACAGACGCCACGGGATCGGCTATAGAGCTTTTCATGGAAATCATTACGACGAATGAGGCCTTGAGGGCCGCCTGCGACCGGCTCTCCACAGCCGGCTTTGTCACGGTCGATACCGAATTCATGCGGGACGCGACCTTTTGGCCGATTCTCTGCCTGATCCAGCTGGCGGGACCGAGCGACGAACTTATCGTTGATCCCTTGGCCCCCGATCTTGACCTCGCCCCCTTCTATGCGCTGATGAAGAATCGGAACGTGGTTAAGGTTTTTCACGCCGCGCGGCAGGACATCGAAATCTTCTGCCATGAGGGCAAGGCGATCCCCGACCCCCTGTTCGATACACAGGTCGCGGCTATGGTTTGCGGTTTCGGGGATTCCGTCGGCTACGAAACACTGGTCCGCAAGCTTGCCGGCGGCAGTGTCGACAAGTCATCGCGCTTTACGGACTGGTCGCGGCGGCCGCTTTCCGACAAGCAGCTTCAATACGCGATGGCCGACGTCACCTATCTCCGCACTATTTACGAGGTACTGGCGAAGCGACTGACCCATACGAAGCGTGCCCATTGGGTGGCCGAGGAAATGGCGGTACTCCAGGATCCCGAAACCTATGCGATGCGGCCGGAGAATGCATGGAAGCGCGTCAAGGCCCGATTCCGCGGCCAGCGTGGTCTCGCGGTGCTTGTCGAGGTGGCGGCGTGGCGCGAACGTCAGGCACAAGAGCGCGACCTCCCGCGCTCACGCGTGATGAAAGATGACGCTCTGGCAGAAATCGCGACGCAAATCCCGCGCACAATCTCTGACCTCGATGGGCTTCGCGCCGTCCCGAAGGGCTTCTCAAACAGCCGCTCGGCGGCAAGCTTGATGGAAGCCGTCGAGCGCGGTCTCGCCATGAAGGAAGAGGATATTCCGGTCGTTGAGGGGCCGGAACCTCTGCCCCCCGGCATCGGCCCGTTGGTCGAACTCCTCAAGGTTCTCCTCAAGATCAAATGTGAAGAGCACGACGTTGCGCAAAAGCTCGTAGCCAATGTCGCAGACCTCGAACTCATTGCCGCTCATTCGGAAGCAGATGTAGGGGCGCTCAAGGGCTGGCGGCGGGAACTCTTCGGTGAAGACGCGCTACGCCTTAAGCGCGGAGAACTTGCCATCGGCGTCAAGGGTAAGCGGATCGTGCTGATCGAGACGAAGCGATAGCGTTCCCCTTCTGACTGCCGCCCCACAAAGCCACAGGCGCCCCCTCACTTCCCCACCCGTATATCACCCTTCCGACCTATTGCCCGGCCGAGTGCCGCGAGGCGCTTCACGACAATTTCCCCGACCAGCGCCTCATATTTTTTTGGCACCACCAGCGTGATTGTGTTCTTGCCAATTTCGAAGCAGGTCTTCGGGAGCATGCCGAGCGTTGCGCCGGAAAGCGTGAAGGCAAGCCGGAGCGCGAGGCCCAACACCAGCGCGCGTTCATGGTCCCGTTCCGTGATGATCCCCGAGAGATTGCCAAGAAGTTCGGGCTCGCCCTTACCCTCGTGCCGGTGATAGCCAACGCGCGCGAGGAAAAGCCGTCCAGCGTGATCGATGCCGGAAAATGGCGCCAGCAATATCTGTGTCATCGCGTGGTGGGCGCGGTAGTCGGGATGCACGTACCAGCCGATATCGGCGAGAATGCAGGCAGCATGGCGCAGTCTAGCTTCCGCCGGCGTTTCTCCGAAAACATCGTCGGCGAAAAGCGGCGCCGTCCATTTGTTGAACTCATTCCCGTGCTGCGGAAAGCGCGCCAGCCGCCCGGCAAGGTCCCGGCAGCCGGCGAGCAGTGGGTCCTTGGCCTGCTCCTTCTTGTCCAGCCGGTCAAAGAGGATGCCCTCGCGAAGCCCGTAAGCTGAGATGATGACTTCCTTCGCTTTCAAAACTGCAATCAGCTTGTCGAGCACGAGCGCACCGAAAGGAAGGGCTTCCACGCGCCTTTCCGACACATCGGGAATTTGGGCCAGCGATTTCGGTCCAAGTTTCTCGATCACTTTCGAGATGTCGGTCGCATCGCGCGCCGGAATTACATATTGATGCAGCACATGGATCGGGTAGCTGCGCTGCGCCATATGGATGCGCGCCAGATTTCGCCAGACGCCGCCGACCGCATAGAAGGGCCTGCCCTGGAATTCCTTCAGCCAGTCCTGCTCGCCCAGCGCACGGTCGACTACCGCCTCGGCTTCCGCAAGGCTGCCATGCGCGAGATCGATCAGCCGGAGCGGGCCTAGCGGCAATGTAGCCCCCGTTCCCGACTTTCCGCCTGAAACGGGAACGAGCTCCAGGCTGCCACCGCCGAGATCACCCACGAGGCCATCCGCCTCCGGTATGCCGGAAAGTACGCCTTGGGCGGATATGCGCGCCTCATCGGCGCCCGACAGGAGCTCAATCTTGAAGCCACAAATCTTCTCTGCCCGGGCCAAAAACTCGGCCCCGTCTTCCGCGTCGCGCACCGCCGCCGTTGCCGCGACTACGAGGTGTGGCACACCTATCTGTTCCCGCAAGGCCATAAAGCGGCGCAGCCCGTCCAGTGCCCGGTCGATGCCTTTGGGGTCGAGGCGGCCCGTAGAGGCCAGCGACCTGCCGAGGCCCGCCATCACCTTTTCATTGAAGACGAGTACGGGGCTTCGTTCGGCACTCGCGTAGACGACGAGACGAACAGAATTCGAGCCGAGATCGACGATCCCGAACCTGCCACCTTGCTTTGCGCGGCTCACAGCACCTCCTCCGCCGTTTGCCGCAAGCTATCCTTACGCAGACTTGATGTCGAACTTGGGCGGAAGATTTTTCTTGAGGGAGGTGCCACGCCCGGAAAGGCTCGCATTGTTCATGAAATAGGTGTGCGCGTTGAAAGGCTCGTCCCCTTCGCGCACGGCGATTCGCCGGTACGACCCGTCCGGCTGCAGTTCGTAACTCTGCTGGTTGTCCTTCAGGTTGGCAACCATGATCTGGTCCATGACCTGGTCATGAACCGTCGGGTTCAGGATGGGGACAAGTATCTCGACACGCCGGTCGAGGTTACGCGGCATCCAGTCGGCGGACGCGATATAGACCTTTGCCTGGTCGTTCGGCAGTCCGTAACCGTTACCGAAGCAAACGATGCGCGAATGCTCGAGGAAGCGGCCGATGATGCTCTTCACCCGAATGTTTTCCGAAAGCCCCGGAACGCCGGGACGCAGGCAACAAATGCCGCGCACCACCAGCTCGATATGGACGCCAGCCTGACTTGCCCTGTAGAGCGTATCGATGATCTGCGCATCCACAAGCGAGTTCAGCTTCGCCCATATCGCAGCCGGGCGGCCGGCGCGCGCGTGTTCGATCTCTGCCTCGATGTCGGACAAGAGGCGTGAGCGCATGTTGAGCGGCGACACAGCGAGAAGTTCGAGGTCCTTCGGTTCGGCATAGCCCGTGATGTAGTTGAAGACCTGATAGGCATCGTGCGCGAGGCGCGGATCGCAGGTGAACATCGAGCAGTCGGTGTAGATCTTCGCCGTTACCGCGTGGTAATTGCCGGTGCCGAAGTGAACATAGGAGCGCAATGCGCCGCCTTCTCTGCGCACGACAAGCGAAATCTTGGCGTGGGTCTTCAGTTCGATAAAACCAAACACCACTTGCACGCCCGCGCGTTCAAGGTTCCGCGCCCAGACGATGTTGGCCGCCTCGTCGAAGCGTGCCTTCAGCTCCACCAGCGCCGTCACCGACTTGCCGGCCTCTGCCGCCTCGATCAGCGCCTGCACGATAGGGCTGTCCTTCGAGGTGCGGTAGAGCGTCTGTTTGATCGCCACGACATCGGGATCGGCCGCTGCCTGCCGGATGAACTGCACCACCACGTCGAAAGACTCGTAAGGATGATGGACGATGATGTCCTTGGAGCGGATCGCCGCAAAACAGTCGCCGCCGTGGTCGCGGATGCGTTCCGGGAAGCGCGCATTATAGGGCGGGAACTTCAGGTCCGATCGGTCATCGACGATAAGCTGGCTCGTTTGCGCGAGACCAAGCAGGCCTTGTACCGAGACAAGCTCACGCTCCGTCACGCCAAGCTCGTGCACCACGAACTGGCGGAGCGAATCCGGTGTGCGCGCCTCGATCTTCAACCGGATCACGCTGCCACGACGGCGGCGCTTCAGGGCGCTTTCGAAAAAGCGAACCAGGTCTTCGGCTTCTTCCTCGATTTCAATGTCACTATCGCGCAACAGGCGAAAGGCGCCCTGCCCGATCACCGTATAGCCGGGGAAGAGACGGTCGAGAAACAGGCCGATCATGTTTTCGAGGCTGATAAAACGGATGCCCTCTTCCCTGTCGCTCGCAGGCAGCCGGATGAAGCGTTTCACCTGTGTCGGAACAGGCAACAGCGCATCCATCAGCTTGCCGTCGGAAACGCGGCGCAGTTGCAACGCCAGCGCAAAGCCGAGATTGGGAATGAACGGAAAAGGATGCGCCGGGTCGATCGCCAGCGGCGTCAGCACTGGAAAGACCTGCTCGAGAAAGCGTGTCTCCAGCCAGGCGAATTCATCCGGTGTGACCTCATCCGGCTCCAGCACGAAAATGCCAGCCGCGCGCATCTCTATACAAAGCGCGACCCACTGGCGCTGCTGCTGGCCCATCAGGTCATTCGCCATTGTGTTCACAAGGTCGAGCTGCTGGGCGGGCGTGCAGCCGTCCTGGCTAAGGGTCGTCACCCCGGCGCTCACCTGGCCCCTCAGGCCGGCCACGCGGACCATGTAGAACTCATCAAGGTTCGATGCCGAAATCGACAGGAAGCGAAGCCGCTCCAGAAGCGGGTGATTGGTATTCTGCGCCTCTTCCAGCACACGCCGGTTGAAAGCGAGCCACGAGGCTTCCCGATTGATGAAGCGGTCCGGGCTATGCGCGCCGATCAGCGGTCCTCCGGCAGGTAGGGGCAGCGAGGGCTCCTCGGCCAAAGGTTCTGTGGCATGGCTGTTCGGCGCGGTGGTCATGAGATCACTTCTGCAAGAAACGGAGTAAGCCTCTGCTATCGCTTAAGTTTATGTCAAACACATGACTGAGTCATGACTGCGAAGCAAAAGGAAGCGAAGGCTGGGCGATTTTCGGTCAAAATGCCCAGGAGGCAGGGATGGGCAGGATTCCAGGGCTTTTCCTTCAGTTGCTGGTCGTTCTTCACGCAGGGTTGCTGCTCTGGGCGTTGACCGGGCTCATGGAGCTGGTGTTGCCCACTGTCCCATGGCCGCGCGTTGCCAATCCGCTCCTTCCCCGCCCCATGCTCCTCGCCCACTGGTTCTCGGTGCTGGCTGCCTCTCTCGCCTTTCTGGCCGGCTATACCGCGGGCTGGCGCCACACGCCCTTGGCCGTGGCGTTGGGCTATGGCGCCATGGCCATAGTCTGCTTCGTCGAGACGACGCAGTTTCTCGTCCATGACGGTCGCTGGCTCGCCATGGCGCTCGAATACGCGGCCTATCTGGGAATCGGCATATTTTTGTTCCGCGCATCTCCAGCGCGGAAGCGGTTCGGAGGCTAGAACTTCATCTCGTCCTGCGTCCCGAGGATTTCGGCGGCGAGCGGCACGGTGATCGGGCGCTTGCCTGAAAGCGAGGCGCGGTCGAGTTCCGCCACAGCATCGCGGGCGGCCCTTACCGAACGCTCGATCCGCGCGGCAAGCCAGGCGATCACGGCGGGGGCGACCCGAAGCTGACGGTCGTCGAAGAGCTTCACGAGGATGCCCGCCAGCAGCGCATCGTCGGGCGGGCCTAATTCCGCCTGTGGAACCGCCTTCAGCCGCGAGGCAAGGTCCGGCAGCGCCAGTGGCAGGCGGGACAGCGGCACACGGGCGGTAATGAGAAGGAAGGCACCCTCCTCCCGCACCAGATTGACGAGATGGAAAAGGGCCCGCTCGGCAGCCGCATCTGGCGCTGCAAGGTCTTCGAGGATGATCGTTCGCGCCGCCACCAGCGCCGGGACATCCGCCCCTGCCAGCGCTGACGGCGCCAGCGACACGGCGCCAGCCGCATTCCGCCAGACTTCGGCGAGATGGGTCTTGCCGCTTCCCTCCGGCCCCGAGAGCGCCACCACGCGGTCCGGCCAGTCCGGCCAGGCATCGATCAGCGCCACGGCGGCCTCGTTTGGCGGCGCAACGAGAAAATCCTCACGGCCGAAGGCCGGCCGGTGCCCGAGTTCAAAAGCGAGCTGGCGAGGCATCTTCAGCTGTCGGTATCGCGCGGCGGGATGACGCGGCCAGACGATGTTCCGAGATAGAGCTGGCTCTTGCGGTATTGCGCGACGCCGAAACGCGCGAGCACACCGAGGGCAGCGGCAATCGGCAGCGCAAGCAACGCCCCGACGAAGCCGAAGAGGGCGGCAAAGGCAAAGATCGCGAACATCACCCATACCGGATGAAGCTTCACCCGGTCCCCAACGAGCTTCGGCGACAGAAAATTCCCTTCGATGAACTGGCCGATGGCGAAGACACCAATCACCATGCCGACCTGCACGAAATCGGTGCCGAACTGGAATAGGGCCAGCGCCAGCCCGACCACGAAACCGAGAATGGTCCCGAGATAGGGAATGAAGCTGATAATGCCGGCAACAATGCCGACAATAAGCCCGAAACGAAGGCCGACCAGCGTCAGGCCTACCGCATAAATCGTACCGAGCACCAGGCAGACAATCACCTGGCCGCGGATGAAGCCTGCCAGCACCTCGTTGATCTCGCGTGCAAGACGCCGGATTGTCTCGGCATGGTCCCGCGGCAGCAATGCGTCGACGCGCTCCACCATACGGTCCCAATCGAGCAGCAGATAAAATGCAACGACCGGCGTCACGACGATCAGCGAGAGAAGTGCGACTATCTGCAGACCCTGCGATCCCACCGAAGTGAGGATATTCACCAGCCAATCAAGCGAGCCGCCGAGGCTCTGCCTGATCGCCTGCTCGACATCCTGTCCCTCGACCCCGAGAAGCCGTCCCAGACGGCCATCACCAATCGTCAGCAGCCATTCCTGCCCCCGGCGCATCAGCGCCGGAAAGATTTCGACAAGCGCGATCAGCTGATTGTAGAGAACCGGCACGAGTACGATGAGCATCACGATAGCAAGGAGCAGGAAGACGATCGTGATCATCCCCGTTGCCGCCAGTCGCGACAGTCCATAGCTTTCAAGCTTATCGGCCAGCGGGTCCAGGAAATAGGCGATCGCCATGCCCGCCACGAAAGGCAACAGTATGCCCTTGAGCAGCCACAGGCCCGCGACGAAAAGCGCGATGAAAAGCGCCCAGATGATCGCCTGCCGCTGAATGGTCATGGCCTCTATTCTCCGCTCGTCTATTGCCTAACGCCAAGACGCCAACGCGGCGTCCGCCCCGTTGAGCCGTCCGCCGGCGCGCCGGTCTCGGCAACGGCGTCAGTCAGGGTCACGTTCTGCTGCGCCAAAGACAGAGCCAGCATTTCGGCCGTGCCCTTGTGCGAGATACGGATTTCCGCGCCGCGCGAGGAGATACCCGCCACTTCCATGTTCTGCACCAGCGGCGTCGAGGTGAGCCCCTTGCGGATCGTCTCCCACTCATTGAGGTTCATGAATATCGCCTGCGCCGCCAGGGTCGAGAGCCGTCCGTCCCGGACGATGATCTGACGCTTCCAGGCGACTGCGAGCGCATTCAGCATATCGGCGGCTGCCGCCTGCATCGTCGCGGCCTCGTCCCGGCCTTCCCTGGCATAGGTGCCGCTGACCGGCTCGCTGGCGGCCGGCCCGCCGATCCGCCTTACGGTCACCTTCAGCGTCTCGCCCTCGACCGTGGCTTCCGCCACCACGGTTTCGCTGGTCCCGTAATTGGCGGCCAGCGACGCCAGCGCAGCTTCTTCGCCAGTCGAGGCCTGCTCGGCAGAAAGGGAATTGATTTCCATGATGTCGCCGAGCGGCAGAATAAGGGGCGTCAGTTCGTCTGCCGGTTCAAGCGCGGCCCAGGCTTCGCGCCACGCATTCTGTTCTTCCCACAGCAGCTTGCGCCCGTCGCGGTTCAGCACCGCGAGCAGAAGCGCCGGCCTCGCTTGCGTTTCCCCGAAGGGGACATTGGCGCCCCGCAGAAGCCGGCGCACGGCCTCCGGCTGGAAGCTGACGATCATCTCGGCGATATAGCGGGTCGAACTCGTCTTCTCGCTCGCAACCTGAAAGCCGCGCACCGCGCGCTGGGCGGTTGCGTCGTCGACGGGGGGCAGCGACGCCCAATCCTCGGGCAGCGTCAGCTTCATCATCATTTCCGTCAGGGCGAGGCGCTGGCCCTCGGCCTGCGCGGCGGTGCGGGCGGCAGTCGCGCTCTCGGCGGTCTTGTCGACATGGATGCCCCGCACGGTAAAGACATCCGCAGCGGCGGCGGGCTGGGCGAAAAAACCTGCGACCGCGAAAACCACGGCCGCCGCGCGCCAAAGCCTGAAGTCAGCAAACATTGATAGGCCCTTGATCTGTCTCGATAATCCATGCCCCGGCAAATCGCCGCACCGCACACTATAACATCGGCGAAGGTCCGCGAAGGCGGGCGACACGCAATTTTCGGCTTTCTCTTGCACCCGGGGAGAATTTCAGGTGATTTGAGCGCCCGTCAGCCCCTTGAGTCTTCAGAGAGAGCGACCAGAAACCGACATGGCCCCCACGCCCCCCAAGGACCGCCCCAACCGCTATACCTACGCACAGGCGGGGGTCGATATCGACGCCGGCAACGAGCTGGTCCGGATGATCGGACCGCTGGCGGCCTCCACGAAGCGGCCCGGTTCGGATGCGGCGCTGGGTGGATTCGGCGGGTTGTTCGATCTGGCCGCCTGCGGCTTCAAGGATCCGGTTCTGGTCGCCGCCAATGACGGCGTCGGCACCAAGCTCAAGGTCGCGATCGAGGCTGACCGCCACGACACTGTCGGCATCGATCTCGTGGCCATGTCCGTCAACGACCTTGTGGTGCAGGGCGCGGAGCCCCTCTTCTTTCTCGACTATTACGCGACGGGCAAGCTGCATGTCGATGTCGCGCGCGATGTGGTCGCCGGCATCGCCGAAGGCTGCCGCCAGGCGGGCTGCGCGCTGATCGGCGGCGAGACGGCCGAGATGCCCGGCATGTATGCGAAGGGCGATTATGACCTTGCGGGCTTTGCTGTCGGCGCCGTCGAGCGCGACGGTGTCCTGCCGCGCGGCGATGTCGCCCCCGGCGACGTGCTGCTCGGCCTCGCCTCCTCCGGCTTTCATTCCAACGGCTTTTCGCTCGTTCGCCGGATCGTCGAGGACAATCGCATTTCCTACTCCGCGCCCTTCCCCGGCGGCGACGGCGCCAGCATCGGCGAAGTCCTGCTCGCACCGACGCGCATCTATGTGAAGGCGATGCTGAAGACGATCCGCGAGACCGCTGCGGTGAAGGCGGTGGCGCATATCACCGGCGGCGGTTTCGTCGAGAACATTCCGCGCGTGCTGCCGGAAGGCATCAATGTCGAGATCGACGGCGCCTCATGGACCATGCCGCCTGTCTTCCGCTGGCTGATGGAACTCGGCGGCATCGACGACACGGAGATGGGCCGCACATTCAATTGCGGCATCGGCATGGTTGTGGTGGTCCGCGAGGATCAGGCGCTCGAAGTTTCGGACGCGCTGGCGGAGGCTGGTGAAACGGTTTTCCGCATCGGCCGTCTCATCGAGACTGTGCCCGGCGCGGCGCGCGTTGCTGTGAAGGGCGCGCTCGGGTCCGGCAAGTGAGGATCGGCATTCTCATCTCGGGCCGGGGCTCGAACCTCAAGGCCCTGATCGACACCTGCGCCGAACCCGGCTTTCGCGGACGTATTGCTCTCGTCATTTCCAATCGCCCCGGGGCGCCTGGCCTTGCCATTGCCGAGGCGGCTGGCATCCCGACGCTCGTCATCGATCACAAGGAATATGCAAGCCGCACGACTTTCGATGCGGAACTCGATCAGGCGCTCCGCAAGGCGGGTGTCGAACTCATCTGCAATGCCGGGTTCATGCGCATCCTCACGGATGAATTCGTCGAGAAGTGGCGCGACCGGCAGATCAACATCCACCCCTCGATCCTTCCCGCGTTCAAGGGCATGCATGTCCATCAGCGCGCGCTCGACGCGGGCGTGAAGATCACCGGCTGCACGGTCCATTTCGTGCGCGCCGAAATGGATGAGGGCCCCATCGTCGCGCAGGCCGCCGTGCCGGTCCTGCCGGGCGACACCGCGGAAACGCTCGCCGCGCGCGTACTCGAAGCCGAACACAAGCTTTATCCGCTGGCGCTGCGCCTCATTGTCGATGGCCGCGCCCGCGTCGCCGGCGAACAGGTCGTGATCGACTATGATGGCGAGACACTGGCGGGGCCGTTATTCGTGCCTGCGGTTTAGGCCAAACAAAAAAGCCCCGCTCATCAAGCGGGGCTTTTCCGTATTCAACAGCCGATAAAATCAGCCGACGATTTCTTCGTCCTTGAAGAAGTACTTGATCTCTTCGGCGGCCGTTTCCGGGGCGTCGGAACCGTGGACCGAGTTCGCCTCGATCGATTCCGCGAAATCCTTGCGGATCGTGCCGGCATCGGCATTGGCCGGGTTGGTGGCGCCCATGATCTCGCGGTTCTTCGCGACGGCGTTCTCGCCTTCCAGCACCTGGACGACGACCGGGCCGGAAATCATGAAGGAGACGAGATCGTTGAAGAAGGGGCGCTCCTTGTGGACGGCATAGAAGCCTTCCGCCTGGGCCTTGGTCATGTGGATGCGCTTGGAGGCGACCACACGCAGGCCCGCGCTTTCGAAGCGGTCGATGATCTTGCCGGTGAGATTACGCCGGGTCGCGTCCGGCTTGATGATCGAGAATGTGCGTTCGAGAGCCATCGGGGCTTCCTGTATCTGAAGGGTCAGGGAATTGGCGCGGTTTATAGCGGGGGTTGGTGACGCGGGCAACAGGGGGTGCTAAAAGCCCGCCATCATGCTGCATATCAACGATCTGACCTTCCGAATGGAGGGGCGCCTGCTCCTCGACCATGTCACCGCCGCCGTGCCCCCCGGGCAACGGACGGGCTTTGTCGGCCGTAACGGTACCGGTAAATCGACGCTGCTGAAGCTCATCACGGGCGAATATACGCCCGAGACGGGCGGTATCAGCTTTCCGAAAAGCTGGCGCATCGGCATGGTCCGGCAAGAAGTGCTGGCCGGTCCGACGTCGCTTCTCGACACGGTGCTTGCCGCCGATCTCGAGCGGTCATCGCTGCTCGCCGAAGCGGAGACGGCGAGCGACCCTCACCGGATTGCCGAGATCCATACGAGGCTGGCCGATATGGGCGCCCATGCGGCCCCTGCCCGCGCGGCCACCATTCTTTCCGGTCTCGGCTTCGACGAGGCGGCGCAGGCGCGGCCTTGCTCGGATTTCTCGGGCGGCTGGCGGATGCGCGTGGCTCTTGCGGCGGTGCTCTTTTCGGAGCCCGACCTGCTGCTGCTCGACGAGCCGACCAACTATCTCGATCTCGAAGGCACGATCTGGCTTGAGGACTATCTGCGGTCCTATCCCTATACCGTGCTCATCGTCAGCCATGACCGCGACCTCCTGAACAATGTCGCGCAGAACATCCTGCATCTCGAACACAAGAAGCTCACGGTCTATAGCGGCAATTACGACCGCTTCGACCGGACGCGGCGCGAAAAGCTGATGCTGCAGCTTTCGATGAAGAAGAAGCAGGACGATGCGCGCCGCCACATGGAGAGCTTCATCGAACGCTTCAAGGCGAAGGCGTCGAAGGCACGCCAGGCGCAGAGCCGCATGAAGGCGCTCGCGAAGATGGAACCCATCGCCGACATATTGAACGAGCGCGTGCTGCCGTTCCGTTTTCCGGCGCCAGACAAGCCGCTCGCCTCGCCGATCATCCGGCTAGAACATGCGAGCGTCGGATACGAGCCCGGCAAGCCGGTGCTGAAGGATCTCGATCTCCGCATCGACCAGGACGACCGCATCGCGCTTCTCGGTGCGAACGGCAACGGCAAGTCGACATTTGCGAAACTGCTATGCGACCGGTTGCAGGTGACGGGCGGACACAAATACGATTCAAAGAAGCTGCGTATCGCTTATTTCGCGCAGCATCAGCTCGACGAACTCAATATGGGCGATACGCCTTACGAGCATTTCCGCGAGCTGAAACCGGATGCGACGCAGGCACAAGTGCGCGCCATTGCAGGCTCCTACGGGTTCGGCGCGGACAAGGCGGATACGAAAGTCGAGAAGCTTTCAGGCGGCGAGAAGGCACGCCTTTTGTTCGCCATCGCGACTTTTCACAAGCCGCACATGATCATCCTCGACGAACCGACGAACCATCTGGACGTCGACAGCCGCGAGGCGCTGGTCATGGCGATCAACGAATATGACGGCGCTTTCATTCTGATTTCGCATGACCGGCATCTTGTCGAAACATGCGCGGATCGTTTGTGGCTTGTCGCGGACGGAACCGTTGCGCCTTATGATGGCGATCTCAACGACTACCGGAAATGGCTGCTCGATCCGGCGCGGCGCATCAAACCCCTGGTCGCGGAAGACGAAGAAGGAGAGGCCGCGCCTGCGCCGGCACCTCGCCCATCGAACGACAAGAAGGAAGCACGACGCCTTGCCGCGCAGAAGCGCGAGCAGATGGCGCCGTTAAAGAAAAAAGCTCAGGCCGCCGAGCAAGAGGTTGCGCGCATTCAGAAAATCATCGAAACGCTGACCGCGAAACTTGGCGATCCGAAGGTCGCCGGAGACCCCGGAGCGAGCGCCGCGACGGCGAAGGAACGGGCCGATGCGATGAAGGCGCTGGCGCGGGCGGAGGAGGCCTGGCTGGAGGCAAGCTCGGCCTATGAGGAGGCGATGGCGGACTAAAACGGGCCGACTGTCACTCAACCGTCATGAAACCGTCATCGAGTGATTTTTACCGAATCCGGGTACGCAAAAACGGCCTCCGCCGGGCACCGGAAAGTGCCCGAACGGAGGCCGAAAAAAACTAATCCCCGGTTTGCGGCCTACTCCGTTTCGGCGGCGCCGGTGAAGCCTTCCGCGAGCACCCCCGATTCGATCAATTCACCGACGATTTCGCCGTCATGGCCGGGCACGATGGCGATCTCCGGTTCAGCCTCATTGAGCTTTTTCAGCGCCGCGAGCTGCCCGAAGACGGCGGTGCGGTCTTCCTCCAGGAAAAATTGCGTGACGAGACGGGCGCGCTCCCGCTGGGTCACGATGTTGCGGTAGTGCCAGGCGACGTCGCCGATGAAGAGCATTTCAGAACCGTCAGCACGCTGAACATAAACCATCTGGCTGCCCGGCGAATGCCCCGGCGCCTTGATGAGCACGACACCCGGCGCGACCACCTTGTATTTCTCGTAAACAAGCGGTTCATAGGCGGAGAGCGCGCCGTCCGGGAACTTCGCGGGCACGCTGAGTTCCGGGTTTTCGACCTGTTCCTGCGTCAACTGCATCGCGGGCAGGACTGCCGGCAGATCGGGATGCACGGTAAGGCCGCCGATATGGTCCATATGCTCATGCGTGATGACGATGAGCGAAGCCGTCTGCATCGCCCGCTCCATGCGTGCATAAGCCTCCGCATCGAAGCCGACGAGATTGTCGCCGCCCAGTTCGGCATTGAGCGCGGTGTCGATGATGATGCTGCTTTCCGGCGTCACCAGCCGGTATGAGAAGACGGGCAGATCGCGTTGCGACCAGCCGTCACCCGCCACGATCGCCGTTGCGGGGAAGCTGAAAGCGCCGACGCGCTCCACTTCGACGGTTGCGGGCTTGTCGCCGGGAACGGCGGCGACCATGCGGCGCACTTCATTGATGTCGAGGGCGTAGGCCGCGTCGGACGGCATCCGGCTTTCGACGATGAACCAGTAATAAGCGGCACCAAGGATGGCGACGAGCACCGCCAAGGCGACGAGACTTCTCTTGAGCCAGACAGACATGTATTTCCCCCCAGTTTTTTGCAGCCGCGATAATGATCCCCGGCCTGGCCGGGATCAATCCACGAACCCCGTATGCGGACTATGCCTTTTTGCAGAGCCTCACGCCTTCTTTTCCCACCGGCCTTCCGGGCTTTGCTGCCAATAGGTGGCGTCGTGCCCTTCCGCCTTCAGCGTTTTCCAGTGTTCGCGCGCGGCGGCGAGCGCCGCTTCGTCGCGGCCGTCGAACATCAGCACGCAGCGCTCATAGGGGCCGATATTGCCGGGGGCAGCGCCATCGACAAGGAAGAGGACGTTGGCGTTGTTCGGGTTTTCGTCATCGACGGTCAGAAAGACGGGCTCCAGCGCGGCGGGGCCGTCATCCAGCGTTCCGTGCGGCAGAAAGCTGTCGTCGCTGTAGGTCCAGAGGACATTGTTGAGCGCGTCGAGCCGCTCCGGACCGCCAGCCCTGACAATCGCGCGCCAGCCGCGCTCCAGCGAACGCTCCAGCAATTGCGGCAGCACCTGTTCCAGAGGCGCGTTCTGCAAATGGTAGAACAGAACCTCCGTCACGATGCGTTCCCTCAGCCTTCGTAATTATCCGCCACAAGACGATTGAGAAGGCGCACGCCCCAGCCCGAGCCCCAGCTCTGGTTCGTCGCCGTCTGCGGCGATGCCATGGCCGTGCCCGCGATATCGAGATGGGCCCATGTGACCTTGTTGACGAAACGCTGAAGAAACTGCGCCGCCGTGATCGAGCCGCCATCGCGGCCGCCGACGTTTTTCATGTCGGCAAAGCGCGAGTCGATCATCTTGTCGTAGGCGGGGCCCATCGGCAGGCGCCAGACCTTTTCACCTTCGACCTCACCGGCCTCCGACAATTGCTTCGAGAGCTTGTCGTCATTGGAGAAGAGGCCCGCATATTCCTTGCCGAGCGCCACCATGATGGCGCCGGTGAGCGTTGCCAGGTCGATCATGAATTTCGGCTTGAAGCGGCTTTGCGTGTACCAGAGCGCGTCGGCCAGCACGAGGCGGCCTTCAGCATCGGTGTTGATGACTTCGATGGTCTGGCCGGACATGGAGGTCACGATGTCGCCCGGCCGCTGCGCCTTGCCATCCGGCATGTTCTCGACGAGACCGATGACGCCGACGACATTGACCTTCGCCTTGCGCGCCGCCAGCGCATGCATCAGGCCGGTGACGCAGGCGGCGCCGCCCATGTCGCCCTTCATGTCTTCCATGCCGGCGGCAGGCTTCAGCGAGATGCCGCCGGTGTCGAAGCAAACGCCCTTGCCGACAAAGGCGACCGGCTTCTCGCCCGGCTTGCCGCCATTCCAGCGCATCACGACCATCTGGCTTTCATGCTGGCTGCCATAGCCGACGCCGAGCAGCGAGCCCATGCCGAGTTTCTTCATCTGCGCTTCGCCGAGCACTTCGACCTTGACGCCGAGCTTGGAAAGGGCGCGGGCGCGCTTGGCGAATTCACCGGGAAAGAGAATGTTTGCAGGCTCGTTGACGAGATCGCGCGTGAGGAACATGCCTTCCGCGACTTTGGACAGCGGCGCGTAATCCTTGCGCGCGGAAGCGGCGGCGCGCGTCATCACGGTGAGCGTTTTCAAACCGCTCTTGTCGTCGCCTTCCTTTTTCTTCGTCTTGTATTTATCGAAACGGTAGGAGCGCAACCTGGCGCCGAGAGCGACGCGGGCCGCGGCCTCGCCTGCCGGGAGCTTCGGTCCCGAAATACCGTCGAGCACGATCGACAGCGCCGTTTCCTTCGTCTTCTCCAGACGCCCCGCCAATTCGCCGCCAGCCTTTTCGAGGCTTGCCGCCGACAGGTCCGCCGACTTGCCGAGCCCGGCGAGAAGCACACGGCCCGCGCTCACGCCCTGCGGCCCGACAACCTCCAGCACGCTGCCCGCCTTGCCGGTAAAGCCTGCCGCCTTCATCGCCCGCTTGAGCGCGCCGCCGAGCTTGCCGTCGAGATCGGCGGCGATGCCCCGCAGCGTCGCACCCTCGGTGACGAGGACGGCGAGCGCGCCGGGCTTGGCGAGCGAGATGTCGGCGAACGTAATATTCATAGCGGGACCTTTCTGATCCTGTCCGGTCTGATCCTGTCCGGCCCTCATTCGGCCTGAACAAGTGCGATTCGGTGAGCCAGGTGCAACTCGAGCCGTCGACGCGCCTTTCCCCGGCTGGCGAAATGGGATAACCATTTCCTACGGTGCGTCCGGCAATTACGGCGCGTATCCTAACTGAATCGGAGCGGAGGGAAAGCCACCCTTTGCGGCCGCGGCGCGGAAGCCACCGGATAATCGAAGACCGGACAATCAACGCGAGGGACTGCCCGGCATGCGCCAAGACGAAAGACCTGCGCGAGAGCACCCGGCCCGATGCTGAAGAGCCTGTCACGCTATCTGTTTTTCCAGACACTCGGCCCCTTCGTCGTCGCGAGCGTCGTGCTGAGCGGCATCATCTGGCTTACGCAGGCGCTGCGGATGCTCGACGTCCTCATCACGCAAGGACAGACGCTTCTCACCTTTTTCGAGCTGACGGTGCTGGCGCTGCCAAGCACGCTGATGATCGTGCTGCCGATTTCGCTTTTTTGCGCCGTGCTCTACTCCCTTCACAAGCTTATCAGCGACAGCGAAATCGTCGTGATGTTTGCAGCCGGCGTCAGCCGCTGGGTGGTTGCGCTGCCGCTGCTGGCGATCGCGATGGGCACCTCCGTCATCATTCTCGCGTTCAGCATCTATATCGCGCCGGCCGGGATGCGCGAGTTGAAGAGCCGCCTGGTCGAAATCCGCAGCGACGTCGCCACCGCGATGATCCGCGAGGGCACATTCTCCAATCCGGCGACCGGCCTAACAGTATTCGTGCGCGAACGCGCCGCCGACGGAACCACCTATGGCGTGCTGGTGCATGACGGGCGCATTCCATCCGCGCCGGTTACCTACATGGCGGAGACGGGGAGCCTTGTCAGGGGACCGAACGGGCCGCTGCTCGTCATGTTCAACGGAAACATCCAGCGCGCATCGCGCAGCGGCACGGAAACAAGCGCCGCGACATTTCTCTACTTCGACAAATATACCTACGACCTTTCGCAATACATGGAAGACGAGCCGACGCTTTCATATGAAGGGCGCGAGCGGTATTTCCACGAGCTGGTCAACCCGGCCAGCGACGATCTTTACGGCCAGCAGAACCGCGACAAGCTTCTCGCCGACGCGCATGAAAGGCTGGTGGAAGGCTTCTATCCCGTGATGCTGACGCTGATCGGGCTTGCGGCACTGCTGCCGGCGCCTTTCAACCGGCGCGGATATGCCTCGCGAATGGCGACGGCGGCGGCCATGGCGCTTACGGTTCGCATCCTCGGCTTCGCGCTTTCCAACGCGGTAGGGAACAATCTCGCGCTGGCGCCGCTCATGTATATCCTTCCCATAGCGGTCTGCGGCATATGCCTTGCCGTGATCGCGGGGGTCCGGTTCGACATTCTGTGGCGCAGGCTTTCACGCCGCATCCTGTCGGGGCGCGCAGGGCAGAGCGGGGCCGCGCGATGAACCTTTCATGGACCCTTTCGCGCTATCTCGGCCGTCAGTTTCTGGGCGTCGTCCTGCTCACGTTCGGCGTGTTCATCGTTCTCATCTTCATGATCGAGCTTGTCGAGCTTCTGCGGCGCAGCGCGGACAAGCCCGACGTGACATTCGGGCTTGTGGTGACCATCGCGCTGATGGAGGTGCCCCGGATCGGCGCGCAAACGCTGCCCTTTGCCGTTCTCTTCGGGGGCATGGCCGCGTTTTTGCGGCTGAGCCGGAACAATGAACTCGTGGTTGCGCGCGCGGCCGGTGTTTCGGTGTGGCAATTCATTGCGCCGGCGCTGGCGGTGGCGTTCGTCATCGGCGCTTTCGTCACCACCGTTTTCAACCCCGTATCGGCGACGCTGACGACGCGGGCCGAGCAGCTCGAATCCAAATATCTTTCGCGGCAGGCAAGCTTTGTCGCGGTTTCGGCAAACGGGCTGTGGCTCCGGCAAGCGGATTCGACCGGGCAATCGGTCGTCCACGCCCTGCGCATGGATGACGGGTTCCGGCTGCGGCGGGTTACCATTTTTCTCTACGACCAGGGCAACCGCTTCAGCGGCCGCATCGACGCGGCGACGGCCCGTCTGCGACCGGGCTATTGGGAGCTTGCCGATGTCTGGGTCATGATGGATGGCGAGCAGTCCCGCAAATACGACACCTACCGGCAGGAAACGTCGCTGACGCAAAAGCAGATCGAGGAGAGCTTCGCGCGCGAGGAATCCATTTCCTTCTGGGAACTGCCGCATTTCATCGCCACGGCCGAAGCGGCCGGCTTTTCGGCCCGCCGGTATCAGATTTATTTCCACCAGCTTCTGGCCACGCCTGCCCTGCTCTGCACCATGGTGCTGATCGCCGCGGCCTTCTCGCTGCGGGTGACGCGGATGGGGGGGCTGCTGCAAATGGTCCTTGGCGGCATATTCTCTGGCTTTTTGATCTATTTCCTCGGCAATCTGGCTATCGCGCTGGGCCTGTCCGGCATCCTGCCGGCGGCGCTTGCCGCCTGGGCTCCATCGCTCGTGGCGACACTTTTGGGACTTGCGGTTCTCTTTCACCTCGAAGACGGTTAGAAATCAGGGTGCGGGGCCCGGATACAGGGCGATTCTGGATGTGGCCGGGGGGCGAGATTTGCACTTGAGTGAGGGGCTCTGGATGGGTTTGGGCAAGGGGCGCGGCATCCTGTGGCCGATAGCTGTGCTTATAGCGGTCACGCTGGCCGGGGGGCCGGCCCGCGCGCAAGAGCCCGCCCCCGCCCGGCAGCAAGCCTTTCCCGAATCCGGCGAAGTGCTGATGCAGGCCGACCAGCTTTCCTATGACAGGGATGCACGCGTGGTGACGGCGAGCGGCCATGTGGAGCTTGCCTATGGCGAGCGGGTGCTGCTTGCCGACCGCGTCACCTATAACGAGACGACCGGCGTCGTGACCGCGGACGGCAATGTGTCGCTGCTCGACCCGCAAGGCGACGTGGCCTTTGCCGACCACCTGGTGCTGCGCAATGAAATGCGCGACGGCGTGATCCAGACACTGCGCGTGCTGCTGAGCGACAATTCGCGGCTTGCGGGCCATGACGTGGTGCGCAGCGGCGGCAACATGACGACGCTCCACCGGGGCGTCTACAGCCCGTGCGACATCTGCGAGAAAAAAGGACAGACGACGCCGATCTGGCAGATCAAGGCCTTCCGCGTCATCCACAACAAGGAGAAGCAGAGGATTATCTATGAAGACGCCTTCATGGAGTTCTTCGGCGTTCCCGTTTTTTATGTTCCCTATTTCTCGCAGCCTGACCCGACCGTGAAGCGGCAGTCGGGTTTTCTCACGCCTTCCTTCGGTAGCTCTTCGGATCTCGGGCAGCAGGTGGAAATTCCCTATTACTGGGCGATCGCGCCGGACAAGGACGCGACGATCTCGCCGCGCTTCACGAGCAAGGAAGGCACGGTCTATCAGGGCGAATACCGGCAGCGCTTCGAGAGCGGCCAGTTCGAGATGTTCGGCACGGCCACCTGGCCGCGCAACCAGCAAGTGGGCACGCCGGCGGAAAACGACTTTCGCGGCAGCTTGTTCGGTCAGGGCGATTTCACGCTCGATGAAAACTGGCGCTGGGGCTTTCGCTCCGAGCTCGCTTCGGACGACACCTATCTGCGCCGCTACGACCTGTCGTCGGCGACCGACCTGATCAGCAATGTGAACACGACCTATATAGACGGGCGCAACAGCTTCACGGCGGACGCCTATTATTTCCGCGGCCTGCTGGCGGCGGACGACACGGCGACCACGCCCTGGGTCGCGCCGCTGATGCAATATGAGTATTCCTATCCAGATCAGGTCGCCGGCGGGCGCATCGGCTTTTCGGCCAATGCCATGGTGCTGCAACGCCGCGAAGGCGCGAAGTCGCGCCGGGTATCAAGCTCCGTCAGATGGGACCGCCGGGAGACATCCGCGAGCGGCTTCGTCTATCGCCTGTTCGGCAGCCTGCGCGGCGATGTCTATTCGGTCGAAGACGTGCCGAACCCCGCCTTTCCGGCCGCGACCTTCGACAGCTCGACGATCACCCGGGCATTGCCGACCATCGGCACGGAATGGAGCTATCCTCTCGTCCGCTCAGAGAGCGGCCTGAGGCAGGTGCTGGAGCCGATCGCGCAGCTCATCTATTCGCCCAATGTCGGCAATACCGAGGAAATACCGAACGAGGATTCGCTGAGCTTCGAGTTCGACGATACCAACCTCTTTTCGGAAGACCGCTTCGTCGGCTTCGACCGCTGGGAAACGGGGGCGCGGGCCAATCTCGGCGTCCGTTACTCGGTTTACACGCAGGGAGGCGGCCAGGCGAACGTGCTGTTTGGCCAGAGCTTTCGAGTGAACAATAATGACAGCGTAGCCGCATCGACCGGGCTGCAGGACGATACATCGGATTATGTCGGCCGGGTCATGGTTGCGCCTTCCGATGATTTTCTGCTGGTCTACCGCTTCCGGCTCGACGACGAGAACTACAAGATCCGGCGCAACGAACTCAACTTCCTCGGCCGGTTCGGCCCGTTGACCGGCGATATCGGCTATGCGTATTTTGCGCCGGACCAGTCCCTGACCTTCCAGGCGCGCGAAGAGGCCTATATCGGCAGCGTGCTGAGGCTCGACCGGTATTGGCGGGTATTCGGCCAGACGCGGCGGGATATCGAAAACGACCGCACGGTGGCAAACAGGCTCGGAGTAGGCTACGGAGATGAATGCCTCGATGTCTCGCTCGGCCTGTATCAGTCGTTTTACCGGGACAGGGACATAGAACCGGAAAATTCGGTGATCCTTCAGATTACCTTCAAGACGCTGGGAAGCGCCCAGGTCTCGGGCTCCGCCGGCTCGAACTAAAATGGCCGGACGGCGAGCCAACCGAT